>JALOQS010000123.1 GCA_025459355.1 Pirellula sp.
AATCTCATCAAGAAAGTGGTGTTTTTTGGGTCGGGAAACGGTCGTTGGCTCGTTACCTCCACTTGGATGCGGCGGAGCGGGTTAGTATCTTGCCGGGATGAGAATCGCACTTCTGACTACAGGCACGGAAATCAACGGTGCCATTCGACATTGTTATGATCTTGCCCAGGAGCTGGCCAGGCTGGGGCATCAGGTTCATCTTCTTCACCGACCGGGAGCGTGGATTGCCGCTCAGCCTCAGCACGAAAACGTTAGGCTCTTTGAATCGACGTTAAAGAGGAAGAGGAAGGAGCTGGGGCGGGTCGCACAGTATCTTCGCGGCCAAGCTTGTTCGATTGTGCACACTCACTTGAGCGGGGCTAGTTTTTTCGGAGTTCTATTGGCGCGGTTTTACGGATTCCGATCGATTGCCACTTGTCACATGCCGCACTTTCAGCCTCATTGGTGGTGGAATGATCATGTCATCGTGCCATGTCAGAGTGTGGCTCGTTTTCAGCGGTTCCTAAATTTGGTTCCTCGGAAACGCATGTCCATCATTCCTAACTTTATCAATCCCGATCGTTTGAGTTGTACGCTCACTCGCGAAGAGGCTCGCGAGATGCTGGGGGTATCGCAGTCCAGTTTTTTAATTGGAACGATTGGGACTCTCGAAAAGCGTAAAGGATTCGAGTATCTCGCCCAGGCGGTAACAAAGCTCCGTCAATCAGGCGAGAACGTTCAATTGTTATCGGTAGGGCCGCAAGAAGATTCGTATGCACAGACCATCCGGCAATACATCGAGGAACATTCGATGACCGAGCACATCATGTTGCTTGGTCGGAGGAGCGACATTCCACAGATACTAAAGGGGATCGATTGTGCATGCCTTCCTAGCTTGCGCGAGGTGATGCCGATATCTCTTCTTGAGTCGATGGGGGCGGGCGTGCCGGCATTGGCAACAGCGGTCGGTGGGGTTCCTGAGTGCATTCGTTCGGATGTGGATGGGATGCTGGTGCCGCCTAAGTGTGCTGAAGCATTGATGAGAGTGATTAAAATTTGGATCGACGATCCCGAGGCCGTTCGCCGCATGGGAGCTCAAGCAAAGGAATCGATGCGGGAACGTTTTGCTCCCGCTGCTTTGGTTCCTCGCATCGTTGACATTTATCAACGCTATGCCGTCGATTGAACTTAGCGAGTCGAACATCCGGGATTTAGGAAACAAGAAATGATGCGGTGCGGGAATGATTCTTGAAGTGGTTGTGTTGGCAGCGGCTGTCGCGATGAGTTTGTATAGTCGGACGCGAACGTTTGGGTTTGCGTTTTGGGTTGTTGCTTTTGTTTGGATTGCTTATCTGCGGCCTGAGTTGTTTTCGGACTGGTTTGGGGTGCGATTAAAGGGTGTTGTGCCGACGTTAATCCAGATAGCCATGTTCGGGATGGGTGCGACATTGACCATCGAGGATTTTGCCCGCGTCTTGAAGATGCCAAAAGCAGTGGCCATTGGTTGCGGGCTGCAATATAGCGTGATGCCGTTAGTGGGTTGGGGGCTCGCCTCGATGGTGGGACTGCCCCCCGAGGTCGCGGCGGGGATCATTTTGGTCGGGGCGTGCCCAGGAGGTGTATCGTCGAACGTTATCACCTATCTCGCTAAGGGAAACATCGCGTTGTCAGTGACCATGACGGCATGCTCGACCTTGATGTCACCGATCATGACACCTCTAGCGATGAAGTTGTTGGCGGGGCAATTGGTAGAAGTGGACTTTTGGAAAATGTTATGGTCGATCGTGACCACAGTCGTATTGCCAATCGCTGGGGGATTGGTTGTCAATCGAGCGATTCGATGGTGGGGATGGAGTACAGAGTCCGCCGAGAAAACGCTGTCCCGTCTCGCGATGTTGGCGATATGTTTGATCTGCGCCATTATCATGGCCGATGCTCGTGACGCTTTGCAATCGGTCGGTATGCTTCTGGTTATCGCAGTTGGACTGCATAATTTGGCCGGCTACGCATTTGGTTATGGACTGAGTCGATTGGCTGGATTGAGCGAGGCAGAATGCCGAACGGTAGCCATCGAGGTAGGGTTGCAAAACGGTGGAATGGGGGCAACTTTGGCGAGCGAAGTCCTCAAAAGTACCCAAGCGGCTTTGGCATCGGTCCTCTTCGCGCCGTGGATGAACGTTACTGGCTCCATTCTAGCTAGCTGGTGGCGTGCGCGACCTGTCGAGGACGAAGATTCCAAAGAGCCGGCTCAACCCTCGTCTGCCCAACAAAGCCATTGACTTCAAGCTTGCCATTGCATTTCGAACCTTAATTCGCCATGGGGGCGAGCTAAGGTGCATTGGATTGTTCGAGACGTTCTTGCCAAAATTGCTCGGCTGCCTCTAAGATCGTTCGCACTTGTGTATCGGACTTGTTTTGACTCAGGATCGATTCAGAGGAACGCTTAAGCCAATCCATCATGAATTCAACACTCTTGGTAGAGATTCGCGTCTTTCCATCGAACTCGAAATAGAATGGAGCCGTGGTTGCAAAGCGATACAAATGATCGTGAGAGGTAACCACTCTTACCACCAGCCATCCACTCTGGTCGATCGAAATTGGAGGAAACTCTCCTTTTCGATAATGATCTTCGAGTTTAGCACTATAGATGGTCTCGCCATTAAAAACGACGTCCAAATAATCTACGGGATCGCGAACCGACAGCGAAGCCGCAATGTTCAGTTCGATCGGTTCACCTGCTCGCGACGATTGCGTTGAACCGGGGAACTCTTCGTTAATGGTGACTCGTAGGAGTGGTCCGTTAGTCACCATGGTGTTTCCCAAAGAGACCGATTGCCAGTAGAGACTTTCCTCCACGGCTTCGCTACAGTGAACGTAAGTCCTGTTGTATCCTAAATAAGATTCGCCATCGCCGAATCCACTCGATGCGGTCGGTGTGATTCGCAGCCCCGTTTCTAAAATCGTCCAAAAGATTTTTTCTGATAACAACCCAATCCCACGACCATCGCGGTATCGAATACGATCGTCTTCCGCAATCGGTGCAAAGACTTCGTCGATGACTCCTTTTTTAATCATCTTGCCAGAAAGTCGAATTGCATTTGTCGGCGATTGATTAGGTTTGAATTCCAGTTTCGCGTCACCGTCGGGAGTGTTGGCGGAATTCAAAATCTGTGCGGCTTTGATTCGAGTCGTGCTAAGCAGAACGGGGGTATCTCGATTCCAAATCTGTTCAAGCTCGGGCACAAAGTCTTTAACGCGATCGTAATCTGACAACAGCTCCATCGCTTGGAGCAAACTGCTCTCGTTTCCAATGCTTAGCACTTCGGTTTCGCGAGTTGGGTGAAACATGATCGTTCCACCTGACGTGTTCCATCGAAACGATTCGGTCGATAGTTTTCTGCCGAGTTCTGTTTCCCCAGCGGCTTCTAACGCGATATCATCTTTGGTCTTGCGTTTCGGTTTGGTGTTGGTTTTTGGAGTTGAGTCAGATGCATCCGATTCGGCTGGTCGAGAAGAGACGACCATATCGATCGCATCTGCCTCTTGCCATCGTTGGAGGAGTTCTGCAGGTAAGCTCGAGAAATGATCGCCGCTATACCAGCCTTCTTCTCGCATGTTGGTGGAGCGAGGGACTTCTACTGTGACGACATCCTTTGCTCCCTTCTCAATCGTGAATCCGCCTCGAATCTCGGTAAACTCATGACCTCTTTGCGTCAGGAATTCGAACTCGCCAGGTTTGGGGACAATAGGAATGTTCGATTCTGCCAAAGTCCATTTGCCGACTTTAAGAAGATTGCGAGGCAAGCCAGATTGTTTCTCACCTTTGGTGAATCGGAGTCGCGCAGAAACTCCTGCTCCCGAGTCACGGTCTCGCATTTGCAATTCCAGGTTTTGCGCCGAGATTCGGCTCGCCCCCACAGTCAGAGCGGAGAACATCAACGCAAAGAAAATAGTTTTAGGACTTGGACGGCTCATTGCATTGACCTCTCGCTGAGCAATGGAATCGGACGCACCAAAAAAAATGCCGAGCGATTGATCGCTCGGCACTTTCGATTACAGCAATTGCAAGACAGTGATTAAGCGATTCGCTTGTTCCTCGACTGCTCTTTATCGATGAACCAAAGCAAGGTTGGAGCTGCGATAAACACCGAGCTATAAGTACCCACGACAATACCAATCAGCAAGCAGAAGGAGAATGCGTGGATGCCTTCGCCGCCAAACACGTACATCAAAATCAAAGCAAAAATGGTCGTGCTAGATGTTAGCAACGTACGGCTAAGGGTTTGAGTCGTGCTGGCGTTGACCATTTCCGCAGTGAGTCGCGGGCTCTTACCCTTTACTTCTCGAATGCGGTCAAACACCACGATCGTATCGTTGAGCGAGTATCCGATGATGGTCAAAAACGCAGCAACGATGGTGAGCGAAATCTTAAAGTCTTCGAGGAGTAAGAAACTTAGCGGCTGGAACAACCAGTGACTTACGGCCAAAACACCAAGCGTAATGATCACGTCGTGAATCAAACTAACCAAAGCGGCAATACCATAGGAGAGGCTTTGGAAACGGAACCAAATGTACGCGGTAATCGCAACCAAGCTAAGAATCAATGCTGCCCAAGCGCGTCGTTGCATTTCGGTCGCAACGCTGCCTTCGATTTGGCTGATGGATTGCCAAATAGGGCGACCTCGAACCTGAGACTTGAGCGCGTCCGCAATCTTGGTTGTGGTCGCGGAATCAAACGGAAGAGTAATCTCCCAGTCCGTGGCACCGACGGAAGAATCACGATTCCAAGTTTCAAAACCTGAACCAACAGGCCTGAGTTCGATTTGTGCATCGACCAGAGTAATGCCGGCTGCTTCGGCAGCTTTGATCAACTCTTCCATCAGTTGCTTCGAGGCGATTTTAGCCGTTCCCTCTCCGAAACTACGTTTGAAAGAGAGTCCAAACGTTGTCTTCGCGTCAGCAACTGCTGGGGTGGCCTGAGGTGCCGCATCGGCGGTCGGGGCTGCTTCAACCGGTGTCGACTCGGTGATCTCGGCGACGGGTGGTTGTGTTGCTGGCGGAGTCGGCGGCTGTGCGGTACCGTTCTCTTGATAGGAAACCAGTTTCACAGCTGAGCTTGCCGGGCGATACGATTGCGGGTCTTTGGAGCTCGTCATGCGAACATCCACATCGTAAGTGACTAGACGGGCCGCAGAGTCGCTTGAAAAGCCTGTCAAGAGTCGGTCGGTTACATCGGATTGCTTTTTGATCGACGTATCCAACTTGTAAACCGAATCTTTCTCGGCGTCATCGAGCTTAACACTGATCAACGAGGTCTGGATGGGAATACCGGCTTCGTCCTTATCAAATGCTCCGGTAACGATCTTTCGCACTTCCTCGGATGGGACACCCTTTTCCAGAGAAAACACTACTGACGTACCGCCGTTGAAATCGATATCGAACAAATCGCTTCCGCGAACAAACGCCAGAATGAGGCTCAGCACGCAAGCGACGGTTGAAATCGCGACCATTGGTTTCGCGTAGTTCATGAATTGAACATCACGATCGCCAAAGAAGGATCGTTTGGTGGTGTTGACGTAGTCAGCCATGTTCAAACTGAGGAATCGCAATTTCTCGGCGACGTCAAAAATCTTGTGAGAGAAGAAGACGGCTGTGAACATGCTGCATGCGATACCGATAACGAGTGTCGCTGCGAAGCCTTTGACTTGTTCTGTTCCCACCCAATAGAGGATGAATCCGGATATAAGGGTCGTTAAGTTCGAGTCAAAGATCGCGGACCATGCTCGGTCAAAGCCGTTTCGGATCGCGACTCGCGGAGCCGATTTGCGTTCCATTTCTTCTCGCATACGCTCAAACACAAGCACGTTTGCGTCGACGCTCATACCTACCGATAGAACCAGACCGGCAACACCGGCGAGGGTCAGCGGTTGTCGAATCAAAATCATCACAGCGATAACCATGATCAAGTTAAAGCCTAACGCGAGGGTCGCCACCATTCCGCTGAATCGATAATAGAACAGCATGAACGCGATGGTCGCAATCAGCGAGTAAGCGCTGGCTTGAAAGCCTTGCGCGATCGCTTGCTCACCCATGTTGGCTCCCACGACATTTCGAGCCACAGGTTCTCGGCTGAGGATGCCTGGTAGAGCACCGCCATTTAGGATATCGACCAAACGTTGGACTTCTCGTTCGGTAAAGTTTCCTTGGATAACGCCGCTGCTCGAAATGTGTGCGTTCAGCGTTGGAGCGGAAAGTACCTTTTCATCCAAAAGGATCGCCATTCGTCGCTTGAATTCGCCCGTGGGCAAGTTCGCGCCGGTCAGGGCGAGCATTTCGTTAGATCCACCGGCGGTCATGGTAAAGTTAACTTCGTAACCTCCCATTTTGCCGAAGCTCTTTTGAGCTCTTTGCAAATGGACACCACTTACTACTCGATAAGGTCTGCCAGCGCGTTCTGTGGCCAACAGAATTTCCATGACTTCGACTTTTTGCGATTTGAGCCAAGCGTCGAGATCACCTGGTTTTTGGGTCGGAGGTGGTTCAATGATTCGCCCGGTTTGTCCGTTTCGAACCAAGTCACCAAAACCGTAGCCGTCGTATTCAATGATTCCATTATTGTTGACAGCCCCAACACGTCTCCAGAGACCGACCTCTCTCTCTTGGCCGGTGGCTTTGTCGGCCATGGTGACACGGCGTCGGACGCGAACGTTGGCATCCTCCGAGTTGGCTTGAGCGATTGCTCGGTCGATGATGTCTTTGTGGTCGCTGCGATTGGCGACGATGCGGAATTCGAGGATACCTGCTTGGGTGATCAATCGTTCGATTTCTGCGACTTCGGATTCGTCGACTGCGGGTAGGGTAATTTCGATTCGATCGTCGCCGTTGGGACGAATTTTGATTTCGAGAGTACCTGAGGGGTTGAGCCGGTTGATCAGAGGCACCACGAAATCCTTGTAGATCAGGTTCATGCCTCCCACGATGTCGGGACCGTAAAGCAATTTGGTCGCTGTCTTGTCGATCTTGGGAAGAAACAAAATCGTCAACGACCCAAGCAAAAAGAACAGGATCGTGGTGAAGCCGAACGTAGCGTTTGGCATTCTAAGGAATTTCGCCAGCCATTTTCCGAGAAGAAAAGGAATCAAAATGGCGCCGACGAAAACGGCTAAATTGAGAAGGCCGCTTCGCCAATCACTAGCGCCCGAAGCTCCATCTCCGAGAGCATTCTGGGCAAACAAATTCATTTGTTCAAACATGGATAGTCCGTACCAAAGGTCCGACTCGAAAGGGTTACATCTCAGTCGCTAGGCTTCAACACTTCGGATTGCATTTCGGTCTACCGTGATTTTGGCATTGCTGCCTTCATCGACGCGTAGGGTCACCGTGCCTGCATCCGAATTAATGTTTGCGACGACCCCGTGGATTCCTGAGTTCAAAATCACGCGGTCGTTTTTCTTAAGGTTGGCCAACCTCGCTTGTAACGCTTTCTGTTCTTTCTTGGCTTGTTTGGGCAAGAATAAAATCAAAACGTATAGCGCTACAAAAACTAAGAGCACCAAATTGAGCGGATTGCGGAAAAAGGCTTCGCTGAATGAGGGCTTTGCCGAGTTGGGTGTGGTGGATTCCCCGTCCGGGTTCGCTTTCCCGGCGTCGTTTGTAGAAACGTCACCAGTAGAAGCATCCCCGTTAGAAACCACTTCGGAACCGCTATTTTTTGCGATTGCAGGAGGGTTTGAATCTGCGGGTGTTTCCGTCGCCTGGCTCGCGGTTCCCGCTGCAGTCGCTGCGGCTCCCGATTGATCTGGCGAAACGATTTGGGCCTCGTTTCCTTCTTGCGCAGACAGCCAGCAGCAATCGAGGTCAACGATTACTAGTACGGCAGAAATTGCTAGAATGGATGTCGTAAATCGGCCCATAGAAACGGGATTCGGCTAACTTAATTTTGAGGTCTAAAACCTTAGGAAACCACGCAGTTTACGGGGAGAAAAAAAACGTCACAAGTCCAGACTGCAACTCTTCCAGGAACGATTTCCCCGTAATCCGGCTGATCAGCAGCATTTTTCCCCGTCAAAGCTTCCTTAAATGGAACGCGGGGCCAGCAGTGAGCCGCGTTTGCAGAAGAAAAGTCGTAAAAATAAAAGCATTTTGTTGAATCTGACGGCAAACGGTGATCCGATACCGAACCCTGGCAACTTTTGCAGCTTGGCGAGGATGAACTGGTCTGGAAAGTTGTTCTGAAACTCAAGATCTCTATTTACTCGGGATCACTGAGTTGTAAGAATCCTGGCGGACTTGGTGGAAGGTACCACCAGACTCAGCGGCGATCGACGGAACGATTGTCGTCCGAAATAGCTGAATTTTCCAAAATCACTTAGCAAGGAGTGCTCAAAAGTGCTTTTTCGATTTTCTCTCGCGACAGTCGCGCTGATGGGCCTTGGCACCGCTTCGGTCTTTGCCCAGGCTCCCTCGCAAAACGTGCCGCCTTCACAACCGCCTAAAAATGGGCCGACATCTGTCGCTTTGGTCGACGTCGGGGCCATTATCAAAGCCCACCCCACCATGAATGCTGAGATGGAAAAGATCAAAGCGGAAATGGAAGCTGCCCACGATGCGATCGAGAACCGACGCAAGTCGCTTCTCACCGAAAGCGAAACCATCGTCAAGAACTACGATCCTAACACTCCTGACTTCAAGCAGAAGCAAGAAGAGCTACTTAACAAAGAGAGCAAGCTTCGGGTTGATTTCCTAGGCCAGGAAAAGGAATTTGCCGAAAAGCAAGCCAAGGTTGTCTACGATTCCTACACCGATATCAACGAAGCTATCAAGACGGTCGCGACAGCTTACAAGTACGACGTCGTGCTCCGCTACAGCAAAGAACAAGACGAGATGGATCCCAAGAAGCCACAAAGTGTGAACTTTGGACTTCAACGGGATGTTCTGTTCCAAGCTCCTGGTTTGGATATCACCGACTACGTGCTGTGGGTGCTCCGAGATCAGTACATCAAGAAGGGTGTGCCGATCAATACTACGACCAAGGGTGCAGTGCCTCAAGTCGCACAACCACCATTGAACGGCAATAACAACGGATTGCGCCGTTAATTGATTGATGCTCACCGGATTTTGACACGAAACGGATTTCGTTCCAGAATGCAGCTCGTACCTTATCAGAACACGATCGAACATGTATCGCACGTTAGCGGCCGAGGCTATTGGTCCGGCCGTGCGGTAAGCCTGACGTTTCTGCCGTCCGAGCCTAATTCGGGAATTCGTTTTCGTCGTGTCGATCTTCCAGGGAAACCAATCGTTTCGGCCCATGTTGAGCATCGACGTGACACGCAGTTGCGGACAACGCTCGTTCAATCCGGTGCGCATGTTGAGATGGTGGAACACGTTTTGGCCGCGTTGTACGCATTGCAGATCGACAACTGTATCGTGGAATGCGATGCGCCGGAAATGCCAGGAATGGACGGCAGCGCCCTGTCCTTTGCGATCGCTTTGGAACGATCAGGTCTGAGACGGCAGTTGGCTCCGGCAAAGATGGTTTCCATCTGCGCACCAATCCGAATTGGGGACGAGTCGAACTATTTGCTCGCCATCCCCTCGCGCGATCCAGGTTTGACCATTCGCTACGTTTTGGATTACGGGCCCACCAGCTCTGTGCCTAAGTGCGAGTCAACGTTATTGGTTGATCGCGAAACGTTTACTACAGAAATTGCTCCTGCAAGAACTTTCTTGGAAGAGAAGGATGCTAAGGGGCTACAGTCGCGAGGGGTTGCTACCCATGTGACGTACAGAGACCTGATCATTTTCGGTGATCATGGTCCGATAGAAAATTCTCTCCGCTATCAAGACGAGTGTTCGAGACACAAACTGCTCGACGTGATCGGCGATCTTTCCCTTTGCCAACATCGGATTCAGGGAAAGATCATCGCTCATCGTAGCGGTCACAATCTAAATGGAAGACTCGCTCAAGAACTTTTTGAGTTAACAGACAAACAACAAATGAGGAAAGCGGGATGAGGTTTTCAAAAGAACTCTCAGCTTTTCTCCAATCAATGAAAAGATTGGGAAATTGACCATGCCAACCATCATAGCCCACACTGCTGTTGTGGACCCACGAGCCGAACTTGACGACGATGTACGCATTGGTCATCACTGCGTTGTTGGACCGAACGTTAGAGTCGGGCGAGGCACTCGATTGGAAAACAACGTGACCCTCACGGGGCACACGTCGATCGGTCGCGATAATCGTTTCTTCCCTGGATGCGTGATCGGTGCAGAACCGCAAGACCTGTCGTATCAAGGTTCTCCAACTCAAGTCATCATCGGCGACTCCAACGTCTTTCGCGAATGCGTGACGGTGAATCGTGGTACCGAAAAAGATGAAGGAATCACCCGCGTGGGGCATCAATGCTATTTTATGGCCAACTCTCACGTTGCCCATGACTGCATCATCGAAGACCGCGTAATCATGGCCAACACGGTTATGCTCGGTGGTCACGTTCACGTGGCGCACGACGCGACCTTGAGTGGTGGCGTGGCTGTCCACCATTACGCATCAATCGGTTGCTATGCGTTTGTGAGTGGACTGTCTCGCGTATTACAAGACGTTCCACCTTACATGCTCGCTGAGGGATTTCCCGCGAGAGCCCGCTGCGTCAACGTCGTCGCTCTCAAGCGCAAGAACTTTACGACTCCAGCCATTCGCGCCATTAGCGAAGCTCACAAACTGTTGTATCGCTCCAAAGTGGGTGTGAAACACGCTCGTGAGATTTTGCAGGTGGACGGCAATCATTTGCCAGAACTCGAAACGTTGTTCAACTTTATCGAGAACTCGGCCCTCGGGAAACATGGCCGAGGTCGGGATCGACGAAGCTCAGCCGCGAGCAATTCGAACTCTGCCGCAGCGTAATCCACAAACAATCGACTACGATGACAAACAACCCCTTTTCCAAGCCGCGCGTCGCGGTCGTCGGCGGTGGTCACTTAGGACGCATTCACGCCAAACTACTCGCGACCAATCCAGATTGCGACCTAATTTGTGTCGCTGATCCGGACGCTAACTCGCGTCAATTGGTATCTTCGCAGTTGGGGCTGGCGACCGTTGCTGACTACCAAAGTCTTGCCGGTCTTGTAGACGGGGTTGTGATCGCGACCCCGACCTTTCTTCATCATGAGGTGGGGATGTGGTGCTTGAACAATGGTATTCATTGCTTCATCGAAAAGCCAATCGCTACAAACTCCACCGAAGCCAAGCAACTGGTCGATCAAGCTAACGCCAAGGGGCTAACGCTTCAGATCGGTCACGTCGAACGATTCAATCCAGTGTGGACCGCTGCGAAACGGACAATCGATTCGCACGCTATTCGCTACATAGAAGCGACCCGAGAGGGTTGCTACACGGGACGGAGCACCGATATCGGGATCGTTCTTGATCTTATGATCCACGATATCGATCTTGTACTAAGCATAGTGCCGTCGTCGGTTGAACGCGTCTCTGCCTTTGGTTGGACTGTCCTCGGACAACATGAAGACATGGCTGTGGCGCAACTCGTCTTCCGAAATGGAACCATGGCACAGCTTCGCGCCTCGAGGGTCTCCGAATCGATGAATCGATGTATGCAGATCGGCTGCGACACCGAGCTCACAAGAATCGACTTTGCCCAAGGGACCGTTACGCGAACTCGTCCCCATGACGATGTGCTTGAAGGAAAACGATTGGCGGACAAACTGCCACCGATGGAACGTGCCAAAGTAAAGGACGTTTTGTTCTCGGAGTGGCTTCACAAAACGGAAGACAAACCAGCTGCTGCCAATGCGATCGCCATGGAGCATGATGAGTGGTTGCAAGCGATACGCTATGGTCGAGACGTGACTGTACCCGGCATCATGGGAGCTCAAGCACTGAAAACGGCCGAACAAATTATCGATGCTCTATCGACAAGTCGTAGCGGAGCGTTTGTGATCCCTGCTGCAGATCGTTTTGCCGCTTAGCCCCGCCGCTGGGCCCATCGGCAGCGTCAATCTTAAAGCAAATGTTTGGCTTTGACCGTTAGGTATTCATTTACCAGCGGCGAAGTTAATTCGTCGGGAAAAGCGTCGACTTGGAGCACGCCCGCTTGATGCATTCTTTGAATGACTTGGTGCCGCCACGTCAGCAACTGAGCAGCGGCTGCCGTGCGGTAGAGCACATAGGGATCTAAGTCAGGATTATCCGCATAGTCGAATACCGCGCGGTCTCTCAGCAAACACAGCAGCGGAAGATGCCTACCCGAGAGATTGGATAGATATCCGGTTATTTGCGCAGCGGTGACATCATCGATAATGGTCGTCACGAGAACGACTAGCGAACGCTTGCGGCAGTGTTTCGACAAATGCATAAACGCTTGATCGAAGTTGGTTTGTCGAAGCGATGGAAAACGATCGAATCCCGCATGCAAGATTCTGTTCATCTGTGACGGGCCACCATGAATCGGAACGTAGGATTCGATTCGATCCGAGAAGCACAATAGGCCGACGGAATCCTTTTGCTGCAAAGCGACGTAGCTCAGCATTAAGATCGAGTTCAAAGCGTAATCGAGAAGACTAAGCCCACGATACTCGCTGGTCATCAAGCGTCCGCAGTCCAAGAGGAACATCACTCTTTGGCTTTGGTCGGTTTGGAACTGTTTTACGGTTAGCTTGTTTCGGCGAGCTGTTGAACGCCAGTCGATATGCTTGTAATTGTCGTCCTGGGTGTAGTCGCGAAGCCGTTCAAAATTGTTGTCTTGCCCGAGCTTTCTCGTTTTCCTGACACCGATCAAACTCAGGCGATTGGTTCTAGCTAAGACCGCATACTCGGCCAATTGTTTCATGTCGGGATAAACAGACAGCATGGCTGGTAGCGGGCGTTTGATCTCTTGAAACCAAAAACCGAAGAGGCTGACCAATCGCAGATAGACGTACTCGAATGGAAAGGCGCCGCGCTTTTTGGGGTTTAACGTGTAGTTAAGTTCGAGGCGTTGTTGCGATGCCACATAGCATTTTTGACTATCGGGTGATGCCGTGATATTGGGTGGCAGTCCATCCCGAATCTCCAGCCTTTGTCCACGGGAATTGCGATTCTCCAGAATCAACTCAACGTTTTGAGTTCCGCCTAACGATGCCGTGCGGATCATCTGTCGCTCAACCCGAATCTTTGTGGCCTTGGTAATGGTAAAGAAATCGAACGCAACCGCTACCAGTGCGAGAATGTCCAAGAAATAAACGAACGGGATTAGCCCGGGGAACTTGACGGCAATCAAGAGAAGCACGACAGAGGGAACCACCAAAAGCCACCACTGTTTTGTTGGATAAATCCTCCGTACCATCGCTAATAAGAACAGCGTTGTGGTAAGAACGAATACTGCAATCCAAGGAGCCCAAAACGGGAGAAACTCACCAATCGTTTCTATAAACATGTAGGGTCAGTCCGCGCTAAAGCGGAGTTTAAAGGGCTCTGTGTTAAAGACGGGGAACCTCGATACCCCGAAGCAACGATCGCAGTTCGTTGTCTACGGAAAGACCTTCGACCTCACTTTCGGCAGTCAATGTGACTCGGTGTCTTAAAGCGGGCAATACGAGCTCGACCACATCATCCGGGACCACAAAGTTTCGTCCACGAAAAGCAGCCAAAGCTCTCGCTCCTTGCATTAAAGAAATACCAGCTCGTGGCGAAGCACCTAGATGAAAGGCAGGCCAAGATCGTGTGGCTCTCACAATCTTGTTGATGTAGTTCAACAACTTAGGCTCTACAAGCGTCGACGCGTTCTGGCGAATGGTCTTCTGGATCAATTCGGCATCGGCAACTTGCTTGACCTCACTCTTTAGAACGGTAGCCAAATCGATTTGCCGCGAATGCAATTCCAGTACCCGCGCTTCATCGGACTCCGCAGGATAATTGACAATCGCCTTGAACATAAAACGGTCCAGCTGAGCTTCGGGAAGCGAGTAAGTGCCTTCGCTCTCGACGGGGTTTTGAGTCGCCATGACCAAAAAGGGACGAGGGACCACATGGCTCACGCCGTCGATGGTCACGCGATACTCCTGCATGATCTCCAGCAGCGCGGCATGCGTCTTAGCGGGAGAGCGATTGATCTCGTCCGCCAAAAGAAATTGCGTGAACACCGGCCCGGGGCGGAATCGGAAGTCTTGAGTCTTTAAGTCGAGGATGGGCGCACCCGTTATATCTGATGGCATCAAGTCGGCCGTGAACTGGATACGACCAAATTGACACCCGAGCACATGTCCCAAAGTTCGAACAAACAGGGTCTTTCCAAGCCCGGGGACCCCCTCGATCAAGACGTGTCCACCCGAAAACAAAGCAACCATGGACGTTAGAATCAACTCGTCCTGCCCCACGAATATCTTGCTGATTTCTGATACCGCCCGTTGAAACAGTTCGCGTGTTTCCGAAGTCATTTGCGAGGCCATCGCTGGCGCGGTTGCAGGTAGGAGCGGTGGCTGTTGCAAAGGAGGTTGCTGCACCTGAGCTATGGGCGGACTAGCTGCAGGACCATCGGATTCAGATTGAAACTCGGTCATGGGCAAATCTGGTTCGTGAACAAAGTTGAAGTTCGGAGCATTGACGCGAACGCCGGTAGGAAAATCGCCGGCTGAAGTCAGAGAGTCGTATCATACTCAATCCATCTGGAATTTGGGTCACAATCCAGCTTTTCTCTTCGGACCAGCTTTTCTCCTCTGATGAGATCCGTACCTGGGCAGCACCGCAAAGTTGACTAGAATAGAGAAATTCAACCGCATCACAACAGCCTTACAACAATCGTCCAGTCCACAGCCTTCCAGTCCACAACCTTGCTTTTAGTCCAAAACCTTGTAGTCCTCGGGCGTCTAGTCCCGGGAGCTTCAATGGGGGAGTTATGAGTGGGGGCTTCAGTGGACGCCGCTAAACAAGTGAAAAAACTGCCGTGCCAGTCCGCATCGTATTCGATCTTAAGCAATCTTCGGGCGAGAAATTGACGAGCGACAGGCTAGCTGCATTCGCTCCACCAGATTCGGACAGCACCTTTGATGGCTACGAGATTTTGATGACTGGTTGCTCCAGCCAAGATTTCATTGCAGCGGGAGTTCGAGCCTCGGGTACTTTGCACATGGATGGGTCCGTCGGCGATTTTTGTTTGATGTCTTATGGATTGGGGGACGCCGTCGTCGAAGGGCATGCCGGAGATTTTCTGGGGCATTCCGTCCACTCGGGATCCATCGTAGTCAAGCAAAACGTTGGTAATTGCTTAGGAGCCATGGGGTCCGGCGGACTCATTGCGGTGCAAGGGAATGCGGGAGACCGAGCCGGGATCGCTCTTCAGGGGGCTGATATTCTCATTCGCGGAAACGCGGGAGGATTGTTAGGCATGGGGATGGTAGATGGAAATATCGTAGTCGGAGGAACGGTCGGGCCTGAAATGGGAAAGGGCATGATCGGCGGATCGATCTTTGTTCGTGGCGAACCGACCTCTCTCAGTCCCCACATCGAGGAGTTTCGAATGAGAGAGCCAGACAAACTAAAGATCGGGCTATTGATGTTAAAGGCAGGTATCAAATCCACCGGCAAGGAATTTCGCCTTTTCCGCCCCGTTTCCTGAATGCTGCTAATAACGAGGGGAAATGTCTACCAAAAGCCGTGGGCATCTATTCGTTTTACACTCGCGAGTTTACGTCTCTACTCCGGCCAGAAAATGGTACCATGTGCAACTTGCTCGCGGGAATGAGCCAGCGGATGGCATCCCAAAGAGATTGGCCTTTTCATTGCATGATGTAATGATTGGCAACACTCACTGCGAAAAAAGTTGGAGAACAGCTTCATGTCAAACGCCAAAAACGTATTTGGTCAACTACTTCAAGATTGCTCGACCGATCCCATGACTGGTTTCTTTCGAGATGGTTGCTGCCGTTCGGGTGCGGACGATATCGGCCTGCATCTGGTTTGCGGCGTAATGACGGACGAGTTTTTGCAATTTTCAAAATCTCGTGGAAATGACCTGACGACTCCTCTTCCGCAGTTTCGTTTTCCGGGCCTTAAGGCAGGAGACCGATGGTGTTTATGTGTTCTGAGATGGAAAGAGGCTTTTGAGGCTGGAGTTGCCCCGAAAGTTGTGCTCGAATCCACGCATATCTCGACCCTCGAATTCGTTGACCTCGAGGATCTGCAAAAACACGCCGTTGACGCTTAGCGACTCGAGATTGCTAGCCACGTATCTACAATGCTAGCGAGCTACCGAGAGCTATTAGGCCACCAGAACACACGGAAACCGTTATGGGACATTGGGAAAGCGCGAGAATACCTGACGACTTTGACGGAATTGTGCGCCTGTTCCCGCTGCCAAACCTCGTTCTGTTCCCTCACGTGATTCAGGCTCTCCATATCTTTGAGCCACGCTATTGCGAAATGCTAAGTGACTCTTTGGAGTCTGATCATCTCATCACCATGGCCCTCTTGATTCCGGGCTGGGAAAGCGAAATTGATCGCAAACCCAAAATGGGTGAATTCGTTTGTATAGGCCGGATCATTTCACATACGCCTACCGACGACGGACGCCACAATATCCTTTTAGCAGGATTGGCTAGAGCTCGGCTTATCAAGGAGCTTGAGGTGAATACTCCCTTTCGGCAAGCCCACGTGGAAATGATCGAAGACGTTGTCCCTGCCGAATCAGTTGGATTGTTGGATCAATATCGAGATAACTTGTTAGCCGTCTTTCGCGCTATGATTCCTCATGATGCTGCCAACTCGAAAACATTTGGCGATCTGCTGACCCAACAACTCCCGCTCGGAATCCTTACGGACATCATTGCCTATGCTGTTAACATACCAATCGATGTTAAGCATACATTGCTCGGCGAGCCCAATGTCATCTACCGTTATGAAATATTGATGAGGAACCTCACGGACGTTTTGGATGAAGATCTAGATGACTCACCGACTCCTGCAACGCATTCCGAATCGAAACGCACCAGTCAGTTCCCTCCTCCTTTTAGTGACAATTGATTCAAAAAATTCTATGGACTCCGCACCCAAATGGCCGGCGATCGTTCTAAGACTAGCGGCGATCTATAACTTAGCATGGGGAGCGTGGACGATCCTCTTTCCCAACCATATCTTCGATCTCACAGGCATTGATCGGCCCAACTACCCTGGTATTTGGCAATGTGTTGGAATGATTGTCGGGGTTTATGGCATCGGATATTGGTTTGCCGCACGGGATTTTCGAATTCACTGGCCAATCGTGCTGGTCGGTTTCTTAGGTAAAATCTTTGGGCCGATCGGTTTTGTGGGGGCAGTGAGATCGGGCGAACTGCCGTTGCAATGGGGGGTGACCATCCTGTCCAACGACTTGATCTGGTGGCTACCGTTTGCGGCGATGTTGTATCTCGCGTTCAAGCATCACTCGTCACCCGATGTTCGTTACGGGGCTCTTCCCCTCGACCAACGCCCCGAGACCCTCGTTTCTAATGGCGAAGAGGTCGATCAATTCCTCGCAAACGGCAATAAGCTGCTGGTGTTCGTTCGTCATGCTGGATGCACGTTTTGTGGCGAAACCATGACTGAGCTTTCGACGAGAAAAGATGGTTTGCGGGCCCAAGACATCGAGCCAATCGTCGTTCACATGAGCCCGCTCGCCGATGGAAAGCTTTTGCTAGATCGC
>JALOQS010000411.1 GCA_025459355.1 Pirellula sp.
AATCGGCGCATCGGCTTGATTCTCAAGCAGCGTTAGCGTATCCCCAATTTCGATATCTTGCACACTCTTAACACCCGCAACGATGTATCCAACTTCTCCTACACTTAGTTGCTTTTTGGGGGCTAGCTTGATTTGGTTGTAGCCTAACTCGTCGACTTTATAGTTGCGACCTCCGTGCATGAAGTGAATCATGTCACCTGTCTTGAGAGTCCCCTCGACAACACGGACTTGGAGAATCACGCCTCGGAACGTATCGAAATGGGCATCAAAGACTAGCGCTTTGAGCGGTGCATTAGGATCTCCTTTAGGGGGAGGCAAATGCGCGACGATCCCCTCTAAGACATCTTGGATTCCGACACCGGTTTTCGCGGAAACAGGAATAGCGGCGAATGGATCCAATCCCAAATCGGAGTCAATCTCCTCGCGGACCTTTTCGACGTTGGCGGCTGGCAAGTCGATTTTGTTGATGATGGGAAGAAGAGCGAGATCATACTCCAGAGCCAAGTAAAGATTGGCAACCGTTTGAAGATTGGCAACCGTTTGAGCTTCGACACCTTGAGAGGCATCCACGACGATTAATGCACCGTCGCAGGCCATCAGCGAGCGACGGACTTCGTGGGAGAAGTCAACGTGGCCCGGGGTGTCGATCAAATTGAGCAAATAGTCTTGTCCGTCAGCACTTTTGTAGTTCAGAGAGATGGAGTTGCTCTTAATGGTGATACCACGCTCACGTTCGATATCCATCGAATCGAGGATTTGATCGTGAAATTCGCGTTGTGAGACCGCTCCACAGGCTTGAATCAAACGATCGGCCAACGTCGATTTGCCGTGGTCGATGTGTGCGATGATACAAAAATTGCGGATATTCTTCATGATTGGATTCTGCGGAATAAAATTCGGACTGTCGTATCGCAGGGAGGCGAGTCTGCAGTATTCGGCAGAGCCATGCTAATTGCCACGTCGCGGGACGACAATGAACTATATGACGGCCGATGAATTTTGCCCATCCACAGATTCCTAATGTTTTCACCAGTTTTGCACCCGCCGAGGTCCGTTTAGGACGTCGGAGGCTGCGTTACGACGGCAGGAGAGCCGTTCGGGCAGGGCGTGCATTGGATAAAAGCCCGATCTCAGCCCGCAATCATGGTGTTTTGGGAATGCTACTTTGGGTCGACTTCGAATCGATATAGCACTTCGGAGCGATTGGTGTCGCGCGAGTAATAGATCTCTCCCTCTTGGTCTTCACCAAACGCGAAGATTGGTACACCACCGGAGATTAATTGCTCGTTGCGAGTCGCTTTGCCGGTCGCTGGGTCGTAGGACAATGCCCATACCGCACCGCTAACGTAATCTGCATAGATGTACTTGTTCTTTAGTTCGGGAACTCGACTGGAGTTGAACACTCGTCCACCGGTAATGGACTTGCCAGCCATGTGATCGTATTGCCATACGGGCTCGATGTAAGGACCGACACCAGCCACAGGTGGATTGTTACCGAAGGGAGCACTTCCTTCTCGATCACTCCAACCATAGTTTCCACCTTTTTCAACCACGTTAACTTCTTCGTAGAGATCTTGTCCGACATCACCCATCCAAAGTCGGCCTGATGCCTTATCAAATGCAATTCGCCACGGGTTTCTAAAACCGTAAGCATAGGTCTCGGGCTTAATTCCCGTTGCGTTGACAAACGGATTGTCTGCAGGAATACCGTAGTTCAAGCCAGGAGACTTGCTATCCACATCGATACGTAAAATGGAACCCAACAATTGATTGCGGTCTTGTCCTGATTTAACAGGGTCATTTCTCAAGCCGCCGTCTCCGAATGCAATATATAGAAAACCATCTGGCCCAAACTCAATCGGACCACCGTTATGGTTCTTGTAAGGCTGGGGCAGTTCCAAGAGAATCTCTTCCGATGCAGGATCTGCCTTGAGTGGATTATCCTTCATCACGCGGTAGCGAGCGATGATAGAGGTGTCGTCTTTCTTTCTCGTGTAGGAGACATGTAGGAGACAAAGAACTCGCCGTTGTCTTTGAACTTGGGGTGAAAGGCTAGGCCCAGCAAGCCTTGTTCGTTCGCACCAGGTCCGTTCCATGGACTAACTTTGGATTCGATATCCAAGAATCGAGTTGCAGTCTCAACGTCTCGTCGGTTTTCAAAGGTAAAGATCCAACCACGTTGATCCATAGCAAAGAGTCGCTTTGGAAAGCCGTTTGCGTAAGTGAGCTCTAGGATACGAAGCGGCTTGGTAGGATTACCATCTTCATCTCTCGGGGACCAGCCTTCCCACTTTAGATTGGGGAACGCAGGCTCGCCTCGTGCAGCAAGCACTCCATCAATAGGTTGCTTTACAGTTCCGTTCTCAGGGATCTCTCGGATTTTAAAATTGCGAAAGGAAACCATATCGCCGTGATCTTGGAGGCAGATATGTCCTTGGACCGCTTTGCCGAATCCGGCCATGTTTGCAAACTTGCTCTTCGCAACGCGTTGGTTCCAATCGTTATTGCCTACTTGAAAATTGTAGTAGACAGCACCATTCATGGAGACTTCGCATTGATTCGGAGCGATGCGCAGATAGAGTTGATTCCATTCTCCGACGGGTCGTGTTTTGTCTAGAGATTCGACCGCATTAATCCATGGTGGTGTGGTGGGTTGATAAAGTTGATAAAGCCAACCACTCTTTTGTGGGTCATGGCCATCGACGTTGTCTTGGATTTGTATTTCAGGTCCGCTGTGCCATGGTGCAGGGTTCTCTTCGGTGACATGGAACATGAGTCCGCTGTTGCCACCTTTAGAGATCTTGTACTCCAGAAGAAGTTCAAAGTATTTGTACTGTTCTTTAGTAACAATGTCCCCCGCGCCGCCCGCACTTCGAACCAATTCTCCATCGACGACCCGCCAGCCATCGGAGAGTTTGTCGGATTTGTAGTTGCGCCAGTTGTCAGCTGAGGTGCCATCGAACAAGAGTTTCCATCCACTCAACTCTTCTTGCCTGGTTAGTTGATTGGCTTTGGTTTCGGCCAAAGACAAAGATGGGTTTAGGCATAGGGCCAAACCTATCGCAGAGGCGACGGTCGAATACCGAACAAGCTTTCGAAACATGAGAGGATCTCCAAAGATGGTCTTGTATAGAGAAAAGTTCGGCACGGTTCCTGTGCCTCGGTCCGATGCTAAACTGGTGCGGATCACGCGTCAATCTGCCAAATATCAGTTCAATCAACCAAACGATCGAAATTTCATGATTTCCCTAGAAAACGAAATTACCGAACTTGCCCTGGGCGCGTTAACGGTCGCGGGATTGAAAAACCAGCCTTATGACGCGGGGTTTGAGAATTGGTTCGCGGATCAGCTCGAACAAGCCAAGCGTGCGGTGGCCGAGCCGTGGTGGGAAGAGCGTCGAAACGCGGTTCGAGCATTGCTGAGAAAGGGTGGGTTCAAGCCATCGGGGCGCAGCAAACCAGCGCAGGAGTATTTGCTTCGTTGTTTAAGTGAAGAAAACTTTCCCAGAGTAAATCGAGCTGTGGATTGTTTGAACATCGTGTCCGTCCGGACTGGTTTTCCCATCAGTCTTCTCAAGAAGGATTGTTTTCCCGAGGGGGCGAAAGTGCGATTTGGGCAACCGGGCGAGAGTTATGTGTTCAATTCGGTAGGTCATGAATTGGACTTGTCTGGGCTCATCTGCGTTTGCGGAGGCGATCTCAGGAGCAAGCCGGTTGGCACACCAGTCAAGGACTCGTTGGCTGGGAAAATCGATGAAGAAACGAGTGACGTCGTGTTCTTCGTTTATGGACTAGGACACGGAGCAGGTCAGAACGATGTGGAAGCCGCCGCTGCAGAATTACAAGAGTCTCTCCAGCGGTGGTGTTGCTAATACTCCAGCATGGGGTAGTTTCAGGGCTAATGATCCAGGGGCCCTGTTTGCCACGCTTTGGAGGAATGGGTAAGATGGGTGGTTTGGTTGGTTTCTGCGAAAAACAATAGTATTGCCGATTGGAATGAGCCGAACTGCATAGGCAAGGGTTCGTTCTTAGTTTTCGCAGCCCAACTCCCTTCCATTTGAAGCGACACCATGGCTTCTGATTTTCGACTAAAGGAACAGCTTCCGCGTTTAACGGACGCAATTGTTCGTACCTATTCGAGGAATGATCGCATTAATCATCTTGGGCATTGTCCGCTTCCCAAGTACGAAGTTGTCGTCGAGATTTTGGAAGACTTGAAAGACATTCTCTATCCCGGTTTCAGACGCCGCGAGGGACTGCATGCTGGGAACGTGGCTTATCACGTTGGTGATCTAGTAGATCGGTTGCATGACCGGCTCACGACCCAAATCGCTCGAGCACTGATGCACGCCGATCGTGTAGACAGCAAAGACAGTGGGACCAATCCATGCGAGACCAAGAGAGACTACGAAGCGGACGGGCAACAGATTGCCATAGCGTTGCTGGAGAGGATACCAGCGCTGAGAGAGACGTTGGCTAAAGATGTTGAGGCAGCCTACGAGGGGGACCCCAGCGTTCGCAATCGCGATGAAATCATCTTTTGCTTCCCGGGGCTTGAGGCGGTAACGGTTTATCGAATCGCTCACGAGCTAGTCCATTTCGGAGTTCCCTTTATTCCTCGGATGATGGCCGAATGGGCTCACAAACAAACAGGAATCGACATCCATCCTGGGGCACGCATCGGCGAATACTTCTTTATTGATCACGGAACGGGCGTGGTGATCGGTGAGACGTGCGAGATTGGTGATAATGTTAAGATTTATCAAGGTGTGACCCTCGGGGCTTTGAGCTTTGCCACCGATGCAGATGGGCAATTAGATGGGCAATTAGTTCGCGGAGCGAAGCGGCATCCAACCATTGAAGACAGGGTTGTGATCTACGCAAATGCGACTATTCTCGGAGGCAACACAATCGTTGGCCATGATAGTGTCATCGGTTCCAGTGTCTGGGTAACAAGCACCGTCGCACCGCACTCGACGGTCGTGCTGGAAAAACCGAAGTTGCGAATTCGCAATGCGACGCCAGACCAAGCCCCTGAACTCAACTTCCAAATTTAGAAACTTATAATGGCGTCGGCGAGCACATCCCAGTCTGATAATGATGGGAACGAAGATGATATTGTTATTACAGGTCTCGGTACTATTGCGCCGACCGGTAAGAACGTCGATGAACATCTCCAGTTTCTTTTGAGTGGACAATCGAGCGTCCGCAAGTTTACCCAGATCCATGGGTCAAGCGAATATCATTGGTTATCTGCATCCATCGAGGGTTTCGATCCTAAAGAACACATTCAACCTCGCAAGTCGATCAAGGTAATGTGCCGGGAGATACAACTCGCGTTTGCCGCTTCCATGCAAGCGTGTAAACAAGCTGGTGTGACGGCGGGTTCTATCGATCCGGATCGAATCGGAACCGTCTTCTCG
>JALOQS010000412.1 GCA_025459355.1 Pirellula sp.
ACGCGCGTCGGTATTGGCTGCTGGATCGCTGTCGACGATGGATTGTCTCTGAACGAGCGTAGCTACCTTTTCCACGAGCCCCGTGAGAGGTGAATCAAACGCGAGCGAGTGAATTGTTACCGATTGCCCATTCCGAATCTTAGCGATATCGCTCTCATACACCTCAGCGCGTACCAGCATGGAGTCCGTTTTTCCCATACGAAGCAATGATTGCTGGCCAATGCGTTCACCGGGGCGAAGATCGATATCCAAAATGGTACCTGCGTTTGGAGCGCGAACTAAAGAGCGATCCAAAACTGCGGCTGCATTTTGCAATGATGCTTCCGCAACACGAATGTCTGCTTGAGCAACTTGGACGTCGACAGAATCCTCAGGGTTCTCGGTGTATCTAGCCAGCTTTGCTTCGGCCTCTGCAACCGCCTTATCGGAGGTTGTAAAGGCAAGCAGAGCTGCTTCGTATTCTTGTTCGGATGACGCTTTGGATTTGCGAAGCTGATCCTGGCGGCGAAGATCAATACGATTGGTTTCACGCTGTGATCTTAACGCTTCGAGACTTGCATGAAGCTGAGTGTAAGTCGTTGACGCAATCAAACGCGATTGCTGAAGACGTACGCGAGCTTGCTCCACCTGAGCTTGGGCGACCGCATGCTGAGTTCGCAATTGTTCATTGTTGTCCAGCACGGCCAGCACTTGGCCGGCTTCGACATGATCGCCAACGTCCACTGTCAACGATTGAACACGAGCATCGCCAGAGCCACTCGAGCCCGCTACTTCAATCACTTCTCCTTCAGGTTCCAAACGCCCCAGTGAAACAACCTTTTCGATGGCCGGCCTTAGGATATCTGCGTTGGACTGAGGACGGCTGATCGGAAACCAGTCGATCAAACGATCCTTTGCGAGCCAACCAGCAATGGCTAGCACTGCCAAAGCCATGAACAATTTGTAGTGGTAGCGTTTCGAGTGACGGATCGGCTCGTTGCGACGGTCAACGCTCCGCAAAGGTAATGAGCTTGATTCGGATGTGTTTTCTTGCGATTTACTCTCGTTTGCCGCTTCAAGTAAACCTGTTTCTTGGGTGGCCGACACGGGAGCGAGGTCCTCTGTGAGTGTTTGGTTCATCGCAGTAACCTCCTGAATTTGGTATGATCCACCAAAAATATTATCGACAACTGACCGGCTGGTCATTAACTAGGATAGGCGATTTTAAGCTATGGTCAAGGGAAAACCACGCGAACGACGAAAAGACGATCGACCTGCTGAGATTTTGCAGGCGGCAGTGGATGAGTTTGCTGAAAAGGGATTCGCCAACGCCAAAATCCAGTCGATTGCGACTCGTGCAGGCGTGGCCAAGGGAACCGTGTACTTGTATTACACGACGAAAGAGGAAATTTTCGAGGCGATTGTTCGCGATCGAGTTCAGCCGGTCTTCGCTATGGCGGCCGCGATGTCGGAACAGTGGCAAGGATCGCAGGCAGACCTTTTGCGACAGATCATCACGCACTTTTACGGACAGATGATTGAGAATGACGAACGACGCATGATTCTCAAGACGCTGATTTCTGAGGGCGAAAGATTCAGCGAACTAGCTGCGTTCTATCATCGAGAGATCTTGGTTGGCGGACGAAAAATGCTTCGCGAGTTGATTCGTAAAGGCATTGGGTCTGGTGAGTTCCGCGACGGCTTGTACGCGAAGGAACCAATGGTCCTCGTCGCCCCCGCTATCCACGCTGCGATTTGGAAGATGACCTTCGACTCGGTAGAGAAGCTTAACACGCGACGATGGCTCGAAGCGCATCTTGAGCTGATCTTGCACGGTGCATTAAGTAAGCCGTCGATTTAAGAGACGATTCTCCTCCCTCTTTATTTCACCAGTACTTACTGGTTGTACTCGCGTACTTTAAACACGTTTGTAGATTTGTCCAATAAGTCATACCCATTAAAACCCGCTAGCTCCCGGTTATTTCACGTAAGCTTACCGGGTCGCACTGATGCATTATCCGTCACTTGAATGAGATTTCGGCGATGTTGGAGATAGACTGCAATGGGCCGGTCAGCGGGTATGAACCGTTCACCGATTTCTAGATCGGCCACCTTTGGCAATTGTGATCTTATCACTGGGTAATCCTCAGACAGAACATAGCGATTGAAGACATTGCTGATCTTGGCAGCAAGCCGTATCAACACCTTTGGCAAGGGCAGCTTGAGGTAGCTAACTAGATAAATCACGCATTTCCCTTCATCAACAGGTGCAACCACATTGACTGCTTTGACACTGTCTGCAATTCGCAATCGCCAGAGGTTTGGAAAGCGAAACTCAATGGTCGGTTCTCCTTCGGGTGGTGGCAGTTGACTAGGTTTCATCGCTGGAAGTCCTTCGTCAGGCTGATTGGAAATCCAGACCCGAAGAACATCGTCCTTCAATGTTGTGTACGGCCCATTAACAAGCGTTCTTTGATCCCGACCAATTGTGCTGGGATGAACGAAGGGAAGATGACTTACATCCAGTAGCCCCTCGACGGCTCTCGATATGTCAACATCCCATTCCTTCCGCACTGTTGCATGTTCAAATCCATCTAAATCAGTAAACCAAGGAATCGGTGGATATTCGTCTCTAGGTTTTCCATGCCAAATCCAGATGAACCCATGCGATTCTCGCGTTGGATAGACGTTACACTGAAAGACCCTTGGTATCTTCGCGGCGCGACCGTTTGCGGGAATGAGCTTGCACGATCCGTCGGTGGCAAACTCAAACCCATGAAAGGGACACTGAATGCATCCGTTTACAATCCGACCAATGCTCAATTTACTACTTCGGTGAGGACATCGATCCAGCATGACGCAGATTTCTCCCTTGTCATCACGCCAAAAAACCAATGACTCTTCTCCGAGTCTCCGAACGCCCACAGGTTTACCTCGAGGAACCTCTTTTGAATCAAGAACTGCATACCAACGGTCGGAAATCAGCATGGATTGATCACACTTTGTGGGAAAGAACCGCCAAGATTGCGACAACCCAGGCTGGATATACTAAACTGAACCGTATAGTATTGCATTTCAGCTGCGAGTCAACTCTGAGAATATGAAAAATGGCCGGTGAGAATGAACCTAAACCCAAAGGTCGCCCAAAGGACCCAGGAAAGCGCATGTCCATTTTGCATGCGGCGCGGAGTCTCTTCTTGGAGCACGGATTGGCTGTTGTCTCGATGGATGCCATCGCGGAACAAGCGGGGGTATCCAAAGCTACTGTGTACAGTCACTATGCCGACAAGGATGCGTTATTTCGAGCCGTGCTAGAGGCAGAAACGGGCGACTATTCTCCCCCGCCACAGATAGACAAACTCGAAAAACTTGAAGACCTTCGGCAGCATCTAGTCGATTTTGGTTCCTCTCTCGTCCTTGTTCTTACACGGCCGGGCGTTGTCGATCTTGGTCGATTATTAGTCAATGAAGCACATCGCCACCCTGACCAAGCCACTCACTTTTTTGCTCGTGGCCCCGAAGCGACACACTTGATGCTGGCGGCAATGCTCAGCAAAGCGAATGAGCAGCAGCTTATTGCATGCGACAATTGCAAATTGGCCTCCGACCATCTGCTTTCGATGTG
>JALOQS010000124.1 GCA_025459355.1 Pirellula sp.
CTCAGTGCGAGGCAACTATTTAAGCACGAGTAGCAGATCACCGGTCTCGACTTGGCTGCCCGACTTGACGTGCAACTGGGTGATCTCGCCGTCACGTTCTGCGGTGACGACGGTCTCCATCTTCATGGCTTCTAGTGCCAACAGCTTTTGTCCTTTGGTGACTTTGTCGCCCACTGCTATCGTCACGCCAATGACCATGCCCGGCATTCCGGCTGCTACGTGGGTTAAGTCTGCTGGATCAGCCTTAACGCGTGATGCCGCTTTGCCCTCGATTGATTTGTCCTTAATCTCAATTTCGCGGGGTTGTCCATTGAGTTCAAAAAAGACGACTCGTGTCCCGTCAGGACGTGGGTCACCGACGGTCAAGAACTTAACGATGAGACGCTTGCCCGTTTCGATATCGATCGAAAACTCTTCCCCAACCTCTGGTCCATAAAAGAAGATTGGCGATGGCAGAATGGACAAATCGCTGTAGGTGGCTCTCTGCTTGAGGAAGTCATCAAAGACCTTGGGATACAGAGCCGAGGTAACGATGTCTTGCATGCTCGGATCGATTTTATGCTTGCGATGTAGAGTCTCTTTGATTTCCTCAAAGTTGACTGGCGGCAAGCTTTCACCTGGTCTTTCGGTCAATTCCTCTCGATCTTTGAGGATGGCTTTTTTGACACTTATCGGGAAGCCACCGGGGGGCTGCCCCATGTTTCCACCGACCAAATCAATGACCGAAGCAGGGTAGGCAATTTCGCGACGATTTTCAGCGATATCGTCAGCAGATAATTGGTTAGCGACCATGAACAATGCCAAGTCACCGACCGCCTTGCTCGTAGGAGTAACCTTGACAATGTCACCTAGCAACTGATTTGCATCGGCGTACTTTTTGCAGACGTCCGCCCATTGATCGGAGAGCCCGAGTGCTTTGGCTTGTTGGTACAGGTTTGTGTATTGTCCGCCGGGCATTTCGTGTTGATAAAGATCCCCAGCAGCCACTAGCGATTCGCTTTCGAACGGAGCGTAGTATTGTCGAGCGGCTTTCCAATACTCGGAAATTTGAGTAAGCGTATCGGTATCGAGTTGGCTTTCTCTCGCGGAAAACCGAAGTGCCTCGACCAGCGTGTTCAAGTTGACTTGAGAAGTACCGCCGGACATAGATGCAAAGGCACCATCGGCAATTTCAAGCCCTTCTTCCGACGCGTTGAGGATCGATGACGCTTGGATACCAGCAGTATCGTGAGTGTGGAAATGGATCGGTATTCCGATCTCTTGCTTCAGTGCAGCGACCAGTTTACGAGCTGCGGCTGGTTTGCACAATCCAGCCATGTCTTTGATGGCCAGAATGTGAGCACCCATTTTTTCTAGCTGTTTGGCTAGGTCGACATAATACTTGAGAGAGTATTTGGTGCGGTTAGGATTGGTGATATCTCCCGTGTAGCAAATGGCTGCTTCGCAAATCATGCCAGAATCGATAACCGCATCCATAGCGACCCGCATATTCTCAGTCCAGTTGAGAGCATCGAATACTCGGAATATGTCAACGCCGGCATCAGCAGCTTCCTTTACGAATGCTTTGACGACGTTATCGGGATAGTTGGTGTATCCCACCGCATTGGAAGCTCGGAGCAACATCTGAAAGAGGATGTTAGGAACGGCTTGTCGTAGCTCGGCTAATCGGCTCCAAGGACATTCCGAAAGAAATCTCATCGACGTATCAAACGTGGCTCCACCCCACATTTCGATTGAGAACAATTTCGATGCGAGTCGCGAGTAGGCGTCTGCGATCTGAAGCAAATCATAAGTTCGCAGTCGAGTTGCCAAGAGCGATTGATGCGCATCTCGCATGGTCGTATCGGTTAGCAAGAGCTCTTTCGAACCTCGAATCGAATCGCAAAAACCTTTAGCACCAAGCTTCAAGAACTGATTGCGATAGCCATCGGGAACAGGTTGTCTCACATCCAGTTTCGGAACAGGGGCGGGCTCGCGTCGAATGGTTTTGATGTTTGTCCCGACCAGTTGGTTGCCGTTGACAATTGTCTCCGCGATGTAGCTCAGCAGTTTCGTGGCACGGTCGCGACGCTCAGTCATCTGGAACAATTCCGGCGTCTTATCAATCATTCGGGTCGTCGCATTGCCGGCCAAAAAGGTCGGGTGAGTGATGAGCGAAATCAAGAAAGGAATGTTGGTTTTAACTCCTCGAATTCGGAACTCTTGGAGGGAGCGTTCCATGCGAGCGGCTGCTTCGCCAAGATTTCGTCCCCGAGCCGTCACTTTGACCAGCATCGAATCGTAGAATGGATTGACCACGGCGCCGCTAAACGCGCTACCTGCGTCCAGCCGAATACCTAGTCCACCGGCGCTTCTGTAGTGAGTGATTCGTCCATAGTCCGGTCGGAATGCGTTGGCAGGGTCCTCGGTGGTAACGCGGCATTGGATGGCCGCCCCCATGATCTGAACGTTTTGTTGCAGAGGCAAACCTAAGGCGTCATTCCCGAGCCGCTCTCCCTGAGCGACGAGAATCTGCGATCGAACCAAGTCAATTCCGGTTACTTCTTCGGTGACGGTGTGTTCGACCTGTATACGTGGGTTTACCTCAATAAAATAGAATTTGTTCGATTCCGTATCGTACAAAAACTCAACCGTACCAGCGCAGTGATAGCCCACTTCTCGCCCAATAGCCAACGCAGCTTCATGCAACTCCGAGGCTACACTGCGGCTCAGGTTCGGTGCAGGCGCTAGTTCGACGACTTTCTGATGACGTCGCTGAACCGAGCAATCTCTTTCGTGCAAATGGATGAGGTTACCGTACTGGTCACCTAGAATTTGGACTTCCAAGTGCCGAGCTTTCCCAACAAGCTTCTCGATAAAGACCTCGTCACTACCGAAGGCATTTTTCGCTTCACGTTGGGCCTGTTCCAGATTGATGGCCAAGTCCTTTTCGGATTCAACCACTCGCATTCCGCGACCACCGCCACCTTTGGACGCTTTGAGCATGACGGGATAGCCCATTTTGCTCGCCGTCTGGAAAGCCTCATCGAGTGACGCGACCGCTTGTGCGGAGCCTTCGAGAACCGGTACACCAACCTTTTTCGCGATGGCTCGCGCGGCCACTTTGTCGCCGAGCAGCTCTAAGGCTCGCACACTCGGTCCGACAAAGGTAATGCCCGATTGTTCGAGAGCCCTCGCGAATTCCGCGTTTTCCGAGAGAAAGCCATATCCGGGGTGAACCGCGTCAATTCCATATTCTAGGCACAGTCGCACAATGCCATCGATATCGAGATAGGAGCGAATCGGTTCGCCCGGCTTTCCGATTTGATAAGCCTCATCTGCTTTGAATCGATGAAGTGCGAATCGATCCTCGTGCGAATAAATCGCGACGGTACGGATTTTGATTTCGTGAGCACTGCGAAAAATTCGGGTAGCGATTTCACTTCGGTTCGCGGCTAGCAACTTCTTAATCGGTCGCATGAAAAATTCGTTTCTGGGAGGTTAGTGTTGCGTTGAATCCGCACAGACATGCAAGCAACGCATGCAGCGCAGACGTCTTGGCAGGAGGGTTGCGTGAGAATTGTAACTTAAAAATGATGTGATCGGAGGGACCTTACCTAGATTCAAGGCTTCGGTTCGGAGTAGCATAAGTGAAAGCAATTTGGCCACTCCCGAATTCGAACGTTACAACCTCTATTTCCATCCTCCCTTACTTGAACACTATGACTTGGAAGACGATTTGTTCATCCCATGAACTGCTAGAAGGGATGTCGAGAGAAGAGCTTCTCAATGGCGAGATAGTCGCGATCTTTCGCAACTCGGGAGTGCTTTACGCGATCGATGGCGTTTGCATGCATCAAGGGGGGCCGATCGCGAAAGGTTGCGTGCGCGATGGCATCGTCACCTGTCCGTGGCACGGTTGGCAGTACGAATTGACAACAGGTTGCAACGCTGCGACCAAGAAAAAGATGCTAAAAACCTATCAAATTCGTGAGATTGATGGGCATATTGAGATTGACGTACCAGAAAGCTAGTTTCTAGCATCACAGCGGTTAATCAAGGTCGTCAAACAGGATGTTTGGTGGTCGTATTTATTGAGTCGCATGGTCAGGAGGCCTCGCAGTGCAAACCTTGAAGACTGCCTTAGTGGTTGTTCTGTTACTGTTCGTAATTTACGGAGCGTTCGTTGCTATCAATGGCAGCAATACAGCGTTGAATCCGGAGATAGCGGACCTCGTGGACTTGGATACCAACACTCCCGACATAGGTGGAGTGACAGGCCCATTCCTATCGAGCTCGTCTAGCCCAACGCAACCGACTGCGGGAGATGCGGCATCGCCGGCTGACCCGTGGGCACAATTTCAGAGCAAGCCAGCGACGGGATTCAATGCCCCGGCAGCAGTTCCGGCTGAACCAGCTTTAGGAGCGACTCCGCCGGCGCTAGCAACGCTTCCCAAAGATGCCAACGCGGACTTGGTAGCAGGTTCGAATCCAGCCTTGAATCTTCCCCCGCTCGATGCATCGGACCTTCCCCCTTTACCTCCCTTGCCGCCGATCATCAGCTCTGACAATCTCGCCAAGGATACGGGAGCCTCGACGTCGAACGCCAACCCATCGGCATTGCCGCCGTTGCCAAGTGGGCTGCCTGAATCCGCTTCGGGATCGGCCTCCAACATGGCTGCCGCTAAAGATGTAGCCAAGACACAAACACCTGACTTCGGGCTCGCAATTCCGTCGGGCGCTAATGCGCTCGGTACAGCAAAACCGGCTTCCGAGAGCCCCAGCTTGAGTGCTGCCACAAATCTACCAACGAATCTGCCGTCGACCGATCTTCTCCCGAAGCTTCCTGGAGCCGAATCGACCGCGAGTAATTCGACCACACCAACTGCTAACGCTCCTGTCGTAGCTAGCAGGGCATATGAAAACGCAAGGACCGTGGCGAACGACCAAGCGGCCAAAGGTCAGTTGAAAGACGCATTGGCAACGTTGAGTGTGTTTTACAATTCCGCTGATCTTACCGATACGCAGCGAGTCGATTTGCTTGACTTCTTGGATGCACTTGCCGCTGTAGTCATCTACTCTACAGAACACCATCTCGATTTGCCCTACACCTCCGCTGCAGGCGAATCGCTTGAGCAGATCGCTCGCCGATTTCAAGTTCCAACGGAGGTTCTCGCCAAGATAAACGGCTTGGAACCGACGACAGTGCTTCAATCAGGCACCAAGTTGAAGATTGTCCCTGGTCCCTTTCGAGCAGAAGTCGACCTAAAGAGGAACGAGCTAACGCTCTTTCTAGGGGAGCTATATGCGAGCAGATTTCCGATATCGACCGGATCAGATCCGAATCCTCAGCCTGGCAGTTACTCCGTCGTCGCAAAGGATAGAAACCGGAACTACTACGGATCGGGTGCCCCCATTATGGCCACCGATGCGAACAACCCTTACGGCGGCTATCTCATCGACCTGGGCAACCAAATCAGCATTCACGGGTCCGCCAGCAACAGCAATGACAAACTGGGCTGCATTAGTTTGTCCCCTTCGGATGTGGCTGATGTTTATGGTATGCTATCGAGTGGTTCACAAGTCACCATTCGAAGATAAGCTCTCCTATCAGTCAGTCCCATAGGTTCCCATGGTCACTCAATGGGTCCAAAAAGCTTCAAAGCTCAAATCGTGCCAGCACCGCTTCTCAATCAGAGCAGCGGTGCTTGGTTTTTTTGCGATGCTCTCGCTTAATGCTTTGGTTAGTTTCCAAAACGCAGCCAACACCGTTCCATCCGTTGACGCTCCATCTACCGGCCATCTTCAATCCCCCGATCATTGGACTTCATTGGACGGTACTCCCATCAAGTCTGGATGGTCGTTCCAAGATGGTTTGATTCACTTGTCTCAAACGAGTGCAGATCAAACAGAACTCGCAGGTGGCCACATCATTACGACGGATGAGTTCGAGGATTTTGACCTCGAGTTCGAATGGAAGATTGGCAAGAACGGCAACAGCGGAATCAAATACATGGTGCAGCGATATGATGATCGGCATCTCGGAATCGAATACCAGATTTACGACGATGACGGACTCCATCGAGTAGAGCCTAAGAATTCCACAGGTGCTCTTTACGATCTCTATGCTCCTGTTCCAGACAAACCATTGAAGCCAGCCGGGGAATGGAATCGATCTCGGATCGTCGTGCAGAATAGCCAGATACAACACTGGCTAAACGGTCGTTTAATCGCGACGGCCACCATGCACGACCAAGAATGGCAGGACCGCATAGCAGCCAGCAAATTCCATGATGTTCCTGGCTTCTGCAAGAGTCGTCGAGGTCGACTGATGCTCACCGATCACGGGAGTGACGCGTGGTATCGAATCATCAGTTTTAGGCACGCCTCCACTTCCAAGAATCCTTAATCGTTCTGAATTTCGATCACCCCAGCCTCGATCATTTTCTTAGCGTGCTCGACGATCGGTTTTAGTTTGGCGGTTTGTTCCGGTCCGAGGAATGCAACATTCATCCCTTTGACGTACTTCAAGACCTTGCGGGGCTTTTGTTCGCCAAGCCAAATTCGCATCAAAGCCACTTGCATAGCAAAGCGATCCTGCTCGAACATTTCCACGTAGGTTTGGATGAGGCTTGATGCTTCGGTGTAACGTTTTGCTTTAAGGTAACCTGAAATAATTCGATGCAGTTCGCTTTGTTGCCATTGGATAGAGGAATTGTTCGACGCGATTCGCAAATGCAACCGATGAGCCAACTCGAACTCGCCGCGATCCAACGCCTCAGCGACTTGCGACTGAAGCTGAGTCAAATTCTGTTGACTTGGTGCCGTCATTGCTTGGGATTCTTCCTTTTGCCGTTTACGTTTCTCTTTTTTGATCCTCTCCGTTTGTTTTAAGATCTTCGAATCTTGTCCCGTTCGGCCTTGCAGATAAGAGAACACATCCCAGCCTTCGCAATTGACGTGCCCCGCTTTGACCATCCATAGCCCGACTGGCAGGGCGATGAGAAAGCCCATAATGTGCAGGAGTTCCGAACTCATGCGGAACCCTTGCAAGCCAAGAAACACGAACTCCTTGACGAAGAAAAATGCTCCAAAGGTAAGAATGCTGATTTCCGTTAAACCACCGTAGAATCCGAAAAACCAGATCGTCTCGAATTCGTTCGCGGGGGCCCAAGCAACGCAGATCGCAAGCAACCCAAAGATTGCGGCCGACGCCCCCAACGCCATCCCCTCGTCCATGCCGACGATTACTGTCCCCATTTGCAGAATAAAGCCGTATATCGCACCGACCGCCAAGTAGATCGCGGAAAACACCAGCCAACCGACTTTTCCTTCTACGACGATTCCAAAAGCCCAGAGGAAGACAAGATTGCCGATCAGATGAATCCAACCGTCGTGCATAAAGTTATTGGTCACCCATTGCCATGGTTTGAACGTGCCGAACTCCAAACATAGATTTCGATGCAAAAAGCCAGTTTGCCGTCGCACTCGATTTTGACCAGCTTGCTCTCTGGCCCACTCTTCCTCGAATTGGTCAAATCCTGGCTCGTTGACTTCATTGCCGTTCGGCTCTTCCTCCTTGAGAACTTGATCCCAGCCTTTTCCTCGGTCGATCTCATCGGGTCCGGACGGTTCTGACACTTGAGTTCTCGAACCATCGATTTCGATTTCTTCGACCCCTGGATTAAGCCCCACGGCCAAAAACATCAACACGTTCAAGACCATGACCGAGACGGTAGCGATCGGGTAATGATAGAGCGGGGCGTCAGTGGAGATCGGAATCATAACAGCGTGGTTAAGATAAGGTTTCGGATAAGTGGTTCGGAGAGATTTCAGTGTTACGGTCGGCTTAGTTTAACAAGGCCTACTCAACCAGGTCCCCGAAACGCTGCGTAGCAATCCGCGATTTTGGGGCAAAGAGGTAAAAATCTAGCGGTTCGCCCACGGGAAAATGCCGAGATTTGGGCTAACACGGGTGGCGGGTTGAAGTTACAATTCCCCTCCCAAAGAAACCTTGCCCGACGAATGCTCGCTCCAAGACCGGGGTGAGCCGTCGAAAAAATCCAATATTTTTGCTGGTAAAGCCATGAAAAACGGAATCCACCCGAACTACCAAATGACCACCGTTACCTGTGGTTGTGGAAACAGTTTTGTCACCCGCAGCACCCGAAAAGAGCTCAAGGTCGACATTTGCAACGTTTGCCACCCGTTCTACACCGGCAAACTAAAGTTCGTTGACACCGCGGGACGTATCGAAAAGTTCCAGAGCAAATTCGCTGCTGGTACCTACGCGTCTCTCCAGTCGGCCAAAAAGCCAGCCAAAAAGAAATAGCTGCCTGAGCCGCTTTCTCGTCTGAGGGTGACCGTGCTCTCTGCGAGACGAAGTAGCCTCTGATGAGGTCTACGGGCCTCTTTTGAGGAATAACCGGGCTCTGGCAATCAAAATTCGAAAACCGTCGCAGATTGCCTCGATAGGCCTGCGGCGGTTTTTGCATTTCTACAAAGCACAATCATGAAAATCCGGGATCAACTCGAACAAAAATACGCACGATTTCAAGAGCTTGAGGCGATGATGTCGGACCCTCAAGTCCTGAGCGAATCCAATCGCATGGCTTCCATTCTCCGCGAACACGGCGGGCTAGCGAAAGTTGGGAACAAGTTCGGCAAATACAAAAAGCTCGGCGAGGAACTCAAAGATCTAGAACCCATGCTGTCGTCGCACGATTCCGATGAACGGTCCATGGCTGAAGACGAAGTCGTCCGCCTCAAAGCAGATCGCGAGACCATTTGGAACGAACTGCTGGACATGAGCATTGGTGGTGAAGACGCCAACCGAACCCGATGCGTGCTGGAAATTAGGGCTGGTACCGGTGGTGAGGAAGCGGCCCTCTTTGCTCGTGACTTGTACGATATGTACAAACGCTACGCGGACCTTAAAGGTTGGCGAGTTGAAATCATGGATAGCAGCGTCAGCGAACGTGGTGGCTTCAAAGAAATCATCCTCGGTCTGGAGGGCGAAGGAGTCTACCGCGAGTTACAATTTGAAAGTGGCGGCCACCGTGTCCAACGAGTTCCCGAAACGGAAGCTCAAGGACGAATTCACACCTCGGCAGCAACAGTCGCCGTCATGGCAGAACCTGAAGATATTGAAATCGACATCAAGCCTGACGATTATCGATTGGACAAGTTTTGTGCCTCCGGTCCCGGCGGACAGCACGTTAACAAAACGGAATCCGCGATTCGTCTTACGCACTTGGAGACAGGGATTGTCGTACAATGCCAAGATGAAAAGAGTCAACACAAAAATCTCGCGAAAGCTCTGCGGGTCTTGAAGACTCGTCTTTACGAAGCGAAACGCGAACAAGAAATGAAAGAACGATCCGACCAACGCATGTCTTTGATCGGTTCCGGCGATCGAAGCGAACGAATTCGAACCTACAATTTCCCTCAAAATCGCCTCACGGATCATCGTATTAATTTGACTTTATACAAACTGGACCAAATCATGTCCGGTAACATGCAGTCCGTCACGGAAGCGTTAATCGAATACGAACGATCGACGTTGCGAGATGACACCGATCTAAATTAAGTTGCCCGCTTTTGAGGTCTAACACGGATGACAAACCAGAACGCAGCGAACACAGAACCATGGACCATCATGCGGTTGCTGCAGTGGACCACCGAGCATCTGAAAAAGTCTGGCTCCAGCAGCCCGCGACTTGATGCGGAAGTATTGCTTTCGCACGCCAGAAACTGTCAACGCATCGAACTGTACACTGCGTTTAACGAAGAGCCACCCGAAGAGGTGAAGGCGAAGTTTCGCGAGTTAATCAAACGTCGCGCTCAGGGTGAGCCCGTAGCTTATCTAGTGGGCAAAAAAGAGTTCTACTCCCTATCGTTCCAAGTAGCACCCGGCTGCCTGATCCCGCGTAGCGAAACCGAACACTTGGTCATCGAGTGTTTGGATCGAGCTAAGGCCATCCGCCAATCCTCGCCGTCACACAGCTTTCAGATCGCCGACGTTTGCACAGGGAGTGGGTGTGTTGCGGTTTCGATTGCCAAACATCTCGAGTCCGCAAAGATCGTCGCAATCGACCTATCCGAAGATGCCCTCGAGATCGCAAAAACCAATGTCAACTTACATGGTTTGGCGGATAGGATAGAGCTCAGACAAGGTGATTTGTTGAACTCTATCGACAATGAATCGCTCGACTTTATTGTATCCAACCCACCTTACGTCTCCGAATCGGAGTATTCGGATCTAGATCGCTCCGTAAAAAATTACGAACCTAAGATCGCGCTCGTCAGTGGCGAAAGCGGCATGGAGTTAATCGAGCAACTCGCCGTTCGAGGGCCGGAAAAGCTTAGACCATCAGGTTGGTTCCTGTGCGAGTTATCACCGATGATCGCCGATCGATCTCTGGAGTTCATCCAAGGTCTCGGCACGTGGAAAAACGAATCTCTAGTCAAGGATCTGGCTGGCAACAAGCGGATCTTGATCGCACAAAAAGCATAGCCAACCGCAAGGGATCATGTCCTCTTATGCCCGATACCAAGCGGCCCCTTGGCGGGTTTTATCTCGTGACTAGCGCCATGTACTTTACCAAGTGACTCAGCAGCATAGTCACGTTCATTTCTTGAATACTTTGTGGAGGTCACTAATTGGATGCCACACTCATCGGACAGCCACTGTCGGGCTTTTTCATGCACGATCAATGATCTCGCCGCGATCAGAGACTGAGATTCGTCGCCCGAGGGCTGTGGTTGTTTTTTTGATCCAGTTTGCGACTTCTCTTTTGTTCTTGGTAGCCCCT
>JALOQS010000125.1 GCA_025459355.1 Pirellula sp.
GTTTCCTGACTCCATTTTTCTGGGCTGTAAAATGGAAGCTTCGATCGCCGGGCAGATCGTGCAGACAGGGGGAGTGGTTATACCTGATTTGAAGGGCTTTAAGTTTAAAGTCCACATGAACGCACTTTATTCGGTGAAAGATCTCTTTCGTGGATTCGACATTAATGATCCAAAAGGGTACGAAGCATCTTACGATTATGCCGTGTACAAAGAGTACTGTTGCCAAGGTAAATCACCATCGCTGATCAGCACAAGTCTAGCTCGGCAGCTTCATGACCACTCCATCACGGAAGCATTGGAGGTAGTGCTCGAAGGTCGCAAGGTTGTTGCAGTTATGGGGGGGCATGGAATGGAACGCCAAGATCCGTTCTATACCAAAGTTGCGAAGCTTTCGTGTCTTTTAACCAAGGCTGGTTTCTTGATGGTCAGTGGGGGCGGGCCTGGTGCGATGGAAGCGACCCATCTAGGCGCCTATTTCGCAACCAGGAGCTTGGATGAGTTATCGACCGCTATCGATATGCTCAAGCAGCGACCGAGCGATGGCAAGCCAGGCAAGGAGTATTCCGATCCGGATTGGCTTCACCGCGCATGGCGAGTGATGGAAAGGTTTCCGATCCCAAGCGGTCAAGAAGAGCTTTGCAAAAGTGTTGGTATTCCTACATGGCTATATGGCCATGAGCCACCCGCCGTTTTCGCAACACACATTGCGAAGTACTTCGCCAACAGTATTCGAGAGGATGGGCTCTTAGCGATAGCGAATCACGGAGTCATTTTTGCTCCGGGAAGTGCAGGCACGACGCAAGAGATTTTCCAGGATGCAGCTCAGAATCACTATGCGGTTCAAGAGGTCTTCACACCGATGATCCTATTCGGAGAAGAGCATTGGACGAAGAAGATCCCAGCGTGGCCACTATTGCAAGCGGTATCGAAAGGCAGGGAGTACGGCGAATTGGTAGCCATCACAGATTCCGAGGAAGAGATCATTCGAAGGATACGGATGTTCGATCCCGAGATTTATTCAAAGAAGGAGACGCTTCCATTCTCCTGCGACCTAACTTAGTCGGACGGGCGCAGGCGGTTTCAATGCGGTGCGGACAGGCTTGCGGCTGAAACGAATCGGTTCAAAGCTGCTCCTTATGCGGAGACAAGGACAACGACATCAAATCAGGCCCCGGTAAGATCCTGCTCGCATTGCTCGCTCAGATAGAAGCCGCTTCAATCAAGAAGCCGCTTCAACCAAGCGGAAACGAGGAATTATAAAGGACGCTTGGGCTCGCGATCAGTTGGCGGCTCTAACTCGATTTCGATATCCTCGTAATCCACCCCTGCTTCCGCATCCTTTAGCACATCATCTTCATTCAATAATTCTTCGTCAGATTCTTCGTCAAGATCGTCTTCAGATTCTTCCTCAACGTCATCTTCAGAATCATCTTCAAAATCATCATGCTCTTCGTCGTGCAGCTCATCCTCTTCGAGTTCATTGTCCTCGAACTCTCCGTCCTCGAACTCATCCTCTTCGAACTCATCCTCTTCATCAAGCTCGTAGACCTCCCCATCAACGGTAAAGCTTGGGGTGCCGGGCTCCTCTGAAATGCCCAAATCATCTCGTTCGTCATCTCGCTTGCGAGCTTGTAAAAAGAGTCGAATAGGAATCTCACCGAACGGTAAATGGTCTCGCAAAAAGCCCAGCAGATATCGCTGATAAGGAGCCGGGATGCCTTGGGGGTTGTTGCAAACTAAGACAATGGTCGGTGGAGCTTCGGATACTTGCGTCGCGTAGTAAACTTTGGGCCGCTTCAGTTGATACAACGGTGGCTCATGTTTTTCCATCGCAATCTTGACCAGCTTGTTGAGCTGCCCAGTGCTTATTCGCTGGTTGGCTTGTTTAAAAAGCATTTGCGAATGGTTCAGCAAAGCCTTTACGTTCTTGCCCGTTTGCCCTGTGATAAATCCGATCGGGCAATACGCCATGGTGGGGAATGTCTCACGGACGTAACGCACCCAACGCTCGGTCGGCAATTGACCGGCCAATTGGTCCCATTTGTTGACGACAAAGACGCACGGTTTGAAATTGTCGGAAATGTAGTGTGCGAGTTGCTTATCTACCTTGCTCATCTGTTGCTTGCAGTCAAAGAAGAGCAACACGACGTCAGCACGTCGAATGCTTCGTTGTGCGCGGTGCAATCCATACCAGTCGATATCGGTCTTGATGCTTTTGTTGCGCCGAAGACCTGGCGTATCGATGGCCATAAATTTATGCCCATCCAATTCGAACATGACGTCGACACTGTCTCTGGTCGTCCCCGGCACTTCGCTGACGATCATGCGTTCGGCCTTTGCCAATGTATTGACAAAGGTGCTCTTGCCCACATTGCGCCGCCCCACGATTGCAATCTTCATAACAGGAGGCTCGACATCTTCGTCGGGCGAGCCTTTGTCAGGTAGTCTTTGGCAGATCAAATCGAGAAGCTCGTCTTTGTTGCGGTTTTGCTGCACGCTGACGAGAGTCAACCAGCCGCGTCCCAAGGTCCGGAACTCTTCGGTGTTGGCATCGAGAGACGGGCTGTCGGTTTTGTTAGCCACTAAAAGAATCGGTTTGTCGACTTTGCGAAGCCGGTGCGCGACTTCTTGGTCGAGCATAACCAACCCGCTGCGAGTGTCGACCACAAACAATAGAACGTCCGCTTCCTCGATCGCCGTTTCGATTTGAGCCTCGATCTGGTCGGTCAAGTTGTCGCAATCCTCGATCCCCATTCCGCCGGTATCTATTAGCTCAAAGTGTTTATTGCGATGCTCGATTAAAGTTGTTAATCGGTCGCGAGTAACACCAGCAGTGTCTTCGACGATGGCCAGTCTTCGGCCGGCGATCCAGTTAAAAATTGAGCTTTTGCCGACGTTTGGTCTACCGACAATTGCGACGCGGGGAATGGCCATTATGTTTTAGAGCTCAATAGCTGGGATTTGCGTAGAACGAATAGGAAAACCTGCTATGGTAGTCGCTTTCCCGGATTCAGGGGAGAGTTTTTCCGTTCTGGGCAGGTCCTTAGTTGCAGGTTTCTTTAGCAAAGCACGTTTCTATGAGAGACTGGAGTCACATTGCCACTCTACAGCTTCTAGAAAACTGGCGTCGTTGTGGTGTCGGGAAAATTCCGAGGTCCAGTGCCGAGGGAGTGGAGCGGGCATGCCGATGGCTCGAACAGGTGAGGCTTGAGTCGGGCGTGGAATCTGCGGATTTGATGGGTTTGGTCTCATCGGGACCGCAGTCTGGGATGTCCGTCGAGCGTTCCGTCACCGCTGCTCCGCCTGTTGTTAGCCTGAGCAAGCTTGCTGGTATTCCCCAGCCAAGTTCCCCATCTATTCCGCCGCCTGCTTCCTCGCATCCGGAAACATCGAGCACGGCTGGGAACGTCCCTGTCGCGATACCTGCAAAGTCGCCAGTGGCGATGCCCATCATCGTCGGTTCGTCGGATGAGGGTAGGTGGACGGAATCATCTTTGGACGTCGGTGGTCGCGAGAATCGATTCAAGATTCTCGCACAAGATGCTGCTGCGTGCCGCAAATGTACGGAAATCGTGTGCAGTCGCAAGCAAACGGTTTTTGGCGTGGGACCTGTGAATGCGCGGCTGGTCATGTTTGGAGAAGCACCGGGGGCCGATGAAGATCGCATGGGGCAGCCGTTTGTGGGTGCCGCTGGTCAATTGATGGACAAGATTTTGACGGCAAGTGGTCTTAGTCGCAACGAAGTCTACATCATGAATTCGCTCAAATGTCGACCACCCAACAACAGAACGCCGACCGAGATCGAGGTCGAAAACTGTCGTCCCTTTTTTGAGGCTCAATTAGAAACCATTCAGCCAGAGTACATCATTTGCTGGGGAGCGGTTGCCGTTCGGGCTGTTTTGAAAACAACGGAAAGTGTAGGCAGACTCCGAGGTCGATTCCACCAATACAAGGGAGCCAAAGTGTTGGTGACCTATCACCCCTCCTATTTGCTTCGCAATCCCGATGCGAAGAGACTTACTTGGGAAGACATGAAATTCTTGATGAAGGAGCTCGGTATTCCGTTGCCGGCACCGAAAAAGGCATAAGCCTTTGCACTCCTAGCGTCCGAGTCATGATTGCGCTCTGTCGAACACTTTACCATCATCGGCGAAAAAGTTCATTACACGTCATTGCGCCGAAGCTGCGGTAGGTTTTTCGATTAGGATTTGTTTGTTGATGATTCGATTCATCCCTTCCTGTTCGCATTGGAGTCGAATCACTTTTCCGACAAGCTGATCGGCGTTAGGAAAGACGATGGTTCGCCGAGTCTTGCTCGTAAGCTCTAGGATTTGTCGACGTTCGGCTCGTTGGCCAGCGATTCGCAGCACGCAATCAAAATTGGCGGGATTGTCTGTCTTGTTCATAGCTTCAACACTAACGATCAATTGATTATCGTCCGTGAAGCTGTACTGGAGACTGAAGTCAAAATCGTCATTGCCGACCAAGATCTGGTCATTGATAACGATCGGAGAATCATCGACAACAAAGACAGCTTGGATCGGGGTCATACCGACGTTGGCTTCGGGGCGTATGCGAACAGGAATGCTAATTTTTTGAACACCGAGTGCGGGGACTTGAAACGTGGTCACCACATCATCTTTTTCGATCGCATCGCAGATCAGTTTTACCGATCCGCTGGCTGGGTTTGGGATGGCGTTTTCGAATTTAACTTCAACGGTCTCCGTTCTACCGATGACGACATCGATTTTCTCGGTGATTACATCGGCTCCCATCAGCCACTTGATTGCTCTGAGGTCTACACCGTCAATAATGACCGGCATTTCACCGATGGAAATTCTCTGCAGGTTATGCCGTTTGGGGCCGAGTTCTTCGATCGGAACTCGTCTGCCCCAAACATCATAGGCGATAGCCGATTTGCCGAAGAACAATTCCGCATTGATTGGCTCGCGGTTCCAGACGATGATGCGACAGTCTTCACCGGAGGAGAGGATGTAATTCTTGCCCAAGATTGCTGCTGGAAAGGAGCCGATGCGTTGCATGCCCGACGTAGCCCGTGCTAGTGTTCGAAAAGGAGAGAACATGATTCCGGGTCCTGTTGCCGCCCCGTAGACTTCGGCGTCGCTGGACGAGGGATCAAAGACCCATCCGATCGATTTCCCTTGGATTTGAGGATCGGTTAGAAGCAGGACTTTTTCGGCCAGGTCTTGAATTCGGGTTGCAAGAGAATAGTTAGACGATGGCAACGGAGTGATATGAAACCAAGGCACGATGTTTTGCTGAGTGGACGATCCTGCATTGAGTTGCAGTGTTCGTTTTAGTTCTTCAGCAGTAAAGGGGACGGGGGTCGATATTTGCCAACGATCAATCACGTCCGAGTTCGGTCGTTTGCTGACAGGGTTATTGGTGGCCACCAGTTGAGCTTCTTGAGAGTATCGAGCGAGCAATCGTTTCAACGCTTCTACAGCCGATTTGATGCGTGGATTCACAACGAAATCAGGCTCATCATCCCAACCCAGTTGGTATTGCGTCATGCGGATCGATGTTTCTCGAACGATCGGTTCCAACAGTGCTTGAGCGACCGTCCAGTCTTCGAGAAAGCCACCGGTTCCTGCCCCACGTACCATCGCAAACAAGGATCGCAAAGCAGTGGGCGGGGAGGCCACAACCCCCACGCATGTAATACCCGCGTTTTGAACACGTTCGATGCGAGTAAGCAATTTTTCCATCTGATTAGGATCGCGACTATTCGTCCATATGGGAATCTTTAGCTTTCCGATTCCGGCTTCTCTCAAAACGACTACCAGCAGGTCGGTGTCGAGCGCTTCGTATGGTCGCGTATCATCCTTCATTGCCCATCCCAACTGGCTGTTAATGATGAAATTCGCTTCAGGGGGCAGAACGACAATCTGTTGCTTGAGGGTGGATCTGCGTTTGATAGATCGTTGGAGTTGCGTAGAAATCTCGTAGTAGCCGGGTGTTAGTTCTGGCAGCGTCCAGGTGGTGCGGCCACTGGAGTAGGGTTTTGTTCCTGCTCTGTTCGGGGCATTAGCGCTCGGGGCGTTCGTGTTCACGAGCACGGGTGATGATCCGGTAGCGTCACCACCCAGTTCTAATTGTCGAACGGAGCGAGCGATCGTTTCTCCGTCTTGGTTGCTGAGAACGAGTTCGACTTGATTTTGCAACGTCGCCATTCCGATCGCGCTGCAATCGACACGGACCGATTCTCCAACTCGATAAATGCGGGATGCTTTATCAACATTGAGAGACAAGCGAGGAGCGCGCGTAACATTCACCGAGTCAAAACAAAATCGTCCGCGAAAGGCATCGGGGTTTTTCGGAGTAACCACCAATGCGACTTGTGCATAGCTAACGTCTTTGTTGTAAGGATATTGATTGTCCGCCGATACAGCGACCCATCCGGAGGAATGATCGATCCCGACGGTTGTTTGTTCATAGAGAATAGACTTTTGGGAGTCGCATATGCGCAGGATTGCTGTCGCCTCGAAATCACGAGATTCGCATTCGGCTAAAATGCTACAGCTGATACCGTAGACGGAGTCCGGTTCGATCGTTAGAAAGGGCGAACTGATCTCCGCTTTGCCACCGTCCATGCGAACTTCGAGGTATGGATTTAAGATGGTGGCTTCTAGCAGTTCATCCAGCTCAGCGGGAATTCGCTCGGGGGTTATGTTCCAGGGAAGCGATTTCCTTTCCCAGCCCAGTTTCATTTGTGCATACAGACGCCGCCACTGATCGATTTCTCGCTGTTCAGCCTCGGAGCTGGCTGCTTTCGAGATTTTTATTTCCAGATACTTTGGATATTCGGTACCGGTTCGACGTGTCCACCGATCAGGCCAACCTGCGCCTTTCACGTCATCTGCCGAGCCAAAGTCCCAACGTTTGATTACTTCTAGGCCGTTTTCTCGCGCGTGCGTCGTGGACGAATGACCAGGGGCGTATAGAATTCCCAGCATAGCGAGAAGAGCGATTTTCTTGCTAACCCTAAAGATGTTCCAGTCAGTCTCAGTTTGCATATCGGAGAACCACTTTGCCAGGGCTACGTGTCGGGATTCAAATTGCCGGGTTGAACATGCCATTCAAGCAAGCACTTCAGGTGGCATCGCAAATGGGTGTCGACGCCATTGAGATAGACGCTCGGACTGGATTGAGGCCCAACGAAGTTGTCGGCACAGCTTTGCGGCAAATTCGCAAATTAATTCAAGATCTGAATTTGCGAGTTGCATCGGTTAGGTACGCCACACGGCGTGGTTACGATTGTGAGGATGAGCTAGACCGTAGGATTGAGGGGACCAAGCAGGCGATGCGATTAGCGTATGATCTGGGAGCGAACGTCGTCGTTAATCATTGTGGTATCGTCTCTCCGAAAGCGGATGATCCCAGCCGTATCATGCTGCATCATGTATTGTCCGATCTCGGTACCTATAGCCAACGGATCGGCGCTTTTCTCGCGTGTGAAACAGGATCGGAGCCGCTATCGGACTTGGTAAGTTTGTTGGATTCGTTGCCGGAGGGTTCAGCCGGCATGACGTTGAATCCAGGAAATTTGATCGTGAATGGATTCGGGTTATATGGTTTGCAAAATGCCGCCAAGCACATCATGTTGGTACATGCCAAAGATGGAGTGCCAGATCGGTCTCGGGGACGAGGCACCGAGGTGGAGCTCGGGCGGGGGATGGCGGAGTTTCCCGACATTGCTGGGATGCTTGAGGAGCATCACTTTACCGGCTACTTTGTTGTCGAGAGGGACAACGCCAGGCTCCCGATTCAAGACATTGCAACGGCGGTCGAGTTTCTCAAGAATATTTAAGAGTATTCGCCCCACCACGACACCACTTTTTTAACAGATCAACCAACTAGGAAATTTTGCTATGAAACGTACGACACTCACCGCGACAGCATTAACAGCTCTATCGTTTTTGGCTTGGTCTCTGACATGGAGCGGCTCATTCCCCATCGGAGCACAAGAGCCGACCACGCCCAGCACGAAGCCTGCACCACCCATCGCCGATTTTGAAGAGTATTTGACAGGCGCTGTGCTGACGGGGGTCTTTACCGTTGACGGCCAAAGTTTGGACAAATTAGAACCCGAATCATACGAAATCAAAAGCGCTAAGAAGCTTGATGGCTACGATTCTGTTTGGGAGATAACGACGCGAATCAAGTACGGCAAGAACGATATCGAAGTGCCGGTTGAGATCAATGTCGAATGGGTTGGCAAGACTCCGATCATGGTCATGGACTCCGCTCCGATTCCGGGCCTCGGAACGTTTTCTGCTCGGGTTGTGTTTCACGACAAAAAGTATGCTGGTACGTGGAAGCACGACGACAAGGGAGGCCATCTCTTTGGCCGAGTCGAAAAGAAAGAAGCCAAGTAAACGTGGCGGATTAATCGTCACAGGCTGCATTTCCCCTCTTAACGAATCCGTCAGGCGAGCGCATTCTCGTCTGAAATGCAAAGAAAATTCGTTTCTATTGGGAAACTCAATCGCGGTTGGTTTATCCTAGAGAGATCCTTTCTCCATGGAGTTATCGCGATGCACTACAAGAAGCCTGCTTGGTTACTGCGACTGATCGTAATCGGATCCCTTTTGCTCGGTCCTGCTTTATTGGTAGGTCCTGGATATTCTCAAGACGACAGCCGAGAGGAGACCTCTCCTCCGGAGAAAGCCTCCAAGTCCAAGGCAAATCAAAAAGTCGATATCTTTGAGGTGACGGGTCGCGTAGTAAAAGGGGCCAATGGACCCAAGTACTTCGCTCCGCAGAAGATGGTTATGAAATTCGGGCTTCGCATTTCCGCGAACGGAAACCATTGCTCCAACTTAATGGCTACGCTGCCATTTCCGATGGATTGGCCTGAACAAAAGCTCAAGGTTCTGAATCATGAAGTACCCAATAGCGCCGTCTCTGACTTTCGCGATTTACCTGCTGGTGCTCGGCAATTGCTTCTCCAAATGAACACACTCGGCCCCTCCGATGTGGCCAATCTTTTGGTTGAGGTAGAGGTTGAAAAGTCGTTCATCGATCCGCCGCCCGACACATCGATCTTTAAGATTCCAAAATCGCTTTCTAAAGAACTAAAGTTCTACATGGGAAACAGCCCGTACATCGATTGTGATATTCCCATGATCAAAAAGACAGCCAAGTCGATCGCAGCATCGTCTCCCGAAAACGCATGGGCACAAGTCGAACAACTCTATGATTGGGTTCGAGACAACATCGAATACACCAATGGAGATATGAAACACATTCGCGAAGCCCTCAAAGACAAGAAAGGGGACTGCGAAGAAATGACCAGCATCTTTATTGCGTTATGTCGTGCGAGTGGAATTCCTGCGAGAGCTGTGTGGGTCCCTGATCATTGCTATCCTGAGTTTTATCTCGAAGATCAAGATGGTGTCGGGTATTGGTTTCCATGTCAGGCGGCAGGTGATCGGCAATTTGGTCAGATGCACGAATACCGCCCCATCCTGCAAAAGGGGGATCGCTTTAAAGTCCCTGAGGAATCGGGACAGCAACGCTATGTCGCAAGCTTTTTTACTTGCAAACAACGACCCATGATCCCAGGTGCGGGCAATCCGCTCGTCGAAGAAGTACTCGATCTAGGGCCACTGCAAGCGCAGTTGGATGCAGTACGGCAACAATCCGGAAATGGTCTATTGCCACCAGTCGAATCAGGCAACACGCAATCCGACAAATAGTCTGTAATCGCATGGCTGCATTCGGAAACAATGTGTCATAGCCAGTACCATAGCTGAACAGGTCTCATCATACGTTAACGCTTTCGGAGATCGCCATTTGGAGCGCTTTGAATTGCGAACGAAGCAGAGTGATGGCGACTTCGTGCATCGATTTGTTTTTGGCTGCTTGGGTGGCTTGCAGTTCTAGGTTATCGTTGCTGCCATCGTTGTAGACCACTTGACGCATCGCATCATGAACGTTTTGAACCGCCTGCTCGCGAGCAATCGCGTTGGTAGATGGTTCACTTTCTTGAAGCACGCTAAACCGCATGGTTGGTGATTCGTCAGCCTCTCGCTTTTGGACAGCGATAAGGTCTTTGAGGCTCGATTGAAAATCATCGACCGAGAGATCGCGAGTTTGATAATCGGGCGTATCCATGTTGGCGATGTTGCTTGCCAGAATAGCGTGCCGCCTCTCCGCGAACGAGATCGTCTGCTCGAGGCTTTCCAGGGTAGTGCTCTTAAAAAGCGATGGCAACATGTTCTAACCCTCCAGACTGAACCCGTCTTCGGTTTGGTCGAGCGAATCGGCGGAACCATAAGCTGCTTGAAGCTGCGATGCGGCAACGTTTTGTTGCAGTTGAGTTAAGACCGCATCGCGTTTCAGGTTCATACTGTCCAAGCAGCGATTTTCCTGAACGATTAGAGCCGAAAGCAATTGATCTGAGCGTTCGACCATCGCTTTGCAGCGAGTTCGCTTATCGGGCGAACTCCAATCCCGAGCATCTGGGTCTTCATCGCGATAGCTTATCAACTCCATTTGGACGGCTTGCAAACTCTCCATCAACGACTGCTTGCGCGACAACACGACCATAAGCGCCGTCATATCGTGCTGTGCGACTTGATCGGCCTGTTCGATCGTGAGAGCTTGCATCTCTTCGAGGAGATGCAGCTTTGTTTCGATCAATTCGAACAATCGTTCGGTATTGTGGATTGGAGTAGATGGAGTCGCCATGCTAGTGGCTTTAGCAAAAACGAATGGTACCGTTCGTTCTGGGGGCAAGAATATGGGGGCAAGAATATACCTCCGGCTCTTCATTTTCATGCCCCCATTTTCCTGCCAATCCCAAATCGCACCACATCCCCGCTGCAATTCCTAGCTTGATCAATCCTGCAAGTGAGTGGCACCGTTTGTTCTGGGGGCAAGAATATGGGGGCAAGAATATACCTCCGGCTCTTCATTTTCATGCCCCCATTTTCATGCCAATACCAAATCGCGCCACATCCCATCCGCGATTCCTAGCTTAATCAATCCTGCAAGTGAGTGGCACCGTTTGTTCTGGGGGCAAGAATATGGGGGCAAGAATATGCCTCCGGCTCTTTATTTTCATGCCCCCATTTTCATGCCAATACCGAATGGCACCAAATCCCATCCGCGATTCCTAGCTTGATCAATCCTGCAAGTGAGTGGCACCGTTTGTTCAATTATCTGTCTTCGCCGGTCTTCATTTTTTGCCTCATGCTTCGTTTGCACGGGGCTCGCTGGGGCGGCTCGGGCCGGATACGATCGAGTTGTCCAAGTTTGTCGACATCCCCATGCTGGCAGGGCCCGTTACCTGAGTGCCTGGTACGACACGAGGGCCTGGCAGAGTCGCATCGATGATTCGCTTGAGTTCCCCGGATTCGATTACCTCGACTTCGATGAGTTTATTTGCCAAAGCCTCGAGGGCGGCTCTGCGTTCGGTGAGAATGGTTCGTGCTCGTTGAATGGACTCATCAATGAGCCGCTTTACTTCTTGGTCG
>JALOQS010000413.1 GCA_025459355.1 Pirellula sp.
CGCGGTTCGGGAAGATCCAGACATTATCCTCGTCGGTGAAATGCGGGATCAAGAGACGTTTATGACAGCGATCCATGCTGCCGAAACAGGGCACTTGGTTTTCGGTACGATTCACGCGTCGACCGCCCCGTCCACGATCGGTCGTATTCTGGACTTGTTCCCAGAAGAGCTACACGGAGCCATTCGGAATGCGATGGCGTTCAACATGAAAGGCATCGTGGCTCAAAAACTGCTCCCCTCCATTCGAGAAGGGGTGAGCCGGGTCCCGACTTGCGAAATCATGACCTTTACTCCGATGATCCGCAAATTGATTTTGGAAGGCAAAGATCAGAAGCTGTCGGATGCGATCCGCATCGGTGCAGCCGAAGGTATGCAAGACTTTACTATGTCGCTCAAGCAATTGATTGATGACAATCTCATTGACCGTCCAACAGCGTTTGAAGTTGCTCCGAACCCGGATGCATTGAAGATGGCCTTGAAGGGCATCAACGTCAGCCAGCCAGGCATTATCTAAACCCCCTGCCATCTTTGACTTTTCTAGACAGTACGTAAAACATGATCTTCGGACGAAAGAAACCTAAAGCGAAAAAAGAAGATGCTGCTTCAGCCGATGGCCAGTTGGTAGCACCTCCGATCGAAATTAAACAAATGGGAGTCTCCAAAGAGGAAGCCCAGGGGTTAACGATCGCGGCCAGACAATTGCCTGGCTATCCACTCGCTATTATTGTGATCGTCAATGCAATCGCCGGCAGAGCGGATCGAATTCTGATGGACTTCTCCGCCCAAGGCGCCGTGGTTCGTTATCGGATTGACGGTATATGGGAGACCCTGCCTCCGATGGATCGTCCGACGGCTGATGCTGCCTTGGTCGCCATGAAAAAGCTTCTCGGGTTGAATCCAGCCGAGCGACGAGCCAAGCAAGACGCGAAGTTCGCTACCAATTTTCAAAAGATCGACTGGGTTGTGTCCTTTTCCAGCTTCGGTGTTCCGAATGGGGAACGAGTCCTGGTATCGATCGATACAAAAAAGCCGACTCTCAAGACGCTTGAAGAGCTCGGTATGCGAGAGTCGATGATCAAAGACTTTTTGTCGTTCACGAACGGCAATCAGGGGTTGGTTATCATTAGTGCTCCACCCACCCATGGGTTGCCAACTCTTTGGCGGGTCGGGCTCGAAAACACCGACAAATTTGTCCGCGACTTCGTCTGTCTCGAAGACAAGAACGAACCCGAACCAGATATCATCAACGTAACACCGTTCCCGTATGATTCTAAGACGGAACCGCCGTTAGCCACGCTATCGAAACTGTTGCTCAAGCAGCCGGATGTGCTCGTATTGCCGTCACTGGTAAACGATGATGTTGTGGAAACAGTCTTTGATCAAGTGACTGTGCACGGTCGGCATGCCATCACTCGTATCGTCGCAACGGATTGTGTCGATGCGTTGCTCCAAGTACTGAGACTGTATCCCAAGCAAGCCAAGAACATTTTGAAGATCACCTCGTCGGTGCTTTGCGCTCGTTTAGTCCGCCGCTTGTGTGACAAATGCAAACAGCCCTATCAGCCCAATCCGCAATTATTGCAGAAGTTAGGCGTGCCTCCTGGCCGAATTACCAAACTGTATAACCCAACAATTCCGCCACCGCCTGAGCAGCGAGTCGACGCAAACGGCAAGCCGATCGAAATCGAGATTTGCAAGAAGTGTAACGGGCGTGGGTACTACGGCCGCATGGCGATTTTTGAATTGCTAAAGGTCGACGATGAGATTCGCAAAGCGGTCATTAAGTACGCAGGCGAGCCAGACAAGATTCGGGCCTTTGCGAAACAACGCAATCATTTGAGCTTTCAAGACGAAGGAATTGCAGCGTGCGCCGTCGGCAACACGTCCTTGCAAGAGATTCAAAAGATGTTGTCTGGCAAATAAGTTTGTGGCGGAATCTGCGGAGTGAATCTACGGAGCGGAATCTGCGGAGTCCGCCGTTCGTAGCAGCAGACTGAAAAGCGAGAGATTTGGCCTACTCTGTCTATGATTTTTGCCAAAATCCCGACAATCTTTTCGATTCGGGAGCGAATCGGTACCATTCCAATCAGTAGCAAAAACAGGGACCCCAGAGCGATGGAAGAGGATTTAGACTCATTTCGCCCCTATCTCACCCTGCTGGCACGGGGCCAGATTCCTGCGGCCATGCAGGCACGATTGGATGCCTCCGATATTGTTCAAGAAACATTGCTAGAGGCCTTTCGAAAACGGGATCAATACCGAGGGGCGAGCGATCCTAAGCAAATGGCGGGCTGGCTTCGTCAATTGCTTTCATGCAATCTCATTGACGCGTTAAGAGCTCAAAGGCGTGAGTCGCGAGATGTCGATCGAGAGCAATCAATCGTCAAGTCAGTAGACGAATCATCGATGGGGCTCGAACATCTCTTAACGATAGATCAGTCAACTCCGAGCCAGATTGTTGAGAGACGATATCGGGCTTTAGAAGTCGCGCAAGCGATCGAGGAACTCCCGGAGCAGCAACGTGACGCAATCATGTATCGCTACTTTCAAAAGTCTTCGCTGGAGCAGATCGCGGCCCAAATGGAAAAGTCGAAACCAGCAGTCGCAGGCCTGTTAAAGCGAGGTTTGGAGTCGCTTCGAAGTCGGCTTCGTGGGGCAGATGTATGAGTCAATCAGGCGAATCATCACAACCCGCTGATGACCTAGAAAAGGCCATAGCAGAGTATCTAGAACGAATCGATCAGGGAGCAGCCTTTGATGTTGAAGATTGGCTAGCTCGATACGGATCGATCCGAAGCGAATTGCAAGAGTTTCTCGATACCGAAAGAGAATTCGACGCCGCCTTTCCATCAAAACCCG
>JALOQS010000414.1 GCA_025459355.1 Pirellula sp.
AAAGGACTTGGCGAGATTGCTGGAGTCGGTCAATCCAGATAAGCAAATCTGTTTAGTGCATGGCGAATCAGACGCCAAGATTGCGTTCCGCGACCATCTTGCATCAAAGGGATTTTCAAACGTAACGATCCCGGCTTTGTTTGACTCGGTAGAAATCTAGTTCCGTTAAACATCAATCCCAATACCAGCCCGCTGCGCGAGCAAAGGGGTCGCACGCCGGTTAACCTCCCCGAAGCATTAGCAACCCGCACCCCAATCCCCCTAGGTCCCAATCGCATGCGAAGTTTTCGAATCCCCGGTTCGCGCGACTTAGGCATGAGTTAGAACAGGGCAATCCCTCACCTCGCGCTTTCGGGCTTGTATTACCAGCCCGCTGCGCGAGCAAAGGGATCAGCACGCCGGTTAACCTCCCCGAAGCATTAGCAACCCGCATCCCAATCCCCCTAGGTCCTAATCGCATGCGAAGGTTCGAATCCCCGGTTCGCGCCGTTTAGGCATGAGTTAGAACAGGGCCATCCCTCACCTTGCGCTTTCGGGCTTGTATTACCAGCCCGCTGCGCGAGCAAAGAGATCAGCACGCCAGCTAACGTCCCCGAAGCATTAGCCACCCGCACGCCCAATATCTCAAAAGCGAAACAACATACTCTTGGAATTGAGCACCGCGTGAGCAAGACTGCTCCAAATCTCAATCTCCCGTTCTTTGGGATCAGTTGATCCCGAAAGCATTCGCTCCTCTGCGATATACTCCATCGACATTTTGATTTGCTCACTACCCGGTTGCCTACCCGTTACCGCGAGCAACATCCGCTTGTTGATCATCGTCAGGGCTTGGCCTGGCACATTGGACGCGTTTCGTTTACCCATCGAACTAAACGGAGTTGGCATGTCAAACGCCGTTAACATAGGATTGAGAAAATTGCGCCTTACCTCAAGAAACAGTGAACGTCTTCCGTCCCCGTTCATCGAACCATTGGCTCCGGGTCTCCCCCGCCCCGTCATGAAATCGGTCAAATAAACCCGCGATGTGCCACCGTCAATCTTCATATCCATCTGACCTGCGACGTACAACAATCCATCACGCACCGACTCCCCTTCTAACTTTTTGACATTCGCAAATGAAAGGTAATCGTTGTTGGCATCTTCCGTCGGAAATGCCCCGGGTGCAACCGATTGCTTGTAAACATGGGACTCGCAAATCAGCTTGATCAAGCTCTTCGGCGACCATTGATTCTTTCTTAATTGCACGCTGAGATAATCTAAAAGCTCTGGGTGTGTTGGAGCTCTTCCTTGAACGCCGAAATCATCCGGCGTTGCAACAATTCCTCGCCCTAGCAAATGTTGCCATAAGCGATTCACAAAGACTCTGGCGACGAGAGGATTGTCTTCATGCAACATTTGCTCAACCAGTTTCAGTCGACCGGAGCCGATCTGATCATCGAGAGGATTCTGCTTGCCCCCGAGTGCCTCTAAGAATCGACGCGGGACTTGGTCTCCAGGACGATCTGCATTACCTCGAATCAAGAGGAAATCGTTCTGACCTGAGCCGTCCTGCATGGCCATTGCAACCATCGACTCAATTGGCACCTGTTTACGTAGCTCATTTAACCGCTCGTGCCAAGCTGAAGCGATCTTTCTAAGTTCGGTGCCGTTTACGTTATCGACCGCCAGCACATTCTTATCTAGCCATGTCTCAGCAGCCAATCCTAGAGCAAATGGATTCACTGAAGACTTGACTGCGTGGTCTGGATCGGTCGCAAATTGCTGTAGTTCGGACAGGGTGACGTTGACCTCACGTGGTGCAACTTCAGCAGGTGGTGTTCCGCCGATAACTTGGAACAATTCAAAGTTTTGATCGTCGAGCGGTGAAAACTCCAAATGGAATCGCTTTCCTTTGTATCGCCCGAGATTATGACTCGTGACCCAGCGGAATTCCTTAGGATTGTTCGACTTGGATTCAAAGATGGTTTCACCATGCAGCGGACCGTTCACCAAACGATGGGAGTCCACGGCTGCAAACGCACGGAAACTACCTCGAACCAAGAACGACACATAATCGGTCTCGAGCGTAAAGGTGGGAGTGATAAAGGTCTTGTGGGCGATGTGGACTTGGTTGTTGCGGTTGCTCGCGTTTGTTGTTTGAACCTTGGACTTCTGTTGAGACCAAAAAGGATCGGCCGCTACGGACGGAGTGCTGGAGACTCGAAATGAATAGCCTGCAGATGATTGACCGTTAAGTAATAATCCGATGTCCCCCGTTTTGGTTGTGGCGTTTCCAAATGTTTGACCGTTGGTTCGGAAATCATCCTTCGATAGGGATCGACTATCGAACTTTGTACGAGGGTCGTTTTCAAGTAGGCGATCGGGGACCGTTACGGAAATTGTTGCATTGGTTTCTTGCTGGCTGGTTCGCTCCCATGCCAAAGCGAGTTGCTCTCGAAAAAGGGATTGATTGGTATCGCTTAGCTTTTGCAACTTTTCGGCAACTGATGCTTCCTGCTGGTCGGTTTCGAATCGAACCATTCGGTAATGGCTCGACCGAAGCACTCCAAAAAGTGCGTAATAGTCCTCGGTGCTGATGGCATCAAATTTGTGATCATGGCATCGAGCGCACGAGACCGTCAGCCCAAGGAACGATTTCGAGAAGACGTCAACCATGTTATCGAATCGGTCCGCTTCATCTTTTCGAACATCGACCGGAGAGTGCACCCATTCTCCTAAGTGCCAAAAGCCCGTCCCCAAGATTGATTCATTCCAATCAAGAGTTGGATGGCGTCGAGGTTTCTCGAACAAATCCCCTGCCACGTGCTCGGCTAGAAACTGATCATAAGGTAAGTCGCTGTTCCAAGCTCGCAATACATAATCGCGGTAATGTTCTGCGCCGGGTGTGTCTTCGTCAAATTCATGACCTCTCGATTGAGCGTAGCGAACCAGATCGAGCCAATGCCGCGCGAAACGGACACCGAATTGTGGATCAGCAAAGAGTTCATCGAGGTATTGGGAATACCAATCAGGATTCGTATCGCTGGTCCATCGTTCAATCGTATCAATCGATGGCGGTAGTCCCAGCAAATCCCAGTGCAACCGCGAGATCAATACACTGCGGCTTGCAACGGGGGCTGGCTGCAATCCGAGCCGATTCAGTTTGTCGCTAATGAATGCGTCAATCGGATTTGCACCCGAGGGTAGATTGGCTAGGGCAGGTATCGTAGGTGAGCTTATCGACTGCCAAACCCAATGCGAGTCCTTGCGACCTTGCAGATCAAACACCTCTAACGTTTTGTCACCAACAGGAATTGCTTCTTCGGGCCAATACGCTCCTTGCCGCACCCATTCTGCCAAAACGTCGATTTCATTCTGTGGCAACTTGCCCGATGGTGGCATTTCGTAGCCATCGTAACGAATCGCTTGCAGAAACAAACTTTGGTCCAAGTTGTCTCGGTCGATGGAAGCCCCCGAGTCTCCGCCTTGCTCAAGTAGCGAGATATGG
>JALOQS010000126.1 GCA_025459355.1 Pirellula sp.
CGGCACAAGCAACACGATCCTATACGGGGAAAAGTACATTTCCAAAGAAAACTATCTTAACGGGCGTGACTTTGGTGACAACGAGATTCTGCTAGGTGGGTTTAACAACGACAATCACCGAAGCACAAATCCCCTATGGCCGTTTATGCCAGACCGAACGGGTTTGATTTCCGTCGGTAGCTTTGGATCGGCTCATGCAACGGGCGGAAATTTTGTCCTGTGCGATGGCAGCGTAACAACGCTCTCTTATGCGATCGATCCGCAAGTGTTGCGCTACCTGGGTAATCGATTCGATGGCCAAGTTGTTTCGGTTCCGTAATCGATACCTTTTCCCCTCTCTGAGCTTCACTCGACTCTCCCTCAAAGGGCGAGTGAATGAGTACCTATTTACCCTCTCAAAGAATTTGAGAGTATCTCATAGCCGAAGTCGCCAAGACTTTGGAACGCTCGCCAGCAATGCATCCAATCTGTGGCCAGATCGGCTACGAGCCATGTAGCCGAAGTCGCCAAGACTTTGGATGCTCGCCAGCGACGCATCCAATCTGTGGCCAGATCGGCTACGAGCCCATGTAGCCGAAGTCGCCAAGACTTTGGAAGCTCACCAGCAATGCATCCAATCTGTGGCCAGATCGGCTACGAGCCGTGTAGCCGAAGTCGCCAAGACTTTGGAAGCACGCCAGCAATGCATCCAATCTGTGGCCAGATCGGCTACGGGCCCATGTAGCCGAAGTCGCCAAGACTTTGGAACGCTCGCCAGCAATGCATCCAATCTGTGGCCAGATCGGCTACGAGCCCATGTAGCCGAAGTCGCCAAGACTTTGGAAGCACGCCAGCGACGCATCCAATCTGTGGCCAGATCGGCTACGGGCCATGTAGCCGAAGTCGCCAAGACTTTGGAACGCTCACCAGCAATGCATCCAATCTGTGGCCAGATCGGCTACGAGCCATGTAGCCGAAGTCGCCAAGACTTTGGATACTCGCCGGTTCACGCGATTTAGCCATGAATCAGAAAGCGACCGTTCCTTGCTCGCGTATTCGAGCCTGGTATTACGAGGAAAGCGGGCTCGCCGACCCTGGATAGACTGGTAAATCAGTGCTAAGTGTCGTAAAACATTGGAGTTGCGTAAATCGCACAACTTATCACGGCAGTTCGAATAACAGAAAATCCAGACGGCAAAACCATGGCACGAAAAGTTCTCATCGATTGCGACCCCGGCATTGACGACGCCGTTGCCTTGATCCTCGCTCTTTTTGATCCTCGCTTGGAAGTGGTTGCCATTACAACGTGTTCGGGTACGGTCGAAAGCGATCGATGCACTCAGAATGTGCTCGGGCTTTTAGAGCGGTTGGATCCGCCGCGAATTCCGCGTGTTGGAGCTGGGACCGATCCTGAGGACGCGCCCGTTTCGGATAATCGCTTTCTTCATGGCGCCGATGGGGTTGGCAATTTGGGTTTTTCCCCTGTGCAGCGACAGCACCAGGTCAGCAGTGAAAAGTTAATCGTCGAGACAATCAAATCTGATCCGGATGACGTCACCATTTTGTGCTTGGGTCCATTGACTGGTGTTGCCCGTGCGTTTCAAAGAGATCCGTCAATTATGGAGCTAGTTGACAAGGTTGTCGTTGTCGGAGGATCTGTCGATTGCATCGGAGATGTGACACCTGCTGCCGAGTTTAACATGCACTTTGATCCTTCGAGTGCATCCTCCGTTTTTCGGTCTCATACGACTAAGACGTTGATTCCACTCGAGATAACAAATCAAGTTACGTTCGATCTGAATTTGCTCAATCAGATCCCCCCTAAGCAATCGAGAGCGGGGGACATGTTGCATCCGATGCTTTCTCATTTATTTCGAAGCTATCGTCAAAATCGAGCGCAAGAAACCATCGCTCTGCAAGCTGCGATCGGTATCGCTTATCTCGTAGAACCGATGCTATTCCAATCGGAGGAAAGAGGGCTCGAGGTCGAAGAACTGGGCGAGCTAACACGAGGGGCTACGATCGTAGATCGACGTGCGTTCGCAACGCATCAACGGGGCGTGGAGATTGTCACCTCGGTCGACGCGGACGCCGTCAGGGATTGTGTCATCAATGGATTGCGATTCGCAGGTCAAGAAACCGGGGGAGCCTAGCACGTGGCTCGTTCTCGCATTGGTCCGCTCGCATTAGAAGCCCCTTTGGGCCCGCCGGGTTCCAGTGTATATCGGGCCATTCATGTTCAGCAGCGATCTCAAGTTGCGGTGCGAGTCTTCTCGATGCCGATGGGCATGACCCCCGAACGCAAACAGGAGTTCGCCCAATCGCTTGAGCGCATCAAACAGTTAAAGCATCCCGGTATTGTCCGTTGTTATGGAGGTGGCTTCGATGCAAAAGATGCGTATCTCGTTTATGAGCTAATCGAAGGCGAATCGTTGGATGTACATTTGTCCAGGCGTGAACGCTTAACATGGGAAGTGGCGCTGGAATATGGATTGCAAATTTGTGAAGCACTTCAATACGCCCATTCAAATGGTTGGGTACATGGTCGGATTCGACCTGATAAGTTGCTGCTGACCTTGGGCGGAGAAGTCGTCAAGCTCAACGAAGTCTGGAGTGGTCCTATGCAGCAGCGTCCACCGCGCCCAGATGAACTGATCTATCAATCGCCTGAGCAAATCGAAGGGAATAAGCCTCTCGATGTTGCATCGGACCTGTATAGCTTGGGTGCAACGCTTTATTATGCACTAACCGGTAAGCCACCTTATCAAGGAGAAAATGCTGGGGCAGTTCGGCAATCGGTTCTTGCCAGCCCACCGCCTCCGGTCGCCACGTTGGTTTACGATTGTCCGGTGTGGCTCAGCGCGATTGTGGAGCAGCTCATGCAACCAGATCCACTCAAGCGTCCGTTTTCCGCCACCGCGACGGCCATGGCTTTGCGAGAAGCACAAAAGCGAGCCGAGTCAGGAGTCGGTGTTATGCAGCACGCGCTCTCAGGGTTTAGCCCACTACAACTCAATGTCGATAAAGACGAAGCGGAAAAGGTCGTCTTGGGAAAGAAGAAACAAAAACGAAAGAAGCGTGCCGAATCAGATGAGATCGATGATCAACCAAGCATGATGGAACGCCCCGTCGTACTAGGTGCCATCTTGGTTGGTATCATCGGCTTGATCATCTACTTGATGCAGCCTCCGGGATTATCCACGCTGGAGACGAGAGCTAAATGGTTTCTAAAGCAGGGAGACGTCGGGTCACTCAATGAGGCTCGCGATCGTTATCTCATTCCCATTGTCGAGCGGTTTCCAGACTCAGTGACGGCGGAATGGGCAAGGAATCAGCTAGAAGAAATCGAAATGGTCAATGCAGAGCAGCGCATTCAGACCAATCGCCGTTTCGGTCGCGAGCCGAACAGCGAAGGAGAGCGAAAATATGTCGAGGCGAATCAATTCGAACAATTCGGGGACCGAGTCACCGCGCTCGACAAGTATCGTGCGATCGTCAATCTTCTAAAGGACGTGGAAGAGGAAAAGCCATTTGTTAATCTCGCAAGACGACAAATTCAAAAAATCGAGGACAGCCCCCCCGATTCCAACGAATTGCGCGACTTTTTACAGACTAAGCTAGATGAGGCCGACAAAAAGTATAACAACGGAGACCTGTTGGGCGCAAAACAAATTTGGGATGGAATCATCAGCTTGTACGCCAACAATCGAGAAATGGCGCCACAGGTCGAACGAGCACAATCTCGACTATCAAAAACGAAAGAACTCTAGAATTAAGCCTAAGATCCACCAGATGAACATCCACCCAACAGATCCCAGGAATCCTGAATCATCTCCTCTGTGGTTCCTCGCGTTTGCGATCTCATTTCTTACGACTGGCGTCATAGGTTGCGATTGGGGTAGCAAAGAAAAACAAGTCTCTGCACCGGTGAGCCCTGCAACCAATGGGGATAAACCATCGGCTGGTGCGGATGGTACCGCTAAGTCGGATGGTTCGTTAAATCAAAAGGATGCGACTAAAGAAACCAGCAACGATGCGAAAAAGACGCCTACCGAAGGGAGTGGAGGTGCTACTCCGAGCGGACAGGGTGAAGTCCCCGTTATCGTCGCCGACACAGAAGAGCTTCAAAAAAAGGCCAAGGAGCTTATCATTTCCTGCATCGAGCATTATCGGGATCTTAAGTCCTATGAAGATGCAGCCGTGTTCAGACTCAAGGTGCCTTATGATAAGAATCCCGTCGACGAATCCATTCCATGTCGTGTCGCATTGGAACGCCCGAACAAACTCGCTTTAAACGTAGGATTGCTCAAATCATCGTGGACTCCTGAGACATTCGAGTCTGTTTATGATGACGGGAAATCGAGCCAGTATCCCAACCAACGATTGGTTAGGCCGCTTCCAGAAACCCTGACGAGCGATTGGTTATTGATCGACCATCTCGAGCAGCAATTGATCAACCCGATGTTCGGTTTACCTCTCAATCTTGGATTTCTTTTGGATGAGGGTGGTAGCAAAACATTTGTCAACAACGTGACTACGCGATGGCTACGTCCCGCCGAGATCGATGGGGTTAAATGCGAACGAATTCAATTGAATCTACAAGGAGTTAGCTGGGTTTATTGGATCGACGAACCCAATCGATTGTTGCTGCGTCAAGAGTTCCCACACGCCATCCTGAGCAGCGTCTTGCCACCGATTCCGAACACAATGTTGGCTTCCGATATTGTGTGCCAAATCGACTACCGAGGCGTGAAGACCAATGAGCAAATCGACTGGACTCCGTGGGCGATTAAAGCTCGTGATACCGATTTCCGGTTGAGGAGATTCGTTTCAACGCCAGCTCGCGAGGTCGTACCGCAGCTCGGGCGAAGGATCGAACCATTCTCGTTAAAGGACGTGGATGGCAAAGTCATATTCGATTTCGCCGAGCGCAAATCGACGGTCACATCATTGCATTTCATCGACGACACCGAAGGGAGTCGAAGCTACGTTGATGAACTCTATAATGTTCGTCGGCAATTGAAAGATCGCGGCGTCGGGGATGACTATGAGACAATACTCGTTTCCAATCGACCTGCGGAAAGAATGGCGACGGTCATGGCCTCATGGAATTGCACATTGCCACTCGCGATAGACACGGATGGTTCGCTCATGGGAGCATTCGGTGTCAAAGAGACCCCCGCGACAGTTGTTTTGGGAAAGGACAAGCGTATTCAGCACTTTAGTCAAATGCAATTACCAGTAGGCTTAGTGTCCATTGTTCCTAGTTTGGTAAAGGGTGACGATTTAGCCACACAGCTCATTCAAACTGAAGTCGACAACGAAGCCCGTTATAGCGCGTTGCTGCACCGATTCGCTCTATCGAGAGATGAGTTGAAAAAGCTGCCAGAGGATTACCAGGAAATCGCCAATTATCCATTCTTCTTTCATCAAATGAAGCAGGACTGGAAGATTTCGTTTGAGGATGAAATCGTCGCAGCGGTCGGCGAACCGTTTTCTCAAGGTTTGAATGCTTCTTCAGCCGATCCAGCCGAGATCTACGGTGTCGGATATCCTTCGACTCGCGTTATGACGGTGTTAGATAATGTTGGCAATCTTTGGTCGATCGATCAACGGGGCAACAAGACCATCGTAGCAACGCTTCCGGTTGAGAACACAGAGAATGCGAAGCGATTCTGGATCTATCCCGACCCATGGAAGCACGAAAAAATCTACATCGTCCCGGAGGGGCTATCTCGGTTCTGGTTTACCGTCGCTCCGAAGAACGTCCCCCCGACTTGGAAACCACTCAAAGTGGACGAGTTCTCGATGCCCGCCGACGAGACCATAGCCAATGCGGCATGGGTTTTGGCCGATGATGAGCCAGCCTTTTGTCTGATAACAAACTTGTCGAGAGTGATCGCCATAAATCCTACCACGCAGGCCACCAGTGTTTCGGTGGATGCTTCACAACGAAAAGCCGCCATAAGCAGCATGCTCCCCAAACTGAATAGCAAAGGGATGCCAATCGCTTGGGGATTAGTCCGCGCCGACGGGTCCATCGAATACGTCGAGTCTAAAGTGCCAAGCAGCGAATTGGGAACTCCTCAAAAAATGATGTTCACCCCCGAAGTAGGACCGTGGTTGTGGGGGAACTCTCCGGTCGGACCACGGTTGGTAAGTCTCGCGAAGATACCAAGCGGCGTAACGGCGGCTGTTGTCATGGATGAAACGTACAAAAGTTTAACCACGCAAGCGTTAGCCACGCGGCCGGAACAATGTCGACTCCTTTCATCGTCAACCAGCAAATCGGGAGCATTCTACTTTTTGCTCACAGCCCCTAATCGAGTACTGCATCTGCAGACGATCGGCGGGCGAGCTCCAGACCAAATGTCGTTCGGACGTCGCATCTTTGGCGGTTCGATCAACGCATTGGAAGATGGTGTTCGAATTGTTCTGGCGATGGAAGGGGAGGTTAGCAGCTGGACCGTCACGTACAAAGAATAGGCACAACAGAGAATGATCGAACCCAGTGCGTTTTTTGTTTACGGAACGCTCAAAAAGAAGCAACTTCGTGGAGGCATGTGGCCTAGGCAACCTGTGAGCGTAGTGCCGGGCGTTGTTCGAGCACGACTCTTTGATATAGGGCCTTACCCGGCTGCACTGCATTGCCAGGCTGCACCGCATTATTCCCAGGCAACACTGCATTCTCCAACAACACAACATTCTCCGGTAACACGAAAGGAAGAGGCGTGGTTGCTCGGCGAGATCTGGCAGTTCCAGCACGTGGATTTAGCCGAAACCAAAAAAGTCCTCGACCAGATTGAGGGGTATTATCCCGGTGCTTCTGACAACGAATATGTCCGTGATGTCGTGGAGGCTCAATGCGTATTAGATAACGACCGAGCTCTGACGAAATCGTGTTGGATGTACTTTTCTCCTAACCAAGATCTCTTGGTCGGAAAACGTGAGATTGTCCCCTTTTGCACCCTTTCTCAGGTTTTCTCGACCGTCAGAGAGGATTGGAGCAATGAAAAAGTAGCATTTTGGCCTGATCCATTGGCGAGGGTTCCTCGTAGTTTTTCCGAAGAGTGAACAATCGATCTAGGACGCCATGTTGTTCTAGTTATACAATGGAGTGAATAAGAACATTCCCGACACAAGCTTTCGCAGCTCTTCCCTTCCAACCGATCGCCTCCTAACGACCATGAAAAACAAAAGACCTCCAAACTCACAATCCCTACGAAATCGCAATGCAATTTTGAAGCACATGCTCAGTGGCATCGCCTTACGTAGACAGCGATTCGGCTATTCAGCATTGGGAATCGCGACCTTGGGAATGGTGACTATGGTCGGTCCGAATATGTGTTTCGCACAAGAAAAGACCAACAAGACCGATCCGCCAGCGTTGGTCATTCCTGTCCCGAAGCCCGGTGAAGAGGATTTCGACAAAGCGATTCAGCTGCGAATCAAAATGGATTCAACCGATCAACTAGCCGAAGCAATCGGGCTAGCGGAATCAGCCATTTCCAAGGGATTGTCCGAGGATAGCGAAATTGCAGCCAAGCGATTCCTTGGCTCGGCCTACACAGAAAAGGCGAAAGTCAGTATTCAAACAGCCCTTCAAGGTGGCGGCCCCAGAGCCCGTCGCAGCAAACTTCTTTTAGATGCCCTCGATGATTGCTCGAAAGCTATCGAATATGATGCTTCGCAAACCGATGCCTACACCATCAAAGCCCAGATCTTGATAGATCGACAAGACTTTGAAACAGCCCGCGAAGTTATAAACCAAGGGATCCAGTACTTTACTCCGCTGTATGAAGCCAAAAAGAGTAGCGAGAATCGCCAAAGCCTCTCCAAACTTTATCTTGCAAGAGCAGAATCGGGCGATGACCCTACCGAACAGCTAGCGGACCTCGAAAAAGCGACCGAGATCAATCCGTTTGATGAGATGCTCAGCAAGCGATACTTGGCAGGGCTCGGGCAAACTGGTCAGTTTGAAAAAATGCTAACGACGCTGGATCGGATGCTTGAGGCGAACCCGGAAAGCGTCGAGCTAATCTCAACCAAGATTGCAACATTGCTCAGGCTCAACAAGCAAGACGAAGCCATAGAGTTCAGCTCGAAAAGCATCGGATTGGCGACTGAGGATGAGGCCAGAGCGGCTCTTCTGAGACAACGAGCACTGCTTTATCAATCTAAGTCTGCCAGCTTGACCGTTGATGGTTCCGCCGACGCGGGAACCAAAGACGATGCCACGACAAAGAAGGACGAAGAAGAAGCCAAGAAGCTTCTCGACTTAGCCAAAGCCGATCTCGACGAATCGCTTAAGTTGATGAAAGACAACGTCCAGTCGATCTTTTTGCGAGCTCGACTCGCAGCTCAAATGGAAGACGCCGAGGGAGCTCGTCGGGATGTTGATCTGGTTCTCGAAGCCGACGATCAAAACCTAGAAGCTCTGCTGTTCAGCGGCGAACTCGCCATGACAGAAGGTAACTTCGAACGAGCTGCTAAAGATTTCAAAACTCTATCGGCCCAATTCGCGGATGGCACACCACAAAAAGAAGAACTGCTCAAAAAGCTCGCTGTGGCTTATTGGCAAGCGGATCAAATCAAGCAAGCATTCAAGACGCTTGATCAGGTCATTCGCATGAACTCCAGTAGTTGGGACGCTTTCCGATTGCGAGGCGAAATCTACTTGGGCACCGGAGAGCATATGGAAGCTACGGTGGCTTATGAGAAAGCCCTTAGACTCATGCCAGAAACGGCCACGCCAGCTCAGCAATCGAACTTGCTAAACAATTATGCGTGGATACTTTGCACCAGCCCCGAGGAAAAAGTACGCGATGGAGCACGGGCTTTGGAGCTAGGAAAAAAGGCGTGCGAGTTAACCGATTTCTCCGAAGCGCATTTGGTTAGTACATTGGCTGCCGCTTACGCCGAAACAGGTGATTTTGAAAAGGCGATTGAATACGCCAAAAAAGCGGTCGAGCTGGGTGAGAAAGAAGAGAGTGAACAAATTGAGCAATTGCGAGAAGAAGTAAAGAGCTACGAAGAAAAGAAGCCGTGGCGAGAAAAAAATCTTCCCGCCGAAAACCCATAACATCGGCGCTTCGATTTGTTAAATATTTTAGAGACGTTGCTTCCTCTCTCGGAAGCAAGTGCCTTTGAGGCATCGTTAAGCACTCACCCTCGCCGGGCCGTTAGACTCCGTGATGATGTTTCTGTGGCCATGTTGCCATTCGAAACCACCCCGGTTCCGTGGAATGACCGGGGGGTATTCTTGGTGGATGCAGATTGTCGGCCCGGGGCGTATCTTGAATATCCGGCTGGTTGCTACTACATCCAAGACGCCGGCTCGCTGCTACCCGTCACTCTACTGGACCCCAAGCCTGGCGAAACGATCTGCGATTTATGCGCGGCCCCAGGTGGAAAATCGACCGCCATCTTAGAACGCATGAATGATTGTGGAGTGCTGGTCGCTAACGAGCCCATTCGCTCACGCACAAACGTCCTCAAGTATATGTTGGGTCGAACGGGTTTACCGAACTATCTAACCACCGAGTTAGATCCCGAGCAGATGGCCCAGGAGTTCGCAGGGGAGTTTGATGCAGTTTTGGTCGATGCTCCTTGCAGTGGGCAGATGATGGTATCCAGAGATAAGCGAGACTCCAACGCTTGGTCCGATCGTCAAATCGAACATAGTGCCGCGAGACAACAGAGAATTCTCGATGCAGCCTTACAGCTTTTAAAGCCAGGAGGCCGGCTCGTTTATTCAACGTGTACGTTTGCGTTAGAAGAGAATGAAAAGCAGTTGTCGAGGTTGTACGAACAATGGGGAGCCATGGTTAGTCCATTGCGTCGCGATGTTCTCAAGCACTGGGAATCACCTGTTCAGGACGGATGCTATCGGCTTTGGCCCCATCGTGATTCCTGTGCAGGAGGATTCGCAGGGGGAATCGAATTGAGCCACGAGTTTGAACCACATGTGCCCCGTAGACACCAGCGAACAGGGGAAAGCAAGAAATCCAAACCGTTAAGGAAAGCTTCTCATTCGGCGCGATTGAGCAAGAAAGAGATACCTGATCCAGCTGTCGAACTAGCCTCAATAGGAGATGTCACGAATGGGCAGGTTCGAGTCATAAAGGAAGAAGCTTACTTTGGGACAGACCAAGTATGGGACTTATATGAATCTCATCGCCACGTCGCACATCCGCCACTGATAATGGTGCAAGCCGCACGACGACGAGAGCCCAGTCATACGTTAGCTTTAGCACGAGAGACTTGGTTCCGTTCGCACGCGGCCATTACTTTGGATCATTCGCAGGCCATCAGTTTCTTAGCGGGGGAATCATTGCGAGGGCTAGAGCCAACAGCGACGAGCGAATGGACTCGGGTGATATGGAATAGCAGACCGATAGGTTGGGGCAGATTCTCCCAGGGGCAGCTCAAGAATCACTTACCAGTTTGGGCACGCACCACAGGCTTAAAACCATAGAGGAACAATTGTCCCAATCAATCGCGCAAATTCAGTAGTTTGAGTTTGATTACGGCCCGACGATGCCGATGTCGCTGATGTTCCCGTTTTGACGAGCTTAGCTTTTCCACAAAAGTGCAGTTAATGAAGCAAACCGAGGGTGGTAGAATGCGTCAGAGAGGATTATCAGATGAAGGGACCATTACGTAGTGATTTGTTTCTGCCACAAGAAGCTTCGGTATGAAGAAGCTTCGGTATGTCATGTAGTCCATCGATGCGTACGGGACTTGCCGCTATTGGGGCTGGATGAAACGACTGGAAAAGACTACTCCTATCGCCGGGAATGGATTCGACAACGACTTGAAAAGCTGGCCTCTGTCTTCGCCGTTGATATTCTAGCCTATGCGATTCTCCCGAATCGTTTTCATGTTGTTCTTCGTAATCGCCCTGATTTAGTGAGCGCTTGGTCCGATAAAGAAGCCGCACTGCGATGGATGCAGATATTCCAAGGGAAACGTTCCCAGGAACCGTTTGCGAGTCCCAGCAAAACGGATGTCCAAGCGCTGGCGAACGATTCGGAGAAGCTCGCAGCGGTTCGATCGCGGCTCTCCGATTTGTCTTGGTTCGTAAAGACGGTTGCGGAACCAATTGCACGCATGGCTAACTTAGAGGAAAAGCTAACGGGACCGTTCTGGGAGGGTGGTTTCAAAGCGCAAAGACTTCTTGATGAAGTCGGATTGCTTTCGTGCTGCATGCACATTGATTTGAATCCGATTCGAGTCGGAATGGCGAAATCCATTCAAGAGTCCGAATTTACTTCTGGTTTCGATCGACTGAAAGCATCTCAGGGCAAAATGATCGAATCAGCGGCGGTAACCATGCAGTGGATCACTCAAAAAGAAATGGCTGACCCGGGTAAAAAGGGAGAAAAACGCACCGGGCCCAAGGTGCCCCGAGATGCTTGGTTGGCACCGCTAACGATCAATCCCAGAAAGACTGGTCCCGTGCAAAGCAAGACGGTGTATCGAGCCAGTGACAAAGGGTTTCTCAGCATGACCCTGGATGAATATCTAGAGTTGCTCGAATACACTGCTCGGCAGGGGCGGAGCGATGAGCGAGTTAAGAGCAAATCGGCCAAAGAGTCTCAGGCTTCTTTGCCCGTAAACGCAATCTTGGCTAGATTTGGAATCGCGGAGGGAATGTGGTGCGAGCTGGTGTGGAATTTTAAGAAATATTATGGCCGGAGTCGCGGCGTTGGTTCACCGAAAAATATGAGTGAGGATGCGACGTTACGCAATCATTCGTTCTATCACGGGCAAAGGTCATCGAAGAGTTTTTTTACGCAATAGGATTAATCGCGGTTTTGCATCGACATGCCGCTGGCATTAGCTTTTTAAGCGAAAAATGGAACGAGTCGCCCCAGCCTAAGAAATCCCTACTGTTGCAGATCTTTGAGCAGCAAAGCGGCCCGCGAAACCACCGATTTTTCATCGTCGGACAATTCCCCTAGCATCGGCTGCATAGGGCCTGTCGGCGCGACGGTTGCCAATACGGCATGATGCAAAACGCGAATGGGATTGATGCGGTTTCGGAGATCTTCGAGTGGAGCGAACTTTTCGCGAATCGATTCTGCTTTTCCAAAGTCGCCGCTTTGAACTGCTCTTAGCATCTCAAGCGATAGTCCCGGCGCAACACATACACAACCGCTCGTGAAACTACTCATGCCAAAGTCACGCATGTGAATGATAGCGGGCTGCTCACCAATTCCACTCACCAAAATGTTGTTGGGTATCAGGCTCAATATCTCATCGAGGTAGTTGTCTTTAGCCGGATTGTCTCTTACGACTGCGTACTTGATCCAACTGACCATGCCGTCCCGAACAAGTCCCTGCACTGTAGTGGGACTGAGCCATCGATCATGTTTGAGATAAAGCACGATGGGCTTGCCAAAGGAGGCTACAAACTTGCGAATGCCAGCCACAACTCCTTGTTCATCGGCTATCTCTTTATGCGGAAGAATCATTACCGTTGGGAACGGATAGTCCTTTAATACATCCGCTTGGTCCATCATCATTCCGTAAGAAGGCCCCACAGATGGGATGACCACGGTATCGATCATCGTGTTCTCAACGAGTACGTTTAAAGCTGCGGCATATTCCGATGGTCGAAGATGATAAAACACCGCATTGCCGCCATACAGCAATGTTGAGATTCCGCCCGCTTCGAGATGCTGAATGATGCGAGTGTTCTGCTGATTGCAAATGCGACCGGCAGCATCTCTGGCTAGAGGGGGCACGGCAATGACGCTCTTTGCTAAAACCTCGGGAGTTACTGCCATCGTTCGCATGTCCATGTTCCTTTGTAAGGTGCTGACGAAAACGCTTTGAGTGCGGGCCAACGAACGGGAGCAACATATAACGGGCAGGAGTGCCCATTCTACGGTCGATCGACAGCTAGACTCGGAGCTAAGCTAACTGCTTTAACCTAGGTAGCAACTCGCGCTCAATCCATTTGGTATCAATCGTGCCATCGACAAATTCTTTTTGACGCAAGATGGTTTGTTGGAAGCTGGCCGTCGTCTTGATACCAGTGATCCGCAATTCGCTCAAAGCACGTAGCATGCACTCGATCGCTTCGTCGCGGGTGGGGCGATGGACGATGATCTTGGCAATCATCGAATCGTAATACGGCGGTACGACATAGCCTGGGTGGGCATGCGAATCGACCCGAACGCCCATGCCACCAGGAATGTACATGCGATCAATCTTGCCGGGGCAAGGTTGAAAATTCTTGTCTGGATCTTCCGCGTTGATTCGGCACTCGATAGCCGCTCCGCGTGGGATAATGTCCGCTTGCGTAAACGGTAATTTCTCACCTGCAGCGACCCGGATCTGAGATTGAATCAGATCGATACCAGTTACCAATTCGCTGACCGGATGCTCAACCTGAATCCGAGCGTTGACTTCGATAAAGTAGAAGCGATCGTTTTGATCAACAATAAACTCAACCGTCGCGGCATTGTGATAATTCGCCTGTTTGACCATGCGGACCGCTGCTTCGCAAAGCTCTTTTCGCGTCGCTTCTGGCAAGCGAGACGATGGGCTTTCTTCGACCAGCTTTTGGTGCCGACGTTGAGCGGAGCAATCTCGTTCGAACAGATGGCACACATTGCCGTGCTGGTCGGCGATGACCTGCACCTCAACGTGGCGAGGTCGATCAATGTATTTCTCGAGGTAGACACCAGCGTTCCCGAATGCGGCTTTGGCCTCAGCCTTGGCTTGGGACAGTGAGGTTTGCAGAGCGGCTTCGTCTAGAGCCACTCGCATCCCTTTGCCACCACCGCCCGCCGTCGCTTTGATCAATACCGGGAAGCCGATCTTTTTGGCCGCTTCTAACGCGTCCGCTTCACTTTCCAGCAATCCATCGCTACCGGGAACAACGGGGACTTTGGCAGCGATCGCCATCTCGCGGGCTGTGTTCTTGTCCCCGAGCTTTTCCATCGCTTCTGGTGAAGGTCCGATGAATTCGAAGTTGGAGCTTCGGCAGGCTTCGTTGAATTGAGAGTTTTCGGCTAGAAACCCATATCCAGGGTGAATCGCATCAGCACCGCTCGCTTCGGCAGCAGCGATGATTCGTTCGAACTTGAGATAGCTGTCGATCGATTTGGGAGGTCCCACACAGAACGCTTGATCAGCGAGTTCGAGGTATTGGGAGCCGCGGTCTGCTTCGCTGAAGACCGCTACAGTCTCAATCCCCATTTCTTTGCAAGCCCGGATAACGCGCAGGGCGATCTCGCCACGATTGGCAATCAATACACGATTAAACATGGAACAATATCCTTAGCACCGAGTTGGAATTAACCTCGGGTGTCTACCTTGAAGAGGGGTTTTCCGAAGTCGACGGCTTCTTCGTTCTTGACGAGAACCTCAACAATCTTGCCTCGAATTTCGGCAGGGATCTCGTTAAACACCTTCATCGCTTCGATGATGCAAATGACGGTGTCTGGCTGAACAGAGGCTCCGACCTCGACAAAGTTTTTGGCATTCGGGTTTGGTTTGGTGTAGAACGTCCCGACCATCGGCGATTTGATAATCGCGATGTGGGCACCGTCTGCAGCCGGTGCTGGTGCAGCGGGAGCCGCAGCGGCCGGTGCTGGTGCGGCTACGGGTGCGGGAGCCGATTGCATGGCCATGGGGGCTGCCATGATTGGCTGACCATGTCCGATTCCGCAAAGCCGAATTCGTTGATTTTCATGGCGGAGATCAATTTCTCCGAGGTCGTGCTCCTTCATCAATGCGATCAATTTGCGGATTCGCTCGATGTCAAACACGTCG
>JALOQS010000415.1 GCA_025459355.1 Pirellula sp.
CCTCCAGTTTATCATGTGTTTGTGCGCGTTTCAGCGAGGAAGCTCGTTTGTTATCCAAGAATATGCGTTCGCATGGGACTACAATCGATCTCGCGGTTCACAGTAAGGAATCGCTCCAACGCTGCGACCATCCTCTCTGCCAACTATGGGAACCATGACTGGAAAAGCCATCAGATGTATCCTCCGTCTCGCCACCTTCGCATTGCTAGTGAGCTCGCAGCCCGCCATTCTTACAGCGCAGCCGACAGCTGATAGCCCCCTGTGGCTAAGTTACCCAGGTGGAGACGGCCCAGGGCGAGGCAAACATATCGTGTTGATCGCTGCCGAACAAGAATATCGCAGCGAGATCGTGTTGATCGCTGCCGAACAAGAATATCGCAGCGAGCAATCCATGCCGATGCTGGCCAAGATTCTCAGCAAACATCACGGTTTCGATTGCACGGTCCTATTCGGTGTCAATCAACGCGGTGAAGTCGATCCAACTCTTCCGGTCTATCCTGAAAAGGGCAAGGAGTCGGAATTCGAAGAGCATCACATTCCAGGCCTTGAGAAACTCGCCACCGCCGACTTGGTCATCTTCTTCACTCGCTTGCTGACGCTCCCTCAATCGGAATTGGACCAAATCGTATCTTACATTGACTCGGGAAAACCCATGATCGCTCTTCGTACGGCTAACCATGGATTCCGAAGTCAGCTGCCCTACCAAATCAACGACAAACAAATCCGATGGGGCGAAGACATTCTCGGCGGAACGTTTCTAAACCACCACGGCCGATGGCACGCCGATTCGACGCGCGGCTTCTTCGATAAAAATCACTCCGATCATCCGATCCTCGATGGCGTGAGTGACATTTGGGGCGACTCGGATGTTTATCGAACCTACAAAGAGGGAACCAGCCTACCGCCCGATTGCACTGCATTGGTTTGGGGTCAACCTCTCATGGGACGAAAACCAGACGATGCACCGAACCATGAACTGGAGCCACTACCCGTCGCTTGGGTGAAACCATGGACGACCAGCAGCGGTCAATCATCCCGAGTCTTTCATTGCACTATGGGAAGTGGAATCGACCTCAAGAACCCTGGCCTACGTCGACTAATCGTCAACGCCACTTACTGGGGGCTACAAATGGAATCTTCCATCTCTCCTAGCAGCAGCGTAGAGATTGTTGGTGACTACCAACCTCTCGAAAGTGGCTTTGATTACCAGGCTCTAGGCGTTAAACCGCGACCGGTCCCCTATTACCAGTGATCGAGCGAATCTTTACAAGCGAACAATTTTCTTTGAGCAAATCCATATGATGAGATTCGTTGTATTCGTCATGATCCTTGCTAGCAACTGCGTGTTGCAGGCGGGTGACCCTTCGCTGCCCGGACACCATCCTTTGACAAAGGAACAATCGGGCAGCGTGTTGCTAGCTGAGTTGCGATGTGCGGCTTGCCATTCAGGCATTCCAGCGAACCCTGTCCTTGAGAAGTCCGCTCCCGATTTATCAGAGGTTGGCAACCGCGTTTCATCAGACTACCTGCGACGATTTCTCGAATCTCCTCACACGGCTCAGCCCGGAACCAGCATGCCCGATATGCTGGCCTCGAAATCACCTTCGGAGAAGAGCAAGATTGCGGAATCGCTATCTCACTTCCTCGTTGCCCAGTCCAAATCAGCCGCAGCATCTGAACCAATCGATTCGATCGATCGCCAACAAGGCAAAGAACTATTCCATTCCATTGGATGTGTCGCATGCCACGGACCAAAGGAATCGATTGCCCCGACTCCACGAAACGTTCGGCCAGGCTACGAAGACGAAGAAGAAACAAACACGGACGCTAATGGTAAATCGACGGCGGAAAACGACGTTAAGCCCTCCGAAATCTCACTGGCACACGTGCCGGAAAAGTACAGTGTTAGGTCCCTTGCCGATTTCCTTTTTCAGCCGCTAAAGGTTCGTAGCTCAGGACGTATGCCCGACATGAAACTGACCCCTGCGGAATCGATCGCCATCGCAGGCTATCTTATTGGTGAGACAGCGTCGCCAGGCACCGTACTAACACCCGATCCCGCTTTAGTGGAGGCAGGCAAACAATACTTTCAATCGTTGAATTGTGCTGCATGCCATTCCATCGGAGGAATCGAAGCGGCACCTCGGCGAGATTCGATCAACACAGCGAATCTCCATCGCGGTTGCCTCGCCAACGAGACGAACGACAACCCCAAATTTTTCCTGAACGCAGAACAAGTGACCGCGATCGTAGCCGCGATCACAGCCTCGCCTAACCTAGAACGGAGCCACGATACGGATCAAGCGGTGATGGCCAAAACACTTACTTCGTTTCGCTGTATATCCTGCCACGTTCGCGATGATTATGGTGGCGTTCACGAAGCTCATAGTCCCTATTTCCAAGGGAGTGAATTGAATCTGGGTGATGATGGCCGAATACCACCTCCCCTTACGCTTATGGGAGCCAAGCTGCAACCAAACTGGCTCAAAAAAGTCCTCTATGATGGCGAAAGCGTTCGTAGCTACATGTCCACGCGAATGCCCCAGTATGGTGAAAAGAACTTGGGACACTTGCCAGCCCTATTCGCACGACTAGATGTTTTGGATGGGCCTGAAATGAAGATCCCCAGTCCCGAGAGCCAGGATGAAAAGGAGCGTGAAAGAGAAAAGCGAATGCGATCTGCAGGACGCGAACTCTTAGGAGACAAGGGAGCCAACTGCGTTGCTTGTCATCAATTCAATGCGAAAGCGGCCAATGTCAATCAGGGCATCGATTTGTTAACAAGCTACGAACGGCTTCAGCCCGCTTGGTTCTATCGATATCTCCTTAATCCCGGAGCGTTTCGCCCCAGAACGGTTATGCCGACCGCATGGCCAGATGGTAAATCCAATTTCAAAGCTGTTCTGGATGGCGACACCCACCAACAAATCGAGGCCATTTGGTACTATCTATCGCTAGGCACGTCAGCCGCAGATCCCTCGGGGGTTCGGAGCGTCAACACTAAACTCGAGGTCCATGGCAGCGCCGTGGTATACCGAGGCCGAAGCCGCGTCGCTGGCTATCGAGGGATCGCAGTCGGTTTACCAGAGGGAGTCAGCTACGCGTTCAACGCCGAAACAGGTACGCTTGTGAATTGGAGTGGCCAAGCCGCCGGAGATTTTAATCCGACTCGCGAACCGATTCAGCTGGCTCAAGATGTCTCGTTCGCCTCACTAGCTGATAACAATGCACGATGGCCTCTGTTGCCCGTTATGACCAAAGAGGCTCCTGCCAATCCCGATCCTCTCTATCCTAAGAATCTTGGCTACCAGTTTCTCGGTTACGATCTGGATGAGAAATCCATCCCAACGTTCCTTTACCGCAACGGGACTATCGAGATTAAAGATCGATCGATCGCGATCAACGATAACCAACAGCCGATACTGAAACGTGCGATGCTTTTCCAATCGCCCCGTGCTCAATCGATATGGTTCCGTGCTCTTACGGGTGCGATAACCCAAGAAAGCGATCACGCCTACAGGATCGATCGACTACGCGTTACGATTCCCGCCGTCGAAACTCAGTTACGTTCATTGCCCGATGATCCACAACAATACGAATTGCTACTAAAGCTACAAATCCGCCAAGGCGAGTCCACACTGGAGCTTCAATATGATGTCCTTAACAGGTAGTCCGATGCGAATCGTATTGTTGCTGATGGTAATCATAAAGCTGGGGGCTGGGGCCGTATTCGCTGAGGAGGTCGGCCAGCGATGGGGGACCGAAGAGCGAGAACGAGAGTACTATCCGATCGTCAACATTCCGCTGCCCAAAGATACCGTCATCGAGGCCGGAGCGTTCGCTCTGATGCCAGACGGTCGCATCGCAGTTGGTACGCGGCGCGGAGACATCTACATCATCGATGGCGTTGATGCCCCCAAACCCATCCCGACTTTTCACCGCTTTGCTTCTGGTCTCGACGAGATCTTTGGATTGACTTGGCAAGACAACGCGTTTCGAGTCACTCAAAGCTGTGAATTAACGCGAGTTAGCGACACAAACAACGATGGAGTCGCCGACAGATTCGAGACGATCTCCGATGCGTGGGGGTATGCAAACTATCACGAGTATGCCTTTGGGTCCAAGCTCGATGCCACGGGAAATCAGTTTGTGGCTCTGGGGCTTTCGGCATCTTATTACTCTCATGCTTTGAATCGCGGATTCATCATGAAGGTTGATTCTCAAGGCAAATCGACCGCATTTGCCAGCGGGCTGCGTAGCCCAGGTGGAATTGGATTCAACGAGCATGGTTCTCTCTTTTACATCGAGAGCCAAGGACCCTGGAATTGTGCGTGCAGCTTGAAAGCAGTATCGCCGAACAGTTTCCACGGTCACCCAGCTAGCTTTCCTTGGTACAAATATTCGCCGGAACTAGGGGATGAACCGGAGATGCCCCATTCGGGAAGCCGGATTCTCGTGGAGAGAAATCGGGTCAAGCAATTAGTACCTTACGCCGTTGTTTTTCCCTATATTCGGATGGGCCGATCGATTACCGGTTTTAACGTCGATCAAAC
>JALOQS010000416.1 GCA_025459355.1 Pirellula sp.
CCATTGGCAACGGCGTCTTGGAAAGGAACCGTGTGAATTTTTTGAACGTTCATCACTCGATCGATGATGGCAGAATCGTGAGGTGGTAAGACCTGGGCACCGCTTGACCAATAAACTTTCACGGCGTTATCGCTGGGCGGATTGTGCGACGCAGTAACCATGATTCCACAACTGCATTTCTTGGCTCGGACCGCATATGATAACTGGGGAGTCGCTCGGTAGTCGTCCAGAAAATAGACTTGAAAGCCGTTGGCGACCATGATCGAAGCACACAGTTCAGCAAAATGCCGGGAATTATTTCTTGTATCGTAAGCGATGGCGCAAGAGAGTGATTCGCCCGTAGATGGCTGGCTTTTGATGTAATCCGCTAGCCCTTGAGCGCTTTCGCCGATGGTTCGGTCGTTGATCGCGTTCGAGCCAATCGGATACATTCGCCCCCGCCTGCCGCCAGTTCCAAAGGGAATAATGGTCCAGAAAGCATCATCGAGCGCTTGCCATTTTCCCGATTCAATGTGTTCGATAACGGTTCGGTTAGCCAGCATTTCAGATTTTCAAGGGCCCCTTCGGTGATCTTGCCGGCGGCACGAGCTGTATTCAAAGATTCGATAGCTTGGGTTACGGAGAGAGACATTGATGGAGCCTCGGGGATACGAGTAAGGAGCGAGTGGTAGTCTGGTTAACGATTTCCCTTAGAAAAGATGTGGGTTTTCGCAAGGGTTCGTCGCTGGTGTTTTGGTGGCGGATCGACCGGAAAGCGGGTAGTTTACGTCGGATTTGGTCCTGCCGCCATAATGGATGACGACTTTACGGAATGGAGGTTGGTCACTCTTGGCCGACTCGGACGCTGGCGAACGGGCAGGAGTGACGATTCTACGAAACGAAAAGCGATTCCATGCGGTCGTACGGGGTTTTTGTATCCACCAAGTCGACGAGAAGTTCAACTTTCCTCTGGTGTACCCTTGTCAAAAGATGCTATATCGAAAAGATGTACACAGTTCACGGTTTGTTTTACTCATTCGATAAGGAAAGAGCAGTTGAGTAACTTTCCACTTATGCCGCCAGTTTTTGATTCCCATGCTTATCAAAGCTACCAGCGGCAACGTCAGATGACGTTGGGCGATCTCCTTTTGGAAAACCGAATCGTTTTCCTCCAAGGGGAGATCTACACAGGCAACGCTAACGACGTTGTTATGAAGTTGCTGTATCTCCAAAGCGAAAATCGCAGAAAAGATATCCACTTTTACATCAATTCCCCGCGGAGCGGTTCTTTTGGCGGGAGGTTCTCCCGGCAAACGATATTGCTTGCCAAATAGCACGGTGATGGTTCACCAGCCTCACGGTGGTGTGAGAGGGCAGGTTTCGGACATCGAAATCCAAGCTCGTGAAATTCTTCGAATGCGAACCCAACTCAACGAAATCCTTGCAAAACACACAGGGAAATCGGTTGACCAGATCGCTAAAGATACCGATCGCGATTTCTTCCTAACCGCCAACGAAGCCAAAGAATACGGGCTCGTGGATCAGTTGTTGACCAAGACGGTTGCCGACGACGAAGACAAAAGCTAATCCTATTTTCACGTAGATCCACTGGAGTTCGAACCTATGTCTACAGCCGATTGCTCAAAGATCGAATCATTTTCTTGGGCACTCAAGTCGACGACGAGATCGCTAACGCGCTCGTTGCTCAAATGCTCTTTCTCCAATCCGACAACCCCGAGGCTGACATTCATTTGTACATCAACAGCCCCGGTGGTAGCGTCAGTGCTGGTCTAGCGATCTACGACACGATGCAATTCGTTTCGTGTGACGTAGCGACCTACTGCATTGGCCAAGCGGCATCGATGGGAGCGGTTCTTTTGGCCGCTGGCGCTAAGAACAAGAGATTTTCTCTGCCGAACTCTCGCATCATGATCCACCAACCTTTGGCGGGCATGCAGGGAACAGCCGAGGACATTTCCATCCACTTGAAGGAATTCCAACGCACCAAGCGTCGGCTCAATGAGATTCTCATTAAGCATTGCGGCCAAAACTTGGAGCAAATCGAACGCGACACCGATCGGGATCGATTCATGGACCCCGAAGAGGCTGTGAAGTACGGCTTGATCGACAAAGTCATCGATGCCATGCCAACACCTGTGAAGCCAGCCGTTTAGTCGAACACAAAACTAGGAGTTGCTTTACTTTCCGACGTTCGGAGAGTCGCAACGGCAGTTGACAACGGTAAGTAACAGAAACGGTCTGAGCTCGGATTATATCCGAGCTCTTTCCATTTGGATGCTATTCTTTTATCAAGTCAACAATCTTCGAAACATCCGAAATCATCTTCGAATCCAGTAACTTTTCGTCCAACGGACGATTAAGGGAACGCCACGTTAGTTCAGCACTGCAATAACTCTCGGATTTCGTTCCGTTAGCCCCGTTGGGAAGCGACTTTTCGCACACGACACGAACGGGCAGCATGATTCCTTCTTTCTCTTCCCAAGTATAAATCTCTTCGACGCACGGATGCAACGACCCGTTCACTTCGGTGTAAATCGTGATCCGTTCTGGAACGAGAGTGGCTGCATTGTAACGATACTCTCTGCGACCATTCGGCTCGGTGTGAGTTACACGTACGATGCCATCCTTAACCTCCGATCTTTCGGGTAAGCCTATGGGCTGCGTCCGCTGCTTGACCAACAACTCAAATCCATCCGACTCCTTTAAGGCCGGAAACTGTGAGGGGAAATTCACGATTCCGATACAGCGAGGGTCATAAATCTGACAACTGTAAAGCACGGAATGCAAGTCACCACGGAACATGTTTGAATTTCCACCAAAGCCTCGAACAACGCAATTCTTCGAATCGCTTATACCCGCCATAACTTCCGCACTTCCGTACCGCGAACTTTTCTTGGAGCCGGCTTCTTCGGAGACGAGACGGCGCTGAGACATCACAGCACAAAAGCCTAGGTTTTTATCTAGATCCAATGCCATCCGACAGGTGTGCCGAAACTCTAAATCGGGTTCATCTAAATCGATGACTTCGAGGGACAGTGAAACGTCAAACTGCCGTATGCACTGAGCGTTCGAGATTGCTATATCGCGAAATCTCTCGAATTCGCCAGACAGAACAGGCGATGCACTGGCGTAAAGGATCGATGCAAGCCAGACGCATTTTGTTAACTTAGAAAAACACATTTCAAGGTCTCCACTTTCAAGTTTGGCCAAAAGCTGACTGATGCGGAAAGTGTCCGACAAATAACGGACGCGGAAAAGCCGAAGCCGTTGCCACAATGATTGTAACGCTCGTTAATGGATGGTGTGCACTCACAACACGGACGATCAACAACGCACACGGTAACGCCTATCATTGTCAACGTGGCCTCCGACTCATTCGGTCCCGCGAATGGAGGGTATTCGAGTCTCGTGAATGCCGCCACTCCACGAAATTTGACAATCTAATCCACCCGAGAATAGCTCTCGAAGCGTGTCGCTCTTTTCTACAGGTAAATTTACAGAGCACTTGTAAACCTTCTTACCGATTTTTCGAGACTCAACGGTTGCAGTGCGACCATCTACTCCGCGGAACGATATAACAAGATCATCCTTGGGGTCACCTTCGCGATTGTCTCGTACCATTAGGGTCGCAATCCATCGCTTTTCTTGTTGCTTGAAGATCGCCATAGAAGGTTGCACTACTACGGGCCCTTCTCGACTTAGGAACATGGTGGTCTTGGAAATCCGTCCAACCACCTTATCTTCAGCAATCAACGAGCCAACGACAGGGAACTCCACGTCCTGGTCAATTAAGAATTTGAACGTTGCCACCGGCCCGTTTTCGCTGTCGACGACTCGGCCTGTAGCGCTTTCGAGCCCCCCATCGCATTTCAGCGTTATCGACTCACGCTTCACAGGGTTGCTAATCAACATAGGGACCGACCATTCAACCATGGTCTGAGACATGCCAACTTCGCGATGAATTGACTCTTTCTTAAAGCACATGAGCCCGCGAATAGAATAGACAATCTCAATCTGAGTAATAGTGCGTCCCTGATCGTCTGCGATTCTCAGGAATTGTCGCCCCACATTCGAGTCCAAACGACTCGGTACAGAGAAGCTTAAATCCAAAACGCACGCTTCGTTCGCCTGCACTATCTTTGTAGACAGGGTGGCTTTCAAGCAAGCGCATCCAACATGAACTGTCTTCGTGGAAAAGGACATGCCGGTTTCATTGCGTAGCTTAACCTCAATTCGCTGCGTCTCATCGGGCTCGCACGGCCCGATGTCAATCGCCAC
>JALOQS010000127.1 GCA_025459355.1 Pirellula sp.
TTTGACATCCACACAGATGAACTTGTCTTCTTGGAATTCTTTCAAGGAAAACGGATTGAGGTACTGCACGGATTCGATGGGTCGGGGTAGATCGAGAACCGAGTTGAGCAAGCTAACGAGGCAGATTTCGTTACCTTTTTTGCCGAAGATTTTCTTGAAGGCAAAATCGATCCAAGCTCGGATTCCAATTTTCATGGACATAGGCGTTCGGGGATGAACAAGGGGGTGGAGATGGGAATGAACATTCCCAGTGATTGTATCACGAGAACGACGAACTTTCGAGTGATAAGACCGCTTCTCGAAACTCTACCGCGACTCTTAGCGATTGAACCAGCAAGAGGGCCGGGAACACTAATTCACACTAATCAACACTAATCTCGAAGCTTGGTGACAGGCCGCTGCGTGGGCCGTAACAAGGCTCGGCGAAGTCGGCCAAGGTGTAACCGGGATGAGTGGCGGTAACGGTTTGGATTAACGTTCCATCGCTGGCGCGATAGCCGTAGTATTTGCGGCGACCGTAGGGATCGGTATCGCACAGAAGTTGGTTGTTGAGATAGGTTTTGGTGGAGGAGAGGAATCTGCCACTGGAGGTGTGCTGTTTGACCTCTAGAACGCGGTTGTGGTAGTCATAGGTGTAATCGGTTTTGGCACCGTTAACGGTGACGCTTGACTTGAGGGAAGTACTGCCGGGCAAGTAATTGTACTGCGTGATGCGTCGGAAGCTTAATCCGACTTCGATGACGGTCGTGGTGTCGAAAGTGGGTGCTTCGGAGGCAGCGAAAGAGTTGGTTAGCAATTCGATGGAATCGAATGCGGCATCGGTTAGTGGCGATGCGAGAGATGGGCTTGCGGGTGTGGTGTTGGGGTGAGGGCTCATACCGTAGATTTTAAACGAGCGAAGAGGCGAGTTGCTAGCTGGTTTTTGGATTCTTTTTGTATTCGGCTCCTGGGTGACTTGGGGGCCTGCCCCCAAACCCCCGGGATTTTTTTAGGCATGGCGCCGAACTTCAACTATTTGGTTTGAATGAGTGGGAGAAGAAGGTCGTGACATGGCTCGGCCCAGGCGGTCTTGTGTCGCCCGTCCGGGCTTGGGCAGTGCTGCGCACTGGGGCCGGTGGCTTACGCCGACCGGCAGGCATGTGCCGCCCATCCGGGCTGAAAACCAAGAGAAGGATAGCCAAAGAATTGATTCGCCCTCAGAGGGAGAGGCGAGCGAAGCGAGGAGAGGGGAAGAAGGCATAGCGATGCAAAGAGGCCCCGACGAGTCGGAGATTTTAAAGAACCCTCCCCGAGTGATCGTAAACTCCACTCTGGTCCTCCCAAAAAGGTTTTTGGGAGGGTGAATGAGGCATCGAGCAATTAACGATCTAGATTCGGGGCTAAACCGGCAAATCATTTTAGCCATGGCGTGCTATGCCGTAACTGCGTCGCGTTGCGCCTTGTTACGGCCTACAAGACTTTTGGAAATCGTCTTGCCAAACGAACCAAATGAAAATGAACAAGAAAGCCCGAAAAGGGTAACTGTCGAGCCAAATCGAGAGACACCGTGCCTAAGCCTGATTGTATCGCGCTGGTTTGGTTGGTAGATTTCATTGATCGGACGCTACGAAACAACTGAGGTACAGTTGGCTTTTGCATTTTGCTAAGGGTCGCCCTGGCTTCCGTGATGGCGTAGTTTCCGTTTTTCTAAATAGAGGTTGTCATGAAATCTAAAAAGTTACTCGTCCTTAGCGCATCACTTCTATCGCTCTTGCTCGGAGGAAGCACCGCGATGGCTCAACGAGGTGGCGGAATGCAGATGGGTCCACAGCAGTTTGCGCGCTTTCAATTGGCAACTTTGCCAGAGGTTCAATCCGAAATTGGTTTAGACGACAGCATGAAAAAGTCGGCTACGGAAATGCTCGAAAAAATGCGAGAGGAGCAACGTTCCTTAATGCAGGAGGGGGGCGGCGATCGGCAAGCAGCGATGGCCAAAGTCAATGAAATGCGCAAGAAGTTTGACGAAGAGTTTACGGGAAAGTTAGAAGCCAAGCAGAAAAGCCGACTTACCGGAATCATGGTTCAAGTTGTCGGGGCAGCTTCGTTAATGGATTCGGAGTTGCAGACTACTCTTGGAATCTCTGATGAGCAGAAGAAAATGCTAACCGAAGCTCAAGCAAAGAATCGCGAAGCTTCCCGAGAAGCAATGCAAGGGTTCCGGGACATGTCTCCGGAAGAGCGAACCGAAAAGATGGCCGAGATGCGAGCCGAAGCAGACAAGGTTATTATGGCAGTTTTGACGGACGATCAAAAAGCCAAGCTGGAAGAGGTCAAAGGGGCCGAATTGAAGGTTGATTTGGCACCGCTACGTGGCCGAGGTGGACCTGGCGGACAAGGTGGAAGACCACGTCGCGATAACTGACCGTCGATTGCTTGCAACGTGTCGAGGATGTGATGACAGTGCCCCCCAAGGGTGACGTTCTCATTCGGATTGAATCACTCACATCATTTAACGTCAGGACAATTTAACGTTAGGACAGTTCGAGAGCCGTCCTAACGTTTTCCACCGCAATCGATGCCGGTCGTTCAACGATGCCGGTCTTTACTTGACCACCTTTTTGGCTTTCAACATCTCGACCACTTCTTCGACGCATTCTGCAATCGATTTTTTGCTCGTGTCGAGGACGAGGTCTGGTGAAGTCGGATCCTCGTATATTGCCGTGACGCCAGGAAAATTCGGTAGCTCGCCCGCCTCCGCTTTAGCATAATGCCCCTTCTCGTCTCGTTCTTTGCGAGTCTTTTCGTCCGCCACGCAATGAACAACGAAGAACCGATCCTTGCCAATCAAATCGGCAACGCGGTCGCGAACGGTTTGGTTAGGAGCGTTAAACGCCGCGAGGCAAATGAGTCCATTATCGTTTATGATCTTGGCTATATGAGCGGAGCGACGAAGATTCTCGCTTCGTTCTTCCACAGTAAAACCGAGATCGCGATTCACGCCGCGCCGCATCATTTCGCCATCGATCACGGCGACAGCTCGGCCAGAGTCGAATAGTTTTCGCTCGACCGCATTGGCGATCGTCGTCTTTCCCGATCCCGTGAGACCTGCGAAAAGAACGGTTGCAGGCGATTGCCCGAACCGAGCGACTCGCTCCTCTGATGTCACAGACGATACGCTAGAGGCGCTATCTGAGGAGGTCTTATCGTTCGTCTCCCAAGCGGCAACAGTACTCTTGGCAGAGTCGCGATCAGAAATCATCCCCGCGCCGACCGTGGCGTTCGTAATCCGATCGATGATGATGAATGAACCGGTCGATCGGTTTCGTGCATACGAATCGAAAAAGATGGGTTGGCTCAATGTGATCGAGCAACGACCGATTTCGTTCAGCTGCAAATCTGGTGCTGGCGAACTGCGAAGCGTGTTGACATCCACGCGGTAACGCAAGGAATCGATCTGGCCTGAAACGGTCTGCGACGTATGCTTGAAAAGATACGTCTTGCCAGGAATCATGGCGTCGGCGTTCATCCAAACGACGGTCGCATCGAACGAGTTCTGTAACTTCGGTACATTGCCTGGTTTAACGATCATATCGCCGCGTGAGCAGTCGACTTCGTCTTCGAGAACGAGGGTTACCGATTGAGGAGCAAAGGCTTCGGATTGGTCACCGTCAAACGTAACAATTCGCTTGACGCGGCTCGTTCGCTTGGACGGCAAGATCATGACTTCTTCGCCCGTTCTTACGACACCCGAGGAGAGCGTACCGCAGAAGCCTCGGAAATCGAGATTGGGACGGTTCACGTACTGGACAGGCAATCTAAAGTCCACCAAATTTCTATCGGAGCCGATATACACCGATTCCAGCATGTTCATGAGTGTGCTCCCTTTATACCACGGCATATTGGGGCTGGCATCGACCAGATTGTCACCATGCAGTGCCGCGATCGGGATAAAGTGAACATCGGGCAGCTCGAGTCGCGACGCAAACGCTCGATAATCTTCGCAAATCTCGTCAAAGCGTTTTTGGCTAAACCCGACCAAGTCCATTTTATTGATGGTTACTACGACGTGCCGAATGCCCAGCAACGACACGATGAAACTATGCCGCTTGGTTTGGGTGAGAACTCCTTGGCGAGCATCGATCAGGATGATGGCCAAGTCAGCGGTCGATGCGCCGGTCACCATATTGCGAGTGTATTGCTCGTGGCCAGGTGTATCGGCGATGATAAATTTGCGTTTCGCGGTTGAGAAATAACGATAAGCAACGTCGATCGTGATTCCTTGTTCCCGTTCCGCACGCAGTCCGTCGGTCACGAGCGCGGGGTCGAATGCCCCACCGACCGTTCCGTGAGTCTTGCTTTCGCTTTCCAGTTGCGATAACTGATCTTCGTAAAGCATCTTGCTATCGTAAAGCAACCGCCCGATCAACGTGCTTTTGCCATCGTCAACGCTGCCGCAAGTAATGAAACGCAGCAACTCTTTTTTCTCGTGCTGCTCTAGGTAGGCCAGGATATCTTCGGCGATTAATTCACTTTGATGAGACATGATTAGAAGTACCCTTGGATTTTCTTGAGTTCCATACCTGCTCCGCCGCCATCTTTATCGATCACGCGGCCCTGTCGCTCTGACGTCTTCGTAAGCAGCATTTCTTGAATAATTTCGGGCAATGTCGAGGCAGTCGACTCAACGCCACCCGTCAACGGATAGCAGCCCAACGTTCTAAAGCGGATCATCTTGTCCTCAACCACCTCGCCCGGATTTATGGTCATCCGATCATCATTAACCTGGAGCCAAATTCCATTGCGATTCACGCATTTGCGAGGCTTGGCAAAATACAAATCCGGCAGCGGAATGTTTTCCAAGTAGATGTATTGCCAAACATCTAGTTCCGTCCAATTAGAGAGTGGGAACACGCGAATACTCTCCCCCGGGTTGACTTTCGCGTTGTACAAATTCCAAAGCTCGGGCCGCTGATTCTTTGGATCCCAACGATGGAATTTATCTCGAAACGAAAAGACCCGCTCTTTGGCTCGCGATTTCTCTTCGTCGCGTCTCGCACCTCCAAACGCTGCATCAAAGCCATACTTGTTTAGAGCCATTTTCAGCGAATCGGTCTTCATGACTTCGGTGTGCTTTTCGCTGTTCTCAAAGGGACTTATGTTCAGCTTTAATCCCTCATGGTTGATATGAACCAACAACTCAATGCCAAGCTCGTTCTTGACGTAGTTATCGCGAAAGGCAATCATCTCGCGAAACTTCCATGTCGTATCGACGTGCAAGAACGGGAACGGCGGCTTATCGGGATAAAACGCCTTTAATGCCAAGTGGGTCATGACTGCAGAATCTTTTCCCACAGAATAGAGCATGACCGGATTTTTGAATTCAGCGGCAACCTCACGAATGATGTGGATGCTTTCCGATTCCAGTTGCTTCAAATGGGTTAGCTGGTATGAGCTCATTGTTTCCTCGGTCCCTTGGGGGAGAATTGATCTCGCTGGAGTGTCGAAATTTTGAATTCTACGTCAAGGCAAGAATAAAGGGGATAAGGCAGCATGAGGGGACTTAATCCAACTAAAGTCCCATTTCAGCCGGGTGAGATGTGCTGGTGTGGCTGACTCTCGCTCCCCAAAGTGTTGCCAAACAGACAAAAAAACCAATCAATAATCCTGCAAAAACCAAACTTTCTTGATTGGATGCAGGTTTCAGCTGAGGCAATTTGTTAGCATTTCATGACCGTCGCACTCGCCTGTTTCGATCGCTGTTTACTCCAAGGATTTCATTATGAAGAGTCTCTGCAATTTCCTAACTTTTAGCCTCTCGTTTCTGATTCTCGCATCCACCGGGTTTGCACAAATCCCTGGCCCAACCCCAGAGCACGCCAAACTAAAGCCACATTTGGGCAAATGGACTTTCGAACTTACTGACTCGGAAAAACAAGTTAGCCAAGGCACGAGTGAGACGATCGAGGCATGCGGCGGAATGTGGTTTGTAACAACCATGGACAGCAACTTGGCAGGCATGCCATTTCAAGGAAAAGGGCTCGATGGCTACGATCCCGAAAAAAAGAAGTATGTCTCCGTCTGGGTCGATTCTTTCACCGCGGCTCCTATGATCTTCGAAGGTGAATATGACAAATCAGGCAAAGTTCTCATCATGACTTGCGAAGGCAAAGATCCCACGACCGGGGGGCCAGCGACTTGGAGATCAACGACCGAGTTTGTGTCCAAAGACCAATACCGTTTCGTCATGTATCTGACACCTAAAGACGGAAAAGAATCGATCATGATGACGGTAATCTACAAACGTAGCAAATAGTCTACGAAATGGATCGAGTGGCTCCTCCCGGCACGAGCGAGCTATTTAAAACTGGTGGAATCCTCGCTACGAAGATGGTATCCTCTTAGATTCCACCTCCCGCCGCACCTCCCAGCCTGCCGTCTCTCCACCATGGGAATCCCGAATCGAAGTCGTGCTTTCTTACTGACTCGCTGCTTAGCTGTTGTTGGTTCAACTCTGCTTTGCAGCATAGCGATTGACCTAACGATGACGGGTGTTTGTAACGCTCGAACGGTCGACGAGTCAGATCAATCGTACCTCGTCGCAATCAAGCCTATTTTAGAAAAGCATTGCTACGCTTGTCACGGCGGAATCAAGCAGGAGGCTGGACTGCGATTAGACACCGCCGAGCTTATTCTCAAGGGGAGCGATTCCGGGCCGATACTTGATCCGCAAAACATCGAGCAAAGCGAATTGCTAAAACGCATCACCGCTAACGATGATTCGTTAATGCCTCCCAAACACGAAGGAGAGCGACTTAAGGCGGAACAAGTCAACTTGATCACGGATTGGCTTAATTCGGGAGTGAAGGTCATCCCCAACGAGCAGCCGTCGATCTCTCCGAATGAGCATTGGGCGTTTAGGCCTATCGAACGGCCAGCACTGCCCAAGGGTGCGTTAAGATCGCAAACGGCTAATCCCATCGATCATCTTCTGGCGGAGCACATTGCCATTGATTCGAGTGCGTCACTCGTAACTTTGCTTCGTCGCCTATCGATCGATTTGCGAGGGATTCCGCTCGAAGAGGATTTGGTGGCGTCATTGACTCATCAGGGCTCAACGATTGGAGGCAACGGTAATGGTTTCGCCGATTCTCAATCGACATACGACTCGATGGTTGAGAGGTGGCTTGCCGATGCTGCTTACGGAGAACGTTGGGGACGTCATTGGATGGATGTTTGGCGGTACAGTGATTGGTGGGGATTAGGCGAAGAGCTTCGTAACAGTCAGTTGCACATGTGGCATTGGCGAGACTGGATCGTCGAGAGTCTCAATGAGAATATGCCGTACGATGAGATGCTCCGTCAGATGATCGCCGCCGATGAGCTTTATCCTGACGCCCCCCAAAAGCTTCGAGCGACGGGCTTTCTCGCCAGAAATTTTTTCCTATTCAACCGTAATCAATGGATGGAAGAGACGATCGAGCATGTTGGAAAAGGAATGCTCGGGCTGACGATGAATTGTGCCAAGTGTCACGATCACAAATACGATCCTGTCTCTCAAGTGGACTACTATCGATTTCGAGCCATCTTCGAGCCCTATCAAGTTAGGTTGGATATGATCGAGGGAGAGCCTGATCTTAGAAAAAACGGGCTGCCCCGAATCTTCGATCGCGATCTCGATTCGCCGACCTATCTCTTTGTTCGCGGTGAAGATGCTAAGCCAGACAAAGCCAACCCACTAAGCCCTGGAGTGCCATCGTTTCTTACGTTTCGCGACTATAAACCCGAACCAGTTACGCTACCACGTGCCGCGTTTCAACCCGAAACCAGCGAAACCACCATAAGAACCTACGTTGCGAAAGCCGAGTCGCGAATATCCGACCTGGAAACAAAACTGCAATCAGCCCGGTCGAAACAAAACGATTTGGAATCAAAGCTTCAGGGCTTGGAGAAACATCCGAACGATCGCCTTGCTGGGGCCCATGAACCTCCCCCCGTTACAGACGACTGGAATGAATCGAACGATATCGAATCGACCAAAAAACGATGGGCACTGTACGGTGGCGATTGGAATGTAGCAGACGGTCGATTGCACCAATCCTCTAGCAAGCCGGATCGGGGAATCGCTCGACTCATCCACTCAATTCCTAGTGACTTCGATGCAGACCTGTCTTTCGCAACCCACGGCGGCAACCAATGGAAGAGTGTTGGCATATCCTTTGACTGCACCGATGTGAACCCCTTAGATGGATATCAAAGCGGCGATCACGAGGTTTCTGTCTATGCGAGTGCTTATGCCGGTGAACAGAAAATTCAGATCGCTTACCTTCAAAACGCACAATGGGTCTATCCAGCTGATGCGAAAGTGATTCAACCAATCGAGCTGAATCAAACGAATCGATTTCGTATTGTTGTGCGCGACAAACTCATCAACGTTTACTGGAACGATAAAAACGTATTGGCATGGACACTACCATTCCCTCGGGAATCCGGAACTGTTCAATTAACAACCTTTGATGCCCAAGCGAGCTTTGATCGATTCGCGGTCGCGGCATTGGAGGAGACGATGGTGTTAAAGTTGCCAAACGGCGAGCCATCCTACAGCAACAAAACCTCAGAGGGGATCGAGGCGCAACTCATCGAAGCGAACAAGGACGCCAAACTCGTTGAGCTGGAATTGGCAGTCGCTCGCGAGGAGCTCGCTTTCCATCGGGCGCGACTCATGGATCATGATGCCGCGACTAAAAATCACTTGGCCCTCGCCACGGCGACTTATCAATTAGCGTTGGCTCAGCGATCGCTAGATCGTTCCGACGAGAAATCCCGAGAGCAGAAAGCCCACGAGCTCGATAAAGCCAAACAGTTCTACGATAAAGTTTCTCAAGGGGACGTGTCGGAGTTTCAAACAACCTACCCTGGAGCCAAGTGGTCGGCCACGCGATTCCAATTCTCAGGAAAAGACGATCCAGACCGAGCCTTTCCTGAGTTGAGCAGCGGCCGTCGCAAGGAACTGGCCGCTTGGATTACGTCACCCGACAATCCTCTCACCGCGCGTGTGGCGGTCAACCATATTTGGATTCGCCATTTCGGCGAACCGTTGGTGCAAGATGCTTTTGATTTCGGAATGAAATCAAAGAGGCCAGAGCGATTGGATCTGTTGAATTGGTTGGCAGCCGAGTTGATCGAGCATCATTGGGACATGAAACACCTGCACCGCCTCATTGTCAAATCAAACTATTACAAGAGCCTACACCGAAGCGTGCCACGGTTGGAATCTCAAGCGGTGCGAGACTCCGTTTTGGCATTGGCTGGGAAACTAGATCGCACGCTCGGGGGGCCAACCATTCCACTCTCGGAACAGTCGACCTCTAACCGACGAAGTCTTTACTTTTTTCACTCTAACAATGAGCGAAACCTATTCTTGACCATGTTCGACGAAGCTCTCGTGACCGAGTGCTACAGACGAGATGAGAGCATCGTACCTCAACAAGCATTGGCCTTGGGTCATAGCCGAATCATTTTGGATAGCGTGCCAGCGCTCGCCGAGAGGATTAAGCATCATACCGGGCAATCGGCAGAGCACTTTGTTCGGTTCGCATTCGCTTGGATTCTAGGACTGGAGCCAACGAACCGAGAGCTAGAGCTTTGCCAAGCGTTGTTGAATGAGACCGATGACCAGCCCCAAGCGTCTAACAATACGTCTAACGAGACAGGGACCACGAATCACTTTTCCAAGCAGGAAGAGTTGGTATGGGTATTGTTGAATCATCATCATTTTCTGCAGGTGCCATAATGCTTAACGGTACGATCCCACTTTCCGATAATCGTTACACGCGTCGAGCAGCCATGTCCTCTCTCGGTTCCATCGCATTGGCTGCGATGCTGCATCGCGATGGCTATGCGTCGGATGGAGATATAAACCATCAGTCGGCGTACAGCCCGCCGTCAGGGCAACCGCACTTTCCACCCAAAGCCAAAAGTGTAATCTGGCTTTTCATGAACGGCGGAGTCAGTCATGTCGAGAGCTTTGATCCAAAGCCCATGTTGACCAAATATGCGGGCAAGACGATATCGGAGACACCTTTTGCATCGACCTTAGATCCCGAAAAACTCGCCATCGAGCGACTTGTTGTGCCCGATGCCAACGGGAATCAGAGAACGGAACTTTATCCATTGCAAGTTGGTTTTCAGAAGTACGGTGATAGCGGCCTCGAGATTAGTGATTGGTTTCCACATATTGGCAAAAATGCGGATCGCATCGCCGTGGTTCGATCCATGTGGACCACAGATAGCAATCACGGAGCACAAACGCAGTTTCATACCGGCCGACATCGCAATGATGGAGAATTCCCGACACTGGGGGCATGGGTCCACTACGGCCTGGGCTCACTCAACGAGGAATTGCCCCAATTCATTTCGCTGGGAACTCGTGAGTACTGGAACAAACGAGATGGCTATTACCTGGGTCCATCTCATGATGCGGTGCCGCTGAAAATCGATCCAGCCAACCCGCTTGATTATGCCAAACAAGAGGTTGATATCATGCGTCCAGGAAAACAACGCTCTCTCGAATTACTCCGTGAGTATCGCATGCAAAACAGCATTCCCAAAGTGGTTGATTTTTCGGACGAAACGGACTCTACCAAGTCACTTTATGGAATCGACCGACCGGAATGTCGCGATTTCGGAATGCAGTTGCTGGCGACGAGACGGATGATTGAACGTGGAGTCCGGTTTATTCAAGTTCAGCATGGCGGCGGAGGCGCGGGAGCATGGGATGCGCACGGCGGACTGAAAGCCAACCATACTGCCAACGCCGCAGCGGTTGATCAACCCATAGGCGGCTTGCTCACCGATTTGCATCAAAGAGGATTGCTCGATGAAACGTTAGTCGTGTTCGCCTCGGAGTTTGGACGAACGCCAGGCAGTCAAGGTTCCGATGGCCGCGATCATCACATCTTTGGCTTCAGCGTTTGGATGGCCGGAGGTGGTATCAAGGGTGGTATCGCGCATGGAGCGACCGACGAAATCGGCTTTCATGCCGTAGAGAATCGACATTATGTTACTGATATTCATGCCACCATCCTCAAGCAGCTAGGACTCGATTCGCGACGGCTCGAATTGCCTGGGCGAAAGCGATTGGAGATTGATCACGGTTCACAGTTAACAAGCTAGACTTGATTCCTGCCACTCAGTCCACCGTTGACGGAATTTTGACCGGGAACAAATCATTGTCATCGGTCTCACGAATCAAGCGTTCAGAGAGCAGTTGAACCAACTCCGGATACTTCCACGCAACATCGGTTTGCTCCGATTCATCTTGGCTCAAATCGTAAAGCTCCCAAGGGCCGGTGCGTTTAGGAGTATTGAGCTGCTTGCGTACAAGTTTCCATTGCTCAGAACGAATGGCAACTTGACCGCCATATTCGGGAAACACCCATATCATAGGGTTCTCGCGTTTCCAATTTGGATTTTCCCCAGTCAGTAATTTCCAAAAGCTCTCGCCGTCCTTTGAGTCATCTGGTTTATCGAATTGCGTGGCTTCTAGAATCGTTGGGAGCCAATCCGCGAAATAGGTAGGACTCTCGCTAACGGTCGACGGCTCGATGACACCAGGTAATCGGGCGATCATCGGAACCCGAATGCCCCCTTCGTGGATGCTACCTTTGTATCCTCGAAGATGGGCGGTGCTTTGAAAGAAGCTCATATCGGCGCCCCCCATATTGAGTTTGGGATTCGCCGTGCCGGCATGAGTCGCACCGTTGTCACTGGTAAAAACGACAAGGGTATTTTCCGCAAGCTTAAGTTCGTCAAGCGTATCGAGAACTCGTCCCACATGGCGATCAATATCGGTCACCAATGCGGCATAAGCGGCTCGCGGCCTGGCAGTAGGCAGATAACCATTTTCACCGCGATAAACCTCGGTATCCCATTCCCTGGGGAAGTCATCAAGCCGATTCAATGGAGGATGGAGGGCAACATGCGGTTCGATGAGAGGCAGATAAAGAAAGAAGGGGCGATCAGAAGAATCTTTCAGAAACGCAATCGCTTCGTCCATCATACGGTAGGGAGCATAGTTCTCTCCAACCCAGTCTTCACAACGAACTTCTCCCTGCGGTTGTTTGTTATGCCCTGGGATGGCCTTTGAGTTCAATGGAATGCGCGTTGTGTTGCTCCATAGGTAGGCAGGATAGTAGCTGTGAGCCACCGATTGGCAGTTGTATCCAAAGAAGACCTCAAAGCCCTTTTTATCGGGAGAGCCAGAACTATTGACAGGCCCCAATCCCCATTTGCCGAATGCTCCCGTTCGGTAGCCGTTCTTTTGGAGAATGCTCGCGAGGGTCGTTGCGTTTTCCGATAGGGGAGCTTGCCCTTCTTCGAAACGAGGATCGATCAATTTCGCCTGCTTGTTACCGCGAATCTCCGCGTGCCCCAGATGTTTGCCTGTCATAAGCACACATCGCGATGGAGCGCACACCGGGGCGCCACTGTAATGCTGAGTGAATCTCATCCCTTGAGAAGCCAGACGATCTAGATTCGGTGTTTCGAATTGCAGTTGGCCATAACAGCCAATATCAGCCCACCCCAAATCATCAGCGAGAATGAACACAACATTCAGCGGGCGTTCGCGGTCCGCATCGGTATAGTCCATTGCGCACGAATCGCCGGTCTGCCCTAAACTGACCAGCATACATAGACAACTCGTCAGCCAGATATTCAGTCGTTCCATCCCGGTTTTCTCATGGTTTAAGACGTATATTCGGAACTGAGGGAAACGCTTTCCCATTCGAATCTTCGGACAGCCAGTTTACCCTGTTTTGCCCGTTCGACACGAGGATTCAGGACACATCGCACAACCAACAGATTTTCCACACATCCTAACCAGCAGTACTTCGGTGCAGGCAAATTTTTCGCCGGATCGGAACGATCGATCTTTACCTTATCTTCATCACTCCGTTCTAAACAAAATGTCCAAACCAGCCCCAGCTGAATTTGACTTGAATGCTAGCAGTCCTAGAATCACGCCCTGAAATGACAGCAAAGGGCGGCTTTTTTCCGAGATTGACTCAAGTCTCAGAAAACGGCCACTGGGGAACGAATCCTGCCCTTAGGTCAATTCTCCGGCAGGATGGTTCCTGTTCGGATGGAAACCTTTCGAAGCGCATGATGGCGTTTCGCTTGGCCTCGCATGGTACAGGAGTAGGCGATGACGGCAGCTCAACAATTAGCAAGCAAAGCCCCGGACACCCCCCAAAGAGTGGCGGCATTGGTTCGGCAGAAGTTGGGCTCACATCGGATGGATCTTTGGTTCGGGGCTGATGCGAAGTGGAGCGTTTTAGATCATAATGTCGTCCTAGAAGTCTCCAGCCAGTTCGTTGCGGACTGCATTACCCGCATGTTTCGAGGGGATTTGCAGGAAGCGATCGAGGAGGTGGCCGGCAATGGCTTCGGTTACCGGATCCTCGTGCGAGACGACCAGTCGTCAATCGCTCGGGGATTAGACTCGTCCAGTACCACAGACGCTTTTTCTCAAGACGCTTTCCCTCACAACAAGTCTTCCGTGCCAACAATCGCTCCTTCCATAAATGATGAACCGGCGCTCGCTCCAAAGCGACCGGCTCTTCGTTTGCATCGCAGCGAAGTTGAAGCCACCGTCAGCCAAGCCGGCGTTAGCCAGGCCACCGTCAGCCAAGCCAGCGTGGAGCCAGAACAATCCAACATGGAGCGATTAGCCCAGCTCCGTCGCGAGAACGAAAGGCGTTGGGAAGAGTTTATCCCCGGAGAGCACAACCGATTGGTCTATACCGCGGCCAATATGACCCTGGAGAAACCAGGTCAGATTAGCCCACTATTTATCTTTGGACCGCACGGTTGTGGCAAATCGCATTTGGCCATTGGGTTGGCACATCGGCTCAAAGTCGTTCATCGCATGCGAAGAGTGCTGGTGCTGACTGGTGAGCAATTCACGATCGAATTCACAGAGAGTGCTCGCGGGGGTGGTTTCGCCAGCTTTCGAAGAAAGTATCGCGATGTCGATGTATTGGTAATCGACGATCTACAGTTTTGCCTTGGCAAGAATGCTACGCTCGCTGAGTTACGCAACACAATTGATATGCTGCTTCGCGATAAGAAGCAGGTCATCCTGGTTGCGGATCGCAGCTTGAATGAATTGACAGGTCTTTCCTCTGATTTGCATGCTCGCCTAGCAGGCGGAATGGCTTGCGGTATGGAACCGCTCGATGTGGAAACTCGCACGAAATTGCTTGTCAGACTGTGTCACAAACAAAATGTCTCGATCGATGAATCCACCGCAAAGCAGCTTGCTGCACAATCGTCTGGAGACGCTCGTGTATTGCAAGGTGTGGTTCATCGCTTAGTGGTACAACAACGCATCCAAGGGCAGCCACTGGAGCAGGACCAAGCCATCCGCGCAACGCTCGACCTAATTCGCGCTAGCCAACCGGTCGTACGACTCAAAGATATCGAACGCGTTGTTTCGGACGTTTTTGGCCTAGAAGATAGCTTGCTCAAAGCCAAGACCAAATGTCAGAGCGTGAGCCAGCCGCGAATGTTGGCCATGTTTCTAGCGAGAAAGTACACGCGGGCAGCACTTTCAGAAATTGGCGAATACTTTGGTAATCGTCAGCACTCCACCGTCATCTCTGCCCAAAAGAAAGTCGACTCCTGGCTGAACGAAGACGAAATTATTCAGTGCGGACGCGGCAAGCTCACCGTTAAAGAAATTCTCAAAACGCTCGAATCATCTCTTCGGGTCAGCTAGTTGTTCAAAAAGCGTTTTAGCTAAAGATCCTGTACCGCACGATACACCACAGCGTATTGATCAAATCCTTGACGCCGATCTTTTTGCCTTCGTCCCACGAGCGAGGTTTGTACTGAATCGGCACTTCCTGTATACGCACCTTGCGACGCGCCAGCTTAGCCGTGATTTCGGGCTCGAATCCAAAACGATTCTGTTCAATCGTTATGCTCTGAATCAACTCTCGACGGAACGCCTTGTAACACGTTTCCATGTCGGTAAGACGTTGCCCGCTCACAAGGTTGCTGAAGCCGGTGAGAACTCTATTCCCAAATCGATGCAATGCCGATCCGTCTTGCTCCGGATTGGCGAGATATCGTGACCCGTAAACCACATCCACATCGCCTCGAACGATCGGCTCGATGACCTGTAAAATGTCCGTCGGCTCGTACTCCAAATCCGCATCTTGCACGATAACAATGTCGCCAATCGCTCGCCGTATTCCACTTTGAATGGCGGCCCCCTTTCCGGAATTTCGCTCGTGCAAACAAACGTCAATTCCCTCATGATCCGCGAGCTTGGCAATGAATTCGCGCGTGCCATCGGTACTGCCGTCGTCTACCACGACAATCTGCTTGGAAATGGGCAATGAGCGAATGGCGTGAACGATTTTTTCGATGGTTCCGATCTCATTAAACGCAGGGATGATAATCGATACGACCGGCGATTGTCCGTTAAGGGCTTCTTCAAGCAAAGATCTCGCATTTTCGATCGCCCACAACGCATTCTGCGACGTCGCTTTGCCAGCTCCGGAATCGTTCTGCTCTACGATGCGAGACGTTTCCGATAATGGTTTTTGATCAATGATGACACGCGTTGACTTGGACACGTTTGAATCCGATTAGCTAATGGACAATGGCATACGTAGCTTCCCGTATCCGTTTCGCCCAAATAACCCCGTGCAAGACACCGAAAATTGATAGCATTCCGGGGATCGAGATGTAGCGAGTCCTCCTTTAACGAACCTGTTGGTTGGTGGGGCGTTCAATTCCTCAACTCAAGGGAGCTACCAGAATGGGCGATAACACAGCTGTTGCACAAGATTTGCACACTTGCCCAAGCAATATTTGTGGCCCGCGACGCAAAGCTAATCAGTATCGCAGCGAGAAACCTTAATAGGTTCTAACCAAGAGCCTTGATTCTTCGCTATTTGAAATTTAGCCTGCGATGTTTTGGAAATCATTCCCGGTCTGCATCCGTTCCATTCTTGACGCGACTAGCTTTGAGAACACAAGCCGAGCGCTTGGACCACTGCTTTTTTGCGGCCCCCTCAGATTGGAAAACGAAAAAACCCCTGTGACCTTCATCGAACCCGAAGTGCTGCCCCCAGCATTTTTGATCCGACTGCCCCGAAGGTATCACAGGGGTCTGATGTTAGATATCGGAAGATAGATCTCAGATGATGCAGTCGCTTATCATCAAAATATATTGCGGTTTTCCACAAATCCCCCCCATGCGGCGGGTGACGAAATGACACGAAAGCCAATAGTGCCAGTCAAGGCTACCGTTTGTGTGGACCTTTGGCCCGTAGAGCACAGTCGGAGCCAGTGGGCTCAACCGAACTGAATTCTCTTTCCAGATCGCGCCGACTTATAAATGGCCGTTATCAACTCGACACTTCTACGTCCCTGATGTCCGTCGATAAGATTGGGGGTTCCGTTCTTAATCGATTTTCGAAAGTCCTCGAATAACGCTTGGTGGGCTTTATGTCCAATAGCGGCTGGATCTGAAGCTCCTCCCCCCGTCACGTTACCCAACATTTCCGATTTCACTTTCGCATCCGCTTTGATCTCCTTTAGAAAATCCCACTTGATGAGGGCCTCTTCTTCCAGTGTTGCACAGCCCGTGGAGCCGCATACATCAATTTTCTTCAACGAGCCCGGATAAGCAGCCGTCGTGGCCTCAATGCTACCGAGCGCTCCCGATTCGAACTCCAGAATAGCAGTCGCGACGTCTTCGACCTCGATTCGTTCATGAGCTCTCAACGCGGTGTAGGCGGAAAGTGACCTGACATTCCCCATAAGCCAGAGCAGCAGATCAACACTGTGGATCGCTTGATTCATTAAAGCTCCCCCGCCATCCAGTTTCCAAGTCCCTCGCCACGCTCCGCTGTCATAGTATTGCTGCGTTCGATACCACTTGACGTAAGCTGACGCTAACGAAATCGATCCGAAACGCCCTGCGTCGATCGCCTTCTTCAAAAGCAATGCCGAGCGATGATACCTGGATGGAAAAATGGTACCGAGCCGTACCCCCTCCTTTTCGCATACCTCGATCAACTTATCACAACGAGCCACAGTTACCTCGAGCGGTTTCTCGACAAGAACATGTTTTCCGGCTCGCGCTGCGGCAACCGCAGGCTCGAGATGAGCACCACTCGGAGTGCAAATGGTGACAATGTCGACTTGGGGGTCCGCCAACATGGTTGCTAAACTGGAGTAAGCTACCGCACCATAGCTGGTCGCAAACTCGCGTCCCTTGGCTTCGTCTCGGCTATAGCACGCGACCAATCGTTCGCCCTTCATGTCACCAATGGCTCTCGCATGAAATTTGGCAATCATCCCACAACCCACAATCGCCCAGCCCGCCATACTATCCCTCCCGTTATAAATCGAAAATCTGCTGCCATGGATTCTAGTCTTGTCGTGGGCAGATCGCCATGCATTTCCACTCAACGGGTCGCAAACCGCGATCGACAAGCCCGGGTTTCAATTGCATACCTTTCGTGCTATAATCGCGGCGTACAAGACTTCAATACCGTCGCACGCCAAAACAATATGACAGCCTACAACTCACTCGTATCAGCCATAATTATTATTCCCCAAGCTTAGTGGCTTCGGGGCTTTCGCTACATCGAGTGAATCATCATCTCAGAACCCCTGGAGCTTCTCTCAGGGGTTTTTTGTTTTGACCACCGTAAAATTTCCACAGCTTAGATAAACGCCACCAAAAGTAATCGCAGTAAAAAACTATGACCAATCGATCCATCTTTATCTACGACACCACTCTTCGAGATGGCACCCAAGGGGAAGGAGTAAGCCTATCTCTGCAAGATAAACTGAACATCGCTGCCCGACTGGCAGAGATCGGTATTGATATGATCGAAGGTGGCTATCCACTGTCCAACGAAAAAGACACCCAGTTTTTTCAGCAGATCAAAAAAATGTCGCTCGGAGGATCGTTGGTATCCGCTTTTGGTATGACCCGACGACGTGGCATAGCCGCTTGCGATGATCCGGGAATGAAAGCCTTGGTTGCCGCAGAAACGCCAGCCATAACGGTCGTGGGCAAGACCTGGGACTTTCAAGCAACCAA
>JALOQS010000128.1 GCA_025459355.1 Pirellula sp.
GGATTCACGCAAGCCTTTTCGTCACTCGGTGGCATCATGGTCGCCGCTGCCAACGAACTGTGCGCTTACGGAGCAGAAAAGCAATTGCTCCCGGCAATCTACGGTCTTCACGAAGCGTGGCGATACACGTTGATCTCTGGGGTTGTGCCCGCGATACCTCTTATCATCATTCGCCCCTTCTTGCCGGAATCACCAGCATGGGCCGCAAAACGCGCAGCCGGCACCTTGCGCCGTCCGAGCATTATGGAATTGTTCAGCCCGAAGCTTGCCAAAACCACCATCATCACGACCTTGATGTTTGCGGGATCTTATGGAATCGCTTTCGGAGCTATTCAACAATTGCCGCAAATTCTCTCGGCTCCTAAAGGTGGCCACGCAAAAATCGATGCAGTGGCTTCCGAGGCTGTTGCGGCGGCCAAAGCGTCTGGCAAAGAACTCAACGAAGGGCAGGTCAAAGCATTGGCTGCCAATACCAAAGACCGCGAGACCGCCAAAGTGTCTCAAATGCAAGAATGGGGCGGATTGGTCGGACGAGTACTTTTCGCCTTCGTGGCGTTGATGGCGATCTCGCGACGAAACCTGTTCCGACTGTTCAACTGGCCTGCTTTGCTGGTAGTGCCGTTCTACTTCTGGTGGGTATCGCAAAATCTGGAATCCGATTCTCTCACAATGGTCAAGCTCGGAATCTTCTTGTGTGGGGCTTTGGTCGTTGCTCAGTTTAGCTTCTGGGGTAACTACATTCCGCTCGTCTTCCCTGTCCATTTGCGAGGCACCGGTGAGAGCTTTGCCGCCAATATAGGTGGGCGAGTGATTGGCACATTCGCCGCATGGCTAACATTGACCCTCTCCGCATCGACTCCTCCCAGCCCGGCGAAAATCGCGATTGTCGGTGCGTGCGTAGCGGGAGGTTATGCGTTGGTGGCGGCCATTCTCAGCTTTATGTTGCCAGAACCTGTTGAATCAGAAGAGTAATCCAGCATGAGTGTCCTGGTCGAAGGGCTTTTTCGAAAACTGGAGACATCTCGTTCGCTCGATCAACTTCTCAACGAACCGATGCAACAATGGCGTCGCGAGATTGGGGATGCTTGCTTGGTTCTGCTTCAAGGAGCCAAAGGGGCATGGAAAAAGATCTTGCACATCGGAGATGCCCGACCTGAACCTCCTGACTGGAACTGCGCTACGGAATGCCTTGATTCTCAAAAGGAGATCGAACGATCGATTTGGAAGTATTTTCACGTCCCGAGCCAGTCCCACGTGGATTTGGTCCTATGTGTATCCCATGCGTCACCGGGCAGTGCCGCTCATGTGCGAGGGGTCCTGGTCAGCGCTCTTGAGGAACTCGCTTATTCCATCGATTTGTGGCAGCGACTGCAACAAAAATCGCGAGATGTCATCAGACTAAACCAGATCCTGAGCGTGGCCGCCGATTGGCACGCTCATCAAGATCTGGATCGGCTGCTCCAAGATATTGCCCAAGCAGCAACGAGGCTTCTGAAATGCGACCGTGCCAGCATCTTTTTGTGGGATCGGGCAACACGCGAACTCGTCGGGCACCCAGCACTCGGTATCGAAAACAAACCGCTAAGAATCGCAGACGACAAAGGGGTCGCGGGGGCTGTTTTCAAATCCCTGGAACCTCGTCGATGGGACCGATCGGATCCTCGCGACGAAGTCGATCGCCGTGTTGACACTAGCAGCGGCTATCGGACAGATTCCTTGCTGGCGGTGCCCCTCCTCGATCAAAAAGGAAAAGCGATCGGCGTCTTCGAAGTCATCAATCACGCCGATGGCAAATTCGATTCGAATGATCAAGAAGAATTGATGGAACTCGCCCGCCATGCCGCAGCAGCCCTTTCGAATACACAGCAACGGCAGCAACTCGTAGCAGCCCGGGATCGATTAACACGTGATGCGGCTCAACAAGTTCAGCTGATCGGTAGCTCACCAGAAATGCAACAATTGGCCAGCACGATTGAGCGCGTTGGCAATACCGACTTGGCGGTATTAATTCTTGGAGAAAACGGCACGGGCAAAGAAGTCGTTTCGCGACAAATCCATTATCAAAGCCCGAGACGATTCGAACCGTTCATCGCTGTCAACTGCGCGGCCATAACCGAAACGCTACTTGAAAGCGAACTGTTCGGACATGAGAAAGGTGCCTTTACTGACGCACATGAGACTCGTTCTGGCAAATTCGAATTAGCCTCCGGTGGCACACTGTTTCTGGATGAGATTGGAGACATGAGCCTGGCAGGGCAAGCGAAGTTGTTACGAGTGCTGGAAGAAAAAGTGGTCGTCCGAGTCGGCGGCTCCACAACGATCCCTGTCAACGTGAGAGTCATAGCCGCCACCAACCAAAACTTAGTGGAGTTGGTCCGTCAAAAGCGATTTCGCGAGGATCTCTATTTTCGTCTCACGGTAGTCACTATCAATTTGCCGTCACTGCGCAATCGTGGACGAGACGTGCTCGAACTCGCCGACTTTTTTATGACTCTTTTTTGCGACAAAATCGGTCGCAAGAAACCGGCTTGGAGTGACGCGGCGGAAAAAAGATTACTCGCCCACAACTGGCCGGGTAACGTTCGCGAGCTGCGCAATATTGTCGAACGAATCGCTTACTTAAGCTCCGGCGACATCATCGAGGATAACCACATCGATTTTGTTCGATCGCCCCGCGGTCACGAATCCAACGAATCGACGGGATTGGATCTGAACAAAAGCTTAGCGGATGCGACGTCCGACTTTCAGACTCGCTACATCGAGGAACAGATCAAAGCCTGCAACCGAAACATATCGATGGCAGCGCTCAAGATGGGGCTCCAACGCACCAATTTGTATAGAAAAATGAAACAACTCGGTATGAAGCCCGACGAGCCCTTGTAACACACCAGAAGCACGTGCAGCCCTCGTTCCGTCGCGAAAAGAGGATTGACGAAGACCGGAATTCCGTTAGGCTCCCACACATACCGTATCAGATACAGTCTCAGATCACTTTTAATGTCTTGTTTGAAAGGACTTAATACTATGGCACGAACCGGCGCAGTGACTTTTAAGGGAACCCCAATGACTTTGGTGGGCGATGAATTAAAGGTAGGGTCCAAGCTACCTGACTTCACCATCCACTACTTCGAAGGCGGCCTAAAACCGATCAAGCCAGCGGATTTGCTTGGCAAACCGACCATTATCAGCGTTGTTCCTTCGCTGGACACTGGCATTTGCCAAATCCAAACCAAGAAGTTCAACAGCGAACTAGCCGGCATGGGTGACAAGATTAATGCCGTGACCGTTAGCCGCGATTTGCCATTCGCGATGAATCGATTCTGCGGAGCCGAAGAAATCAAGGCGATGAAAGTGGGAAGCGATTATCAGAGTGGTGAATTCGGTAACAAACTAGGTTTGATGATCGACGAACTGAAGCTTCTCGCGCGAGCCGTTATTGTTCTCGATGCAGCCGGCAGCGTTGTGTACACCGAAATCGTTCCGGAAGTTGCCTCAGAGCCAAACTACGAACCAGCCATCGCAGCCCTCAAAGGCTTGGTCGGCTAGTCATTTAACCGCGTGGGCAAAATCGTTTAACCGCGTGGGCCCTCGTTTAACCGCGTGGGCAACGCCCCGCGATAACCGCCCACAAGTCATTCCTCATACAATCGCATGGGCACTCGTTTAACCGCGTGGGCATCGCCCCGCGCTAACCGCCCACAAGTCAGCCCTCAAAACTACTCACGAGGCATCACCCCCGACTCGCGCAGCGAGCACCGAGTTACAACGCCAGCGCAGGGCGATGCCCGTGCGGTTAAACGAAATAGCCACCACTGTCCCCTTTGATTCTCTCGACTATTCATGCATCCCATTCGAGCCTTTCGCATTCGTTCCGTTGTGGAAGAGATCGAGGCATGGGGTACCTTTCAATCCGTCCTCTGGCACGACAGCATTGATTCCACCAATCGATTCGCCAGAGACGCCGTACGAGACGGATCGCTCAAGCATCCGTCACTTATAGTCGCCACTCAACAAACGTCGGGCGTTGGCCGTGGCGGCAACATGCCGGCTGACGAGCATTTACTTCCCTTAAGGACGGGAATCACGATTGCGAAAGCGGTTGAACCGCTAGTTAGAGTCCCACCGAAAGTAAAATGGCCCAACGATGTATATTTAGGCGAGCGTAAACTAGGTGGCATTCTCATCGAAGTCATCAAGGCAGAGATTCCGGTTGCGATCATCGGAGTGGGGCTTAACTGCCAAGTGGATTTTTCGGGAGCCACGAGTGACGTTCGCGAGCGTGCGGTGAGTTTACATGAGCACGCGAGGCTTGATGACCCGGAGGCCTATGCCCCGGAGAGCGTATTGATTCGCATTCTCAAAGGGCTGGATTCGATTTCATCGACGGAGACTGTCGAGCACGAGACATTTCAAAGTGAATGGAATCGATACAGCCTGCTCGATGGGCGATCCCTTTGCATAGAGAGTGGTGGCAAACGAATGGAGGGTATATGCGATGGCATCACTCCAAACGGATCGCTTCGGCTCATCGATACGGACGGTCACATTCAAACGATAATAGCCGGCACCATCATCTCGTTCACCTAGGGAAATATAACAGCAATCAACAGCCATCAATCAAAGAATTGGACAGACGAACACCTACAGACATTCGAGATACCGTACTCCCCGTCCACCCAGCACATAATCGCTCGGATTTCACGTTAGCAGTGTATTTGCAGTGCTCCAAAACACTTGGAAAGACTTAGAGACACACTTTGCCGGATCAAAAACACGGGCAATCGCATCTGCGCGCCCGACTTTTCCAGGAACTTTCACTAGCTTCTCAAGTTCTTCGTTTGCATTCCCGAGGGCATCTGGAACACGGAACTTGGCAACATTTTTGAATCGACTCGCCTTCGATGCTGGATAGGCGGTTTCTACGGAATCGAGTTCACCCAAAAACCAGCTCTCGAGTTCGTTGCAAACGACCCTCACAGTAAATGGATGGACACCTTTTGTGGCAATCTCGCATAGTTTCGACTTCACTAACTTGCAATCTTCGCCATCTTGATCGCGCATAACGACAAAATGGGGAGTCCCATATCTCCAGTTTTTCATTTTGGGAACGATGTTCTTCTCCAAGTCATTCTTGCCTTGAAACGACAGGGCAATCCAATCAACACCAGCGACCTTGGTCGGCCAAAATCTTGCGAGGAATCTCTCCAGTGTCACTTTCATTGACTCTTCTTCAGTGAGGAACACAATCATTTTGGTTCGATCCTCCGCGTGAGGCCACGGAACATGCCCTGCTCCCATAAGTAACCCGCCTTGTCGCCCGATTGGATTTGAGCGGATAAGAGTGGATCCTCGGAGATCGGAACAATTCGCGAGACTCCGTTTGTTTTATCGATGTGATAAAGACTTTGGAGAGGCACTGAGTTCAAGAATTGCGGTGAATGCGTCGAAACGAAAACTTGTCCGCCCCGATAAGCGTATTCCAAGAACTCTTCGGCCAGTAACGACATCAGTTCTGGGTAAAGTTGATTCTCGGGTTCCTCGATGCAAAGCACGGGATGCGGTTTGGGGTCATGAAGCAGCAACAAGTATGCGAACATCTTGACGGTGCCGTCAGAAACATTCTTATCGATGAACGGTTCTGAGAACGCACCGTCCTGATAGCGAACCAACAAGCGACCATCTTCAGTGACTTTGACTTCGATATCCGAGATTCCTGGAACACGATCCCGCATCTTCTGTTTGACCAATTCGAACTCGGCTGGATGCTGTTCGAGCATGTATCGAGCAAAGGCGGGTAGATTCGATCCGTTGGCCGAAAGATGGATTGCATCCTCATCATCTTTGACGCCGCGAGCATCGCTGATGTGGAAATCGGAAATGTGCCAATCTTCGAGGAGTCTTCTAAACGCCTGAGCCGCTTTGAATCGCTCAAACTGTCCGAGTCCCTTGATAGCAAGCGTATCGGCCGAATTTAGTTTTTGGTCTTCTCTTTCGAGTTCTTCATCTGGCTTGGAGAAATCTTCTTCATTGGTAATCGCATAACCTTCACCATTCTGAAAATCCAAAAAATGGAACGGCTTTCCAGCACTGCCTCGTTTATAGCGAAGGATTTCCCGCCGGACGATTGGCATGCCCTTTGTATCAAGGGCAATCTCTAGCGAGTAAGTTACCAATCGGTTGTAACCCGCGATTTCCATACGAAACTGAATCTCGAGTTCGATCGATTCTTTCTCATGACCACGCGTGACCACCTCTTTGAAACCGTTTCGTCCACCTTCTGAATTCAGCGCGCTCCGAACGTTATGTTCAAGACAATGTTTCAAGAATGCAAAAACTCGAAACAGTGTCGTCTTGCCGCTACCGTTCCGGCCCACAAAAACACAGAATGCGGGCAAATTCCGCAACTCGACGTTCTGCAGGGCTTTGAAGTTTCGAACTCGAATCGTTTCTATTCTCATGACAATTCAATAACTCGCTTGGGACGCTTATTGACGAAATTGTTGTTTTCTAGGCTGAACGTGATGATGCGGAACAAAAATCCTGGAGGGCAGGCCCTGATGCTGTAAGGCTCGTCCGGGCAAGGCCTAGACAATCTAACAAACCCTGCACTGTTGCGATACGCTAGCTCGCTTCGTTTACCCTACCGACAGAGGCTGAGGTGACGCCTCTAGTTGGCAAGATGAGGTAAATCCAAGCAGGTTGTACAATAATCCACTATTGCACAGCACCACCTTCGGGCGCTTTACCTCGCGATTTAGTAGCTGTGATGTAAAGGTAGGAATCAGATCCAGTATCATCGATGCATGGAGTATCCCTCTCCCCAACCGCCACGAACTTGGCTAGTCCTAGCGATCTTTTTCTTATCACCCTAGCTGTCTCGACCGGATGTTAATGTTTATCATGTCGTTATGCACAGCGATAAACCATGTCGTTATGCACAGCGATAAACAGCTCTATCAAATCTTTGAGGTCAATCCGCAGTGGCTCTTCGAGCTAACCGGACGCCCATCGCCTGGGCCTTGCAAATTCGTCTCGGTCACCCTCAAGGCGATCGAACGCCGCACCGACGGAATGCTCTTACCAGACCTGCTCGACAAGCCCATTACGGTCGCCGAATTGCAAATGCAGGCCGATTCGGACATCTACCAACGCGTGGTCATCGAAATGGCCTTGCTGCAAGTCGAACATCCGGGCAGAGCCATCGAAGGCATGATTCTCTTTGCCAGTCGCGACTTGGATCCACGAACAGCCCCTTGGGCCGGTATCGTGGCGAGCTACTACTTGGATGAGCTACTGGTGAAGTTGGCAGAACAATCGCCTGACCATCCGCTGGTGGCCGTGTTCCAGCCTCTCCTAGAGCCCGACGAAAACAAGCTGGAATTAAGGGCAGCCCAGTACTATAATCAAATAACGATATATTCGGCCAATGACCGACAGCGAGCGAGGTTGCAGGAGGTCTTTGTCGACTGGCTACTGCAACGATTTGCTCAGCGCGGCAAACAGGAGATTGAACAAATGTTATACGGTCAACTACCCGACCTCCGCGATACCCAAGCCGGCAAGGATCTCATCGCTATCGGCAAAACTCAAGGGCTAGAACAAGGTCTACAGGCAGGTCGAGAACAAGGCCGTGAGGCAGGTCTAGAGCAAGGCTTAGAGGCGGGCGAAATTCGATTGATTCGGACGCTGCAATCGATTTTGCGTGAACCTGAAAGCACAGACGAGGAATTGGCCGGTATGAATCTCCAGCAACTGCGATCCCTAGCTGAGTCCCTCCAAACGCGCATCATGAAACGCTAGAGCTCAGGACACTTTGGCGGTGTGTCGTCTACAACAAGAAGTTAGGAGGTCTACGGATACCCAAACACCATCCCTCATCGCCAGTTCAATCCTCTGGTTTGATTAGTCGACTTGGTATCTAACACGGACGTTGTGAGTTAGGATCGGATACGTCGATAGATACCAGTAATGACTTTCGCAAAGAGATCCTTGGTCGTTCGTTCAAACGCGACGGTATAATTCTTGTCAGGCGCGTGATTCTTTTGTGCCATCCCCCAAGACTCGTTCATCACACGGAGCGTTCCATAGCTTGGATGCTGTTTGACCAGCAGTTGAAATACCTCTCGTATCTGCGGGGTTCTCATTTCCGATTCCGACATGCTTCGATGCGAGATACCATCGGTCATGTCGCCGTCCCGTCTCACGGATGCATAAGTCCAATCGTAATCGTCAAAAATCATCCACCCATTCTTGCGTAACAACTTATCTGCCATGAAAAACGCGGCGCCATCTATGGTCCAATTCTTCGGTCCATCAATTATGCAGAGATCGTACGCCTCTTCGCACTTGTCGTCTTTCGTCCGTCGAACAATTTCGTCGTGTAAAAACCAAGTGTAACCGGACTTCATTCGCACCACGTCGACGTAAGCCTCGAGCCCCACCTTCTTTAATTGATCTTCCGCAGCAGGCTGAAAATCAACATCGATCAAATCGACTGCGGTGATGCGACCGCGTCCCAATTCCTGCAATGCGGCCGCCATAAAACATGTCGCCGTTCCATGCGCAATTCCTAGCTCCAAAATATCCGTTAGATTGTGCTCCAGTATCATATTGTACAAATACTGGCCATGATCCTTCGTGATGAACGGAACATGCCCAACCAGGGAATAGATTTCCTCAAACTTCACGGCTGCCTCAACCCACGTTACAAACAAAGATAAACATACTAATTGCGCACGGCAGATGCGTTGGAATCGCGAGCCGCAAAGGGGCTCGCTGGCTTCGTGGAAATCAAGCTGTCATCAAAGTAGATGGTAGCCGTTCCTATCTTTCTGCCGCCGTCAATGTGATCAGTATAATTACCGATCCCCCACATAATGTTCGGATTAGGGGATTTCACGGCAGTTCGAACGTTATCCGCTCGAATAATCGATTCCCCATCCAACCAGATCTCTATCCGGCCCGTTTCTTCTTGGCTGACTTTGACAAAAGCTTCAATATGAAACCATTTCCGAACCGGGATCTCAACCGCTTCCTCAGGCTCCCAACTCCTATCCGAGTTGATTTGACTGTACAAATAACAGGACAATCTTCTACTTTGAGGATCTTTCTCAAGATTCAGCGACCATCCGGACTGACTTTCGTTTTGCTCATCGTTTGATTTGAACTGAAATATGTTCCACCAACCACCATCGCCCGGATCCCATGGCGCGTGCTTCTTGGGGTCGTAGGCTTCGGGCAGGTAAACCCACGTGCTGTAATAACACTCTAACGGCAACTCAGCACCTCCCCGATCATATGCATCTGTGGTCCAACGCATGAATCGAACTGCTTTATTGCCACGAGTCGCTCGGATGGCATTGCGAATAGTCGCCTCGCCGGAATACTTGCCGGAGTGAGCCTGCACGGTGGTCGCCTTGGCTGTCACGTCATCTTCGGCGGTCAATAAGATCCCACCACCCGGATATTTGGCTGTCGGAATCGACCATTGCTCTAAATTGCCCGTTTCGTAATCCGCCTTCCATAAAATGGACTGTTGAAACGTCGCTGGCAAGTTATCAATCCAGTTCGCAGGCTTAACGGTTTGCGACTCAGTTTGACCTTTCGCACGAACCGTCGCTTGAGTTTGAGCAAGTGCAGATTGAGAGGGAGACATGTAACTTACCATCGTCAGCAGTAACGCAAAAGAAACGTAAACCGCACTCTTGATTATCTTTTGGTCGCTGACCATGCTCTCACCCCATAAATGATACTCGTGACGTTTCACGCTCCATGTGGTTCCGTAGGGCCGCGATTGATTCAAAAGCGTTGCGTCATTCTCCCAGACCTACCGTAATTGCAGTCAAGGTTTACGGCAATCAAATTCCCAGCACAAGCTTTCGTCCGCATTCGTACTTCATGACCTAGACGAATGCTTGGCAGAGTAACACTACTGGGCGACGATGATGGAGTTGGTGGCGGGAAACGTGACGCCACGCTTTTCGGCTAAAAGCCTCAGAGCTACTTCGAAATAGGGATACGGGATCTTGGGGTTACGTTTTCGAGCCCACACGAAAATGACATTCACCATTGCACGCGGAATTTCTTTCGATTCCACTTTTGCAATCACGGAATCAATAAACTGAACTTGGCCCGGCAAATTCGTTCGAAGCCCAAACACAAGCTGCGATCGAAGATCGACGAGATCCACTGTCATCATCCGCTCCGCTTCGTTGATATCGAAGGAATCCTGAGCAGTAGAACAGCTCGGCATCGCACACCAAACCATCAACACGGCAACAAAGCTAGCCAAGCGCGCAACGCCCCACGTCCATCGATTGCTGTTGCGATGATTCAAGCTTGCATGTGCCATGGCCTCAACCTTTTTCTTGCGGAAAGAAACAACTTTGTGGCGAAGGCTACTGGCGATCGGTTAGCTAAGGCAAGAGAACTTGGGTAGAATACGAAGAGTAAATCATGACGAACCAAGAAAAAAACATAGACAAACCTACACCGCTCAACACCTTTGACGGCTGGCCAGACTCCGGACGATTGGCTGGAATCGATTTTGGCACCGTACGCATCGGCGTCTCGACGTGCGATCCCAGCAGAACATGGACCAGCCCCTACGATACATACACGAGGCAATCTCCAGAGATCGATAGCAAGTACTTTGCTAAGCTCGCCAAAGATAATAACATCGGTGGCTGGGTCATCGGACTCCCCATCCATTGCGATGGAAACGAAAGCATGAAATCGAAAGAAGCTCGCCAATTCGCGAAATGGCTCAGCGAAGAGACGGAACTGCCAGTTCGTTTCGTCGACGAACGATTCACGACCGCAATGGCCAATCGAATGCTCCGTGAAGCAGATCTGACGCACAAAAAACGCAAGAAACAAGTCGACAAAATCGCCGCATTACTGATCCTAGAAACCTATCTAGAATCGTCCAAGCAACCTTACTTCCAACCTCTTCCGCTGGAGGACTAATGTCGATCCAAACTCTATCTCTTCGCAGCCACGCGCCGAGCCGATGCTATCAAGCGATCATCGCCCTGATGACCTTGGCATGCTGGTTAACTGCCTTGGATGCAATGACCATCACCGCGATGGCTCAGCAAGAAGCCAAACCTCAAAAGCCAACTCCCCCTAAACCATTGACGACCTACATGGGGCGGCGCATTGCATTGACCATGAGCTATCACGGCATACCATGGCTGAATCGATCCGAGCGGATTGATGAAGAGCGACCTGCTGAGTTGCTCGAGCAACTCCAACTCAAAGACGGTATGGTTGTCTGCGATATGGGATGCGGAGATGGCTATCACGCCTTTCAAATGGCTCCAAAGGTCGGTCCATCCGGCAAAATCATTGCGGTAGATATACAACCCGAGATGCTTCAAGAGCTGTCTCGCAAAATGAAACAAACGGAAATCCACAACATTGATACCGTACTCGGAGAATTGTGGGATCCAAAGCTTGACCCGGAATCTGTTGACTTTGCCTACCCGGTACAAATGCTAAGCGCCATTCGCAAGAGCCTGAAAACGGATGGAATGGTCGCACTAGTGGAATTTCGTGCCGAAGACCCAACGGTTCCTATCAAACCCGAACACAAAATGTCAAAAGCCCAAGCCAAAAAGGAGTTCAAGAAAAACGGCTTCAAACTGGTTCGCGAGTATGACAAGCTTCCATGGCAGCACGTGATGTTTTTCGCACGGGATGAGTCACACACCGAATCAGAAGAAGAGTCAAAGAACTAGTTCCTACCCATGGTTTGTTTCACACTCCGAACTCCCCGGTTCTTGATGGGCGGATTACTAATCATCGTCTGTGGATTTGCGATGGTCGCGAATTTGCCCGCAGCTGTAGCGCAAGATGCATCGCAACGACTCTCGCGATTCGAGTATACCCGCCCAATCATGGGGACCGAGCTCAAGGTGATTCTATACGCCCAGGATGAATCCCACGCGGCATTCGCCATCAATGCCATCCTGGACGAACTGGAAGAACGATCCCTACCTATCAACAACTACAAACCAAACAGTGAAGTTTCCAAGCTTGCGAGTTTAGAACCAGGCAAACAACAGATTTTAAGCGTCGAGCTTGGTGAGCTACTCCAGGAATCCAAACGCTGGCACGAGTTGAGCCACGGCGCGTTCGACGTAACCTCTGGAGTGACGCTCGAACTTTGGAACAAAACAAGAAAGCAAAAGATACTCCCCACGAACAAAGAGACCACCACAGCCTTGGATCTCTCCGGATGGCATCACATCACGCTGATTTCTGACGACGATTCACGTTACACAATATCGTTTGACAAAGCAGGCCTGAAGATCAACGTATCGGGAATTGCAACCGGCTATTTAATCGATCGCGCGATGGAGGTTTTGCGCAAGCAGGGCATCACATCCGCTTTGATCGATATCGGAGGGGATGTCATCGTGAGCAATCCTCCACCAGGTTCCAGCGGCTGGAAAATCGATGTCGCTGGCTTGAACAAATCCGATGAAACTCAGAGCCGAATCGTTATCAGCAATCAAGCCGTTACCACAAGCGGCGATTTAAATCAATTTACGGAGATTGATGGCATTCGTTACAGCCATTTAATCGACCCGACGACCGGCACGCCAATTCCAATGCGAATCAGCGCGACCGTGATAGCCAAGCGAGCTATCGATGCAGACGCGGCCGCAACAGCAATCGCCGTTCTCGGGATCCAAAAAGCAACACCGATCCTAGATAGCTTGCCCATCGACTCGGTGTTGGTACTGGAGCAAGAGCCCGACCGGGAAGCAGGCAAACCTGCTCCTACTCGAAGGCTCGAATGGTCTAAGAATCCACCCTAGAAAATCTAACGCAGAGAAATCTAACGCAGGGCCATTGCATACCCGGCAATCCTAGAATTGCAGTCGATCCCCTAGCTGTAGTTTTCGCCGTAAACCCTGGTCGACGGGTTCTCTTGATTGCGAGCGCATTCGATACAATTCACGGCATAAGGTACAGCTTGCAGCCTGGCAATCGGAATCGGTTTGCCACAAACGTCGCAATCCCCATAGGCACCTTCTTTAATGCGGTTCAAGGCTTCCTCGATTTGCGAAAGCTCGCGACTCTCGACCTCGATCAGCTGGCTGGATATCTCATCCTGAACAGTATCCATGGCTGCATCCATAACATCCCCCCCTTCTTGGTGAAGTGTTTGAAGCATACTCAGGTCACCGTCCAATGCTCGCCGCAACGCTTCACGTCGCAAAAGTAGAACATCTCGCAGTTTATCTAACGCTTCCTTCCTCGCCATAAACTTTGACCTTGTGCCTTTCCTTTTGTTAAATGGGAAATGCCCTCGCATGGGGGGCGTCGCTGGTTGAACTATAGTACGAAAGACATCTACGGGAGTTCGAATTTCCCTCCGACCGCCCGCAAAATTAGCAAAACCGATACCGTCTACTCGCAAAACGATCACAAGCCCTTTGACAGAAGAGACTTGCGACAAAAGTAAAGGATCTAATGTGGTATGCCACACATCCTATCTTGCTCAATAAATGCAAGACTCCGATTGGACAGTTTTGTAAATGCCATCAAAGGGGGGCAAAAAAGATCCGGAGCTCTCAACTTTTTTATCAAGTGATAAAGGGATAGACGGTCGATACCCGTCTTGAGTGCACCCATTTTTCGAGTAATCAAGCCGGACTCCCATGCTGACTTCGCAAAACAACAGTCGAACCGCAACGGCCCCCATTGCTGCCGACATCCTTGGGGAGGTGCGTTGGTATGACGAATCCTCGGGCAAATCCGGGGAGTGCTCGATCAATAAGCCGCAATGCTCAATTGGATCTAATCCGAGCTGCACGATTGCTTTGCCGTTCCAAAATGTGGCTGACATTCATGCTACTTTGGTTTTTGGGAGGCGTTTTATCCTGCTAAAGGCTCCCTATCCAACCCACATTTCTGGGCGTCAGGTACGGGAATTCTTAATCGACCGATTTACGGAACTGACCATTGGGTCCGTGCATATTGAGGTCATTCCGAGCCACGAGATCGGGAAGAAACCCAAACGCCCTCGCGTAATCCGATCACAAGAGTTGGTCGAACATGCGAGCCTTATGTCTTTGGGAGATCTCTCTCCCATTCCAATTGCTCAGTCGCAAATCGCTCCGACTCAAAACACTTCAGCACCACAATTTGTGAGCAATCCTGCGGCCCTTTCTGCTGCCCCTGCAACCGAACAAGCAGACATCGGCGAAGAACGATTGGTCGCGATCGAAACAACGCTAGGCAAACTACAGTCGGCGGTGGAGATCATTCAATCGCAGAGCCATGAAACGGTTCCGTCGACGCCGGTTGATTTGTCTCAGCAGATAGCAGCCATGGGCAAATCGGTTGCCGACGAGTTGGAGCAGCGACTAGCCTACCGGCTTGACTCACAAGCTCTATCGCAGACCACTCTCGTAAACCAGATCCGCGACGAAGCACTTCGCCCAATCGAATCAACACTCGGAGGGCTTCTCGGTAAGCTCGACGATCTGTCTAGCCAGCAGATCGAAACATCGAACCGACTCGATGCTCTCGCGTCATCGACCGAGTCGCAACTGTTGGAATGGAATCAGTGGCGAGAAAGCATTCTGCAACCGACGGAAATCGATCAAGCGGATTACCACGCGGCCTATCACCAGCCATACCAACCGTCGAATAACCTGGGGATCGAGACAGTTGATTCTCTCGATCCAGAATTGCAGGCTCCTCTCGCTACGAATTACAACAGCGAGTATTTTTCTCAAGAACTCTCGAATCACGAATTCGTCGATGACCAAGGCATGTTTCCTGGTTATCAATCGAACGCCTTGACCGACTACTCACAGGAACAAGCCTACGGTCAGAGCGGATTCGATTCTCAGCCAGTATTCGATTCTCAGTACTCCGCACAAAACGCGGAGCAAAACGCTGCACAGAACATCTACGAGAGCGAATCAGCAGTCGATCCAAGCTTGCCAATGAGCGAGTCATCGTACTGGAATGAGACACCGGCTGATCAACAATCCGCTGGCACCAATTCGACCGTCGAAGAGTATCGTTACGATTCATCCGCGACTTACGAACGTGATGAGATTCCAATACTAACCACTCTCGAGAATCAGATCCTGGCTTATGACGTCCCGCCACAAGAAAACGAGAGCTTGGACATAGAATATCTTCGAAGCACGTTGAGTAGCTACTTGGAAACCGGCGATGATCACGCTTCCGGTTCCGCTGAAAACGAGAATGATTATCTGGCGAATTCTCCCTTGGCTGCATTCCTGCGCCCTTCGACAACCTCGAGTCCCTCTCAAGCTGACGGTGAGACACAGGGCGAATACTCGGCTAACCTGGAATCCTTTCTTGCAAATGACCAGCCTCGAGATGAACCAGCCAAATCGTCACCAATCCTGAGGGCTAATCCCTACGCGTCCCCGACAGCTAGCCCTGTCGAGTCAACTGAATCAGTTGTGCCGCAATTTTCAGTTGACGACGAAACGGAACAAGAAGAATTACCGAAGCCCACGAGTGAACTATCTTTGAGGCTCCGCCAGATGTTGGCTGAACTCAAAGCTGAGGATAATCAATCGACTTACGATAACGAATTAGACTCTTACCAACCGCAAGAGCCCAAGGTAACGTCGCATGAGAGCCAGCCCATTGATGACGTCAACTCGTTAGCCCAACCCAGCTGGCTTCGCGAGTATGCTGCTTCGTCTGCCCACGATGACGAAGACCAAACCATGGAACTCTCAAACGACATTGGTGGTCTCGATCACCGGCATCATGCGAGTAGCGATCCACTCGACCTTGAAAACGATATTGGCCGTGATCTCGAAAAGATCTCTTCCAATCTGCCCTCATTCGATTGGTCCAAAGGTAGTCTTCTAGCCTCGGATAATGCGGTTGAAGAAGAGCCGGAACAGATGGTATCACCCGAGCATGTTGAGGAGATCGAAGAAGAGGTTGCTGAGGAGAATCAGCTGGACTACAGTCCATCTCCCGCATCACAAAACCGCCAGACTGATGCTCGTACAGAAACAGGCGGCGGCGATCGAGAAGAGTCGATTGAAGAGTACATGCAGAAGCTTCTAAAGAGGGTCAAACAAGGGCCTGCTGAGGGAGGCGAATCCCCGATCGAAGAAATGACGATTAAGTCTGCTCCAAGAAGTCGGCGTGAGTTTCTCAATCGCAGTACGAAACCTTCGGATTTGGTTGCCTCGGACCAAGAGACCGTCAACAGCGGAGATTCCATCGTCGCGCCAGTAAAGCGTCCCGCGCCAACGCAAGTGGACATGGGAGCTCTTCGAGAATTGGCGAATTCCAACGCGAGACGAGCCATCGCTCGAAGCGAAACCAAACGTGCCAACACGACGATTCTGATCAAGGTTGCGATCACCTCATTTGCGATCGCTTCAGCCGCTTTGATCTTACTGCTCAATGGATTCAAGATGAATCCGCCATTCGCAGGCTTTGTCGCCGCCTTGGTCGTCGCTTACCTCTGGGGCAGCGATTGCTACAAGCATTTCAAAGCACTGAATAACTCCAAGCCTCAGAAAACAGTTACATCTGATCCCGAAATTGCGGAAAACACCCCAGTGCGAACCGCCGATGACACAGAAGGCGGTTGGCGTCCCACCCCGATCTAGAACCTTTATCAGCTTGAGTGTGCGTAATGAGATGGGGCTTTCTCGGGATCGGACGAGTCACCGATCGCATGGCTTCGTTAGTTAACGAAACGCCTGGCCACGAATTGATACTCGCCGCAGGACGCAACGCAGACAAGCTCTCTGTATGGTCCGCAAAATATCATCCGAGTCGTGTTACAACCGAGCTTTCTGACGCTTGCTCCGATTCCGAGATAGATGCCGTGTATGTGGCACTGCCTCCAAACCTGCACTCGCAATTTTCGATTATGGCCATGTCGGCAGGCAAGTCAGTGCTCTGCGAAAAGCCGCTCGCGGTAAACGAAACCGAAGCGGTAGCTATGCTGGAATGTGCGAGCAGGACTGCGAAATCTCTGCACCATGCAACGTCGTTTCCCTACCACCCCCGAAGCGAACGAATGCGAGATATCATCCGCTCCGGAACCCTCGGATCACTCCGACGGATCACCATTGCATGTAGCTCGTCCCACATTCTCACTCGCGGCGACGACCATCGCTTGACGCCGGATCTGGGAGGTGGATGTTTGTTGGATTTGGGTTGGTACTGTGTTTACGCGACCCTTTGGTTCACAGGATTACGTCCCCAGTCCATTGCAGCCTTTGGTACAAAAGATCCGGCGACCAAAATATGGACTAGTGCTCAAGCCTTGGTTCAACTTGAGGGTGGAGCTGTGGCACATTGGGACTGTGGATTTGATGCTGCAGGTCGCAAATGGATTGAATTTGCCGGAAGCGATGCGTCTATGATCTGCGACGACTTCCTTAGGCCGTGGGATACGCAGAAGCCACGATTCTGGATTCACGGTCATGATGGCAAAGCGGCTTGCGAAATCGTTGGAGCCGACGCATCGCAAGAATCAATCATGCTTGATCAATTCGCTAAATCCCAAACTCAACCGAGTACAGATTCGATCCGATTAGCTGCCGAAACGCAGAGCATATTGGAACGTTGGCAGCAACGATTAGTCGACAGCAGCAATGCGCTTTAACGATTGATCGTTGCCTGCGACGAAAATCGTATCCGACTCCTTCAGTTTGTAGTCCGGTCCCGGGGTTGCGACGATGGCATCGGTGAGAATGTCATGGATCGCGATAATCGTAACGTCGTATTTTTGTCTAACTCCGAGCTCACCGATCGATCTACCGAGCCACTCTTGAGGCACGCCCATTTCTTGAATGCTAAAATTAGCTCCGAGAGCGATATAGTTTCGCAGTGCATTGCCACTGATTTTGGTGGCTAGCGCCGTAGCTGTATCACGCTCAGGAAAAACGGTTTCCGTAACACCCAGCCGCTCCATGACACGGGCATGGTCCGTAGAGATGACCTTGACGAAGATCTCTCTAACTTTGAGATCCTGCAATGCTAACGATGCGAGAATACTTGCCGTGATATCGTCGCCAGTCGAAACAACCGCAGCGTCAGCCCCCTCGACACCTAAACGCTTGAGAGCTTGGGTATCCGTCGCGTCCAACGCCGCCGCTCGCTCAACGATGGGCCCGATGCGATCGACAACGGCGGGATCAACATCGATCGCGATCACCTCATGCCCTAAATTGGATAGTTTTTGACAGGCCGCGAATCCAAAGTTTCCCAGCCCGATGACAACAAACCGTTTGTATTTTTTGGCCATTTTTTCCTAGACGATCCTTATCTATCCAATCAAAACATCTTCTGACGCGAGACGATAATCCGTTCGCTTAACGAACCTCGCCTCAAACGCAGCGACGATCGCGGTGGGGCCCACCCTACCAATGATCATCAACAGTACTAGCACGATCTTAGATCCAGAGGATAGCGTTGCCGTTACTCCGAGCGACAGCCCCACCGTATTCATTGCACTTACCCCCTCAAATGCTCTCACGAGAAACGCATCTTCAAATGCGATAACGGGGTCGAAGATGTGAATGAGAAAGATGCCAAAAAAGGTCACGGAAACCATGATCACAAACATCCCCGTCGCACGTTGTATGGTGCGATCAGGAATAGATCGATTCATAAAGTTAACGCTCGATTGACCAGATATTTTCGCCCAAGCCAAAAGCAACATCAATAAAAACGTAGTGATCTTCATCCCGCCAGCCGTGGAGCCAGGCGCGCCTCCAATCGTCATCAAAATCATGGTCAACAGACTCGTCGGATCCGACACTTGCGCGTAATCGACCGCGTTGAATCCCGCTGTTCTGGGAGTAACGCTGAAAAACATCGCGTGTGAGAGCTTGTCTTCCCAGGTCATCGATGCCAGCGTCTGGTTCCATTCAAAGAACAAGAAAAGAGGACTCGGTATCGCTAACAGAAGTATCGTTCCGATGAGAACCAGTTTGGTATGAATTGAGAGTCGACGTCGCTTTCGTCCCGATGCCTTCCCTAACAACGATAACTCTTCTAAAGTCACGAATCCGATTCCACCAACGAGGATCAACAGCGAGATTACAGTCAACGTCAGAGTCGAGTTGGAATGCGAAATCAACGAATCGGTGTAGGTTGAAAAACCTGCATTGCAGAACGCACTAATCGAATGAAATATGGCAGGCCATGCTGCATCCACCCATCCATGTCGTGGCACCCATAGGATGTACAGTGCCAACGCCCCAATCGCTTCGCAAACAAAAGTAAACTTTACAATATCGATCACTAGCTTTTTGGTTGGGACATCGGGCAGCGTCTTCATGTCTCCCTCAATCGCAGTCCCTGCCCGCAGCGATGGTCTGCCTCCAATAGCCGCGATGATCATCGAGGCGAACGTTAGCATCCCAAGCCCACCTAGCTGAATCAAAACAATGAGGTACAGTTGCCCCCAAAACGTGAAATAGGTCGCGGTATCAACGACAATCAAACCTGTGACACATATCGCGCTCGTCGAGGTAAACAACGAGTCGACGACTCCCATCGGTTCTCCCACATACAACCCTGGCAAAAACAAAAAACCAAGCGTTCCCAGCAATATCAACAATAGGAACGAACCAACAAACATTTCAGAGGAGGTTAATTCCGAGAATGTTCGGCGTCCTGCAATACGTGGTAAATCCCAACGTCGCGGTGCAGTAGATTTGTTGGTTGGCTTCATGAAAGAGAAGGTGTATTCAGTAAGCTCGACGCTTGGCGCGCAGCCGTCAGAGGGTGTTTGGGATAATTCACCAAGCGATTCCCCTGTTAGAGCCCAAGCCTACATCATACTATTCAACACGGCTAACGTGAAGCGACGTTTACCTCTCGAAAACGTGCCCTAACTGCCGATCTCTCCACCATCAACGCGTCTAACCACAATTGTGGCAGATTTTGGGCGACCTCCAGCCGGTCCATCAGGCCAGCTACTAACCTTTTGAGGTGAATTCGGATCGGAAAGTTCGTCAGCTGGCTCGCCGGGATGCTGAATATTGACAAACATGGTCTTGCGATCCGGGGTCATCGCGTGACCAGTGATTTCACAACCGCGAGGCCCCGTCAGAAATCGTCTGGTCTCTCCCGTAGAGGGATTAGCAGCGAGCATCATGTTGTGCCCAAACTCTTCGAATCCCTTCTTGCCAATAACGCTACTCGACATGTCCGTTTGTATCCAAAGCACTCCCTTGGGATCGAATTTCAAACCATCAGGACAAGCGAAGATATCACCTTTGGCATTACCTCGAAACATCGGGTCTTCATGATCGGGGTTTCCGCCCAACACAAAAACTTGCCATCGAAACTTGGTGGCCGACGCGTCGTCACTGTCTTCTTTCCAGCGCACAATATGACCGAACACATTTTTGACTCTCGGGTTGGCTGCATCGGCCACATGCCGGCTTTTATTGTTGGTTAACGTCACATAAACTTCGCGAGTCTCCGGATGAACGGCCAACCACTCAGGTCGATCCATCGGTGTAGCACCCGCAATCTCAGCCGCCTCTCGCGTCCGAATGCAGATATCGGCCTCGTCAAAACCCTTGCTATCGGCAGCATCTCTCTTGCGAGGAATGCCGTGCTTGTCGGGGGCCAACTCTAACCACTGACCGGTACCATCAGCGTTAAACTTGGCAGCATACAGTGTTCCACGATCAAGCAATCGATTGCGCGTCGCTAGCTCGAACGCGGATGGATCTTTGGGATCCCATGTCTCGGCGGAAACGAATTTGTACACAAACTGATTCATCTCATCATCGCCCATATAGACGACAATCTTGCCATTCGGTGCAACGGTTAGTTCGGCATTCTCGTGACGAATTCGTCCCAACGCGGTCCGCTTCACGGGCCGAGAATTGGGATCTTGCGGATCGATCTCGACAACGTAGCCGAAACGAACCGAGTCATTATCTGGATTCCCTAAATCGAATCGAGCATACTGCTCCCACCAACGATAGCCCGCAACCTTTTTTCCATCAATTTCGTAGTAATAACCGAGCGACGTAAGCCCATACTTCTTCTGTGCATCGGTTGGTTCAAAATCGGCCGAATTGGTGCCGAAGATGCTCTGAAAATTTTCTTCGCAAGTAAGATAAGTGCCCCATGGAGTTCGACCTGCCGCGCAGTTGTTAACCGTGCCGCGAACTTCTGTGCCGATCTTCTTCGTTGCCGGGCCAGAAATGGTCATCGGTGTGTCTGCGGTGATTCTTCGGGATCGGTTCGAAGGAATCACTCGCCAATTTCCCGCAGAGTCCTTTTCAATCTCAATGATCGAAACACCGTGGGACGCCATCGATTTGCGAACCTTTTCGAGCGGCATCTTATCTGGGGGCAACGGATCTATGCCATCGGTGAACAATAACAACTGGTCGGTGTATTCGTGGTTGATGGCCAGCAAACCGTGTTTGTTGGGATCTTTTCCGGGTATGGAAAAGAACTCCATTCCATCATGCCCCATTCCAGCTTGTCGCTCTTGATCGTCCGCCGAATTCGACGCATCCGGCTTAAAGTGAGGAGCAACGCCGTCAACAGGATCGCCCCATCGATAGAGAACCTCCGCGACATACCCGTTCGGCACTACAACATCGTCCGCGACCGAGGTCGGTATCCCTCGGAATTGAAAGAGCTCTTTTTGCGTATCGCTTTCGTTCAATGATGAGCCTTCAGACGCAAACAGAGCATTCTCCCGCTGCGAATCAACCAGGGCTGCCGTGCAGAACCCACCCGACAGAACTTTTACAAACGTTCGACGCGAGAACGATTGGTCGATCAGGTCCCGCATTGGCAAGTCGTTCCGCATTGGCAAGTCGCGCGGCTCAATGGCTCCCA
>JALOQS010000417.1 GCA_025459355.1 Pirellula sp.
AACGCATGAAAGGTGGTCGAAAGGACATCGGCCGGGGACCACGGACGAGTCAGAGGATACGCGGCATGAGCATCGGTTTTGCCGATGACTTGTCCACCTAACACGCCAGCCCCTGCAAATAGTCCGGAGTAAGCGGCTGCCCAGTGATCTCGCCCCGGAATTTTTTCACCCGGTAGGTTTGATATCTTCGGGGTTCTGCCAAACTCTCCCATGACGATGACTAACGTTTGATCCAGCAGACCGCTAGCCTTTAAGTCATCCATAAGTGCTGCGAGCCCCGTATCGAGTTGCGGCAACAATGTGTTTTTCAGTCGTCCCCAATTGTCCACGTGCGTGTCCCAAGTTTGAACGATACCCATCGTCGCTTGAATGACCGGCACACCAGCTTCGACCAGTCGTCTGGCCATTAATAAAGATTGGCCAAACTTGTTGCGGCCATAACGATCACGAGTCTCATCTGACTCGCTCTTGATATCAAAGGCGGAAACGACTTTTCCCGAAGTGAGAATGTTGAAAGCGATCTGCTGTTGCTCGCGAAAGGCGTCTACTGAGGCACGGCTTTGATTTGGATTCGGTTTAGCGAGCGACTGCAACAGATCTCGACGTTGCAATACGCGATCGACCGACATGCCATCTCGCAAAGCCAGTGCTTCCATTTTGAAGTCAGGATTATTCGGATCGCCGTTGATCTGCCACGGATCGTGTTTTGCTCCCAAGAAGCCAGCGTGTTGACCAGGCCATGTGAGCGGTCCCTCGATGAGATAGTTCGGTAGCGAGACTCCGGTTGGTATCCCATCGCCGCGAGGCCGAATGTGATCGAGGGCAGCGGACAAGTTGGGAAAGTCGCTTCGGGATTCCACGCGATCCAAATCGGAGCCTCCGCGCGGCAGAGGAGTGGGGCGACCGGTCAAGGCGATGTGAGTGGCGAGCAAGTGATTGTGCTCTTGATGGGCCAAGGTGCGGATCAGAGACCAACGATCCAGTTGGGTCGCTAGCTTGGGCAAGTGTTCACAAATCGCGACACCCGGAATCGCCGTCGAGATGGTATTGAACTCGCCGCGAACCTCTGCTGGTGCATCAGGTTTGGGATCGACGGTGTCCAACTGGCTAGGCCCTCCGCTCAGCATGACGAGAACCACCGATTTCGCACGCCCGAACGAGGACGATCTGGTGTTGGCGGCCTTGGAGTGGGAGGGGGAAAGGCTTGGGGCCACAAAGCTTCCAATGACACTCGCGGCTCCAACCTTTAGAAGACCTCGACGGTCAAGGGTATAGGCAGGTCGCATATCACGCTCCTGTGAAAAAGTGGCAGCATTGCCAGGTGGGATTGGGAGGGAATGGGGTGGGGAGATGGTTGACCATCTACTTGCGAATTCAAGTATACCTGAAAAATCTGGGGGCAAGGAAGGTCGATTGGAAATCCTGGCACAATCTCCCGATTTTAATGCATCGCTCGTTTCGGTCCTAGCACCGAGGCCCCCTAGCACCGAGGCCCCCTAGCACCGAGGCCCCCTAGCACCGAGGCCCCCTAGCACCGAGGCCCCCTAGCACCGAGGACTGACGCGACTTATTGTGCATTGTGGATGACCACGATCAGCGGGGGACAACGTAAGTCGCCCCCAACACATCCGTCGCAACGTCAAAGCCCATTATGGTTCTGTTACTTTTTTCAACGAACTTACAAGTGTTTTCGTGACTACTGAAACACTTGCCATTTTTGGCAGTTTGTTCGTTATACCCACAGCAACAGTCCGGAGACAAAACCAAAAATGCACCAAATTCCGAATCCAAAAACCAGTAGCAAAAACGTGCTTACGCGTTGGCGAAAACAGTATGGAATCATCAACATGATAGATCCAGACAAACCAAGAATTCCAACTTCGATTGTGCAAACGCCAAGGCGGATTGCCAACCAAGGCCCGAGGATGGTCGCCAATGGAATTTGGATCTTCCAGTTGCTCGGCCAAGAGAATGTTAGCACTGCCATGCACCCAACGAATGCCGACAGAAGCAAGAACAGGGTGAATTGCCTTTTGCTATACTCTGTGCGCGGGGGCTCGGAATCCAAGTGCGAATCTGGAGACGCATAGGGATTATGTTTTTCAGTGTCTTGGGTCACTCTCGTGGTCACTTAGTAAAACGCTGCCAGGGTTGTGCACATCGACCGAGGGGGCGATGGACCGCCTGAGGCCGGGGGATGGAGACGTTGAGTGCATCTGCTTGTTTACAAAATGGCGCGTTCTGGCCCGGAGATGCGAGTGCCATCGGTCGCTCTACTGACGTGTTATCTTCAGCCAGAGAACATCTCTGACGTCGGACCATCGTACCACATCCGACGTCGAAATTCAGCAAGGAGCTAACAAACGGTTAACGGTCGACCACCGGACGCTAGCGCGTTCCGGCTAATTAAAGCCAGTGTGCGTCACGGCTAATCGCAACGAAAACTCTTTGAGGCCGTGTTCCTCGTCCCTGAAACTTGAGTCGCTGTGCGTCATGAGGATCGAGGCGGGCAAGAGGGAAATGTCATCGATCATGTTGAACAGAAATCAAATGTTTCGGTTCCTTAAGCTCGATTCGCAAGAGACACGAAAGGGGGCTGTTGAAAGAAAAATCCTTTCCGTGTACAAAACCATCAAAGGATGGGGTTAAAGATGAAGATTGTAATTGTTGGAGGCGTGGCTGGTGGAGCATCGGCTGCAGCGAGAGCCCGCAGACTTAGTGAAACGGCGGAGATTGTTCTGTTCGAACGTGGACCGTACGTTTCCTTTGCCAATTGCGGTTTGCCTTATTACAGATCGATGTCCAAACAAGCTGCAATGTGGTGGAAGTTGATCGTGCACGCAAAGAGGTCGTTGTAGAAAAGGTTGGCACCAAGGACTTAATCCGACAACCCTACGACAAACTTGTTCTCTCTCCCGGGGCTTCACCTGTACTACCAGCCATTCCAGGAATCAACTCGGCGAATGTTTTTACGCTTCGAACGTTGGAAGATGTTGATCGAATAAAAGCTCGTGTGGATTCGGGGATCAAGCACGTCGTTGTGGTCGGTGCAGGCTTTATCGGGCTGGAAATGGTCGAGAATCTTGTACACCGAAACGTCAAAGTGTCTCTCATTCAGTTGTCGAACCAAATTTTGCCCGTAGTGGATAGGGAAATGACAACGCCTATTCTCGCAGAACTCAAAAGCAAAGGAGTTGATGTTTTACTCAACACAACCGTCTCTGAAGTTTCGCCAAAGGATGATCGGTTAGTCGCGAAGCTAAGTAACGGGATCGCAATCGACAGCGATATGATTTTGTTCGGAATAGGAGTGCGTCCAGAGAGCAAGCTCGCGATTGATTCCGGGTTAGCGACGGGGCCTCGCGGAGGCATTGTGACGAACGCTTTTATGCAGACATCGGATCCCGATATCTATGCAGTGGGAGATGCGATCGAGACCGAAGATTTTGTGCTGAAGATAAGAACCCAAGTTCCCTTGGCTGGACCTGCCAATCGGCAAGGTCGATTAGCTGTTGATCACATGTTTGGTCGCAAGGTTATGTTCCGAGGCACGCAAGCGACATCAATCGTAAAAGTTTTTAACATGGTTGTCGCATCGACCGGAGCTAGCGAACGAATTCTTCAGCGAGAATCTAAATCCTATCAGAAGATCTATCTCCACCCGGCTAACCATGCTGGTTACTATCCGGGCGCGCAAGGGATGTCGATCAAGCTCCTTTTCGAGCCCGGCGATGGCAAGATACTCGGTGCACAGATCACAGGAGGCGAAGGAGTCGATAAGCGAATCGATGTCTTGGCGATGGCGATTCAAGCTGGAATGACGGTCTTTGATTTGGAGGAGTCTGAGCTCGCCTACGCGCCTCAGTTTGGCTCGGCAAAGGACCCGATCAACATGGCAGGCTTTATCGCTGCCGGAGTTGTCAGGAACGATCATCCCATCATTCATGTCGATCAACTGTCGCAATTGGAATCCTCCTGCCTAATTGATGTTCGTACGGATGAGGAGTTTCGTTTGGGCACTATTCCGGGGGCCAAATCGATACCTGTTGATCAGCTAAGAGAGCGACTTAATGAAATTCCGAATAAAGAACAAGTGGTTGTGTTTTGCCAGGTTGGCCAACGTGGCTACATCGCGACCAGGATTCTTCAGCAACGAGGCTACAACGTTCGAAATCTATCGGGTGGTTACAAAGCGTATCGATTGTTTTTTCCGGCCTAATGATTTCACTTGGCACGATCGTTGTGTAGCATGATAATTGCATAAACGGTCGGACAAATGGAAAGCAATAACGTTGATCCGAAGGGGCTAGGCCGAGGATCCTCAGAAGGAGATTACGTGAGCGGATTCAGTCTCAAAGATCATTTGTTTAATGACGAGAAAGTCCAATTCCTGGCGGGATTGTTTCAGAAAAAAGTGCCAGGCTTTTCTAAGCGTCGGTTTGTTGCCGGTGTCATGAAGAGGCTTCCTGAATTGGAACTCAAGCAAAGAATTTCGCACATAGCCGAGGTGATGGCTGTTGAGTTGCCCACCGACTACTCGACGGCAGCAGGGCTTATTGTGGGATGTCTTCCACCTCCGCTTGATGAGAAGAAAACGGATGGTGATTTTGGCGATTTCATCATTGCTCCCTTTGGTGAATATGTGGTGAGGCATGGAATGGCTCGGGAGCATGTTGCCCTATCGCTCAATGTCCTCAAGGAGCTAACTAAGCGATTCTCCATGGAGGACGCTATGCGATCCTTTATTCGGGAATACCCAATTGAAGCGGTAAAGGTATTGAAGAAATGGGCCACGGACAAGAACTATCACGTGCGGCGATTAGTAAGTGAATCGACTCGTCCTCTTTTGCCATGGTCTGGTCGGATTAGTCTCTCTCCAGATGTCACGCTCCCCCTGCTTTCGGTTTTGCACGGAGACCGCACACGCTATGTTACACGTAGCGTAGCCAATCATCTCAACGATCTATCGAAAGACGATCCCGACCTCGTCGTGGAAACGATCCAGCAATGGCGATCGGCGGCACAGCAGGACCCCAAGGAACTCGATTGGATAGCCCGCCAC
>JALOQS010000129.1 GCA_025459355.1 Pirellula sp.
ATCTCTTGGCGAGATCGGCTACAGCCCTACGTAGCCGAAGTCACCAGACTTTGGACCGCACTCCAGCAATACATCCAATCTCTTGGCGAGATCGGCTACAGGCCTACGTAGCCGAAGTCACCAGACTTTGGACAAGCACTCCAGCAACGCATCCAATCTCTTGGCGAGATCGGCTACAGGCCCTAAGTAACCGAAGTCACCAGACTTTGGACCGCACTCCGGCAATACATCCAATCTCTTGGCCAGATCGGCTACGGCCCTACGTAGCCGAAGTCACCAGACTTTGGACAAGCACCCCGGCAATACATCCAATCTCTTGGCGAGATCGGCTACAGGCCCTACGTAGCCGAAGTCACCAGACTTTGGACAAGCACTCCAGCAACACATCCAATCTCTTGGCGAGATAGGCTACAGGCCCTACGTAGCCGAAGTCACCAGACTTTGGACAGCACTCCGGCAATACATCCAATCTCTTGGCGAGATCGGCTACGGCCCTACGTAGCCGAAGTCACCAGACTTTGGACCGCACCCCGGCAATACATCCAATCTCTTGGCGAGATCGGCTACAGGCCCTACGTAGCCAAAGTCACCAGACTTTGGACAGCACTCCGGCAACGCATCCAATCTCTTGGCGAGATCGGCTACGGCGAGATAGGCTACGGCGAGATAGGCTACTTGGTCCCTATCGCAAACAACTTCGTCTTGCTCTCAGTCAAAACAAACAGCTTGCCATTCGCGGAAACCGGCGTCGCTCGCACTTTGCCATCCATCTCGATTTCTTCCGCCTCTGGCGCTTCTTTGCCATGAGGGAACACATACAAAATGCCATCGTCTGTACCAACAAAGACTTTATTGTCGACGTAATACGGCGAGCCCCAAATCGAAGCGTTGGTCTCGACGTCCCAATACTTCTCCCCCGTCTGAGCATCAATACAGTAGACAAACCCATTCAAATCGGTCGTGTACAGCAAATCCTCATGAATCGCACACGTCGACATCGATCGCCCAAAATGATAAATGCGATCCGATCCCCACTCCGCCATACCTCCAAAATGCCAAACTAACGCGGAATCTTTGTTCTCAGGCGCCTTGGGATCAAAAATCGTTTGCGGTGGCTTGCCTGCCTCAATCTTTACCGCAGGCGAGAGATCTTTATCCGGGTTCTTCGGGGTCTTGGTCAAGTCGATACACCACAGATGCCCAACACCCTCTTTGTGCTCCGGATCTTGCCCAACGCCGATATACAATTTGTTATCGTATACAACCGGAGTCCCGATGAAATCGTTTCGCGTCGCACGCGGTCCTAAAACGTAAAACGAATCCTTGGGATTGCAATCGAACTTCCAAAGCAACTCTCCCTCTCCCTGACTCTTCGGATTAAAAGCGTAAATCCACCCGTCACCCCCAGGAAAGATCACCATCGGCTTGCCGTTAGCCTCCGCATAGGTCGGATTCGACCACTGACCATGCATAGCCAATCTCCCTTGATCAACCAACGCTCGGATGTCGACATCGGCACCTTTCTTGCGTGCATCGACCAACGATTGCGTAGGCAAGTTGCTCTTCCAGTTGAACTTGCCATCCTTCTTGTTCAAACAAAGAAAGCTCGGTGCCTCAGGCGCCGGAATGTTGATGTGACCTTCATCAACACCGTTCGCAGTCACAATGTAAAGCTCATCGCCCACAATCATCGGCGAACAAACGGCGAGATTGTGCGGGAACACAGAGTTCACCCCAATCATGTCGTATTCCCAGAGGATTTTGCCTTTGCCCGGCTTCTCAGGATCGGCGTCAACCGAAGCACATACGACCGTGCACCGATTGCTAACGAAATAAATTCGGTCTCCTTCAACAATCGGGCTCGAACAGATCCCTTCCTCCGGCCAATCTTGAACGCGGCCAGCTCCGAGCTTATCAAACACGAGCTGCCAGAGGAAATCACCCGACTTCTCATCGAAACACATCAACACCCCTTTATCACCCTGGATCGAAGGGTCTCTCGGATTCTGATTGTTTGTCCCAACGAAAACCTTGCCCGCTCCAACAACCGGCCCGCCATATCCCTTTGATCCTAGCTCCGCTGACCAAAGAATGTTTTCGCCCGAACTAACATCAAACATCCCAGGAATGTCTTTCTCCTGCGTGTTGGCGAAATTGCGGGAACCGTTTCCACCAAACATCGGCCAATCTTCCGCACAAACATGGGATGCACCCGCGCAAGTGACCAAACCGCAAGCCACTGCTATTCTGAACCAACCTCTGCGACGAGGCGACAATTCGGAACTCTTTTGGGGATGAATAGCCTTCATGATGTTAGCTTGATGATGCATCTCAATAACCTTAAAGTTTATGGTGTGATTGTTTCGCTGAGTTGTTTCGTTGAATCGAGTTCGCTGAATCAAGCGACTCCGGTGCAGCTGAGTGTTCCAAAAAAACCGCCTCAGCTTAATCTTAATGGGACGCAACTACGCTGCATCCGCAACACATCTATTTGACGACGTTAGGGACCACTTTGAGGTTGTCAAAGAAAACCTCAGAACCAGGCACGGTCGCACTTTCAATGCTTCCTGCCGGAACGTTTGCATAAACCGCTGCAGAGCCTTCCGTATTCGGATTCGGATCCTCTACCTCCAATGTCCAGTCCTGTGGTTCGGGCTCGCCTTTCTTCCATAGCTTGCCCTTTACGATCGCTTTACCATTCTTTTGCTCAACGGTCAGCTTCAACGTAAACCATGTGTTGGCTTCCCAATCCATCGGTATACTACGGTCAATCCGAGGCAAACTCTCCCAGCTCACCAATCGCAATTGCTTGGTCTCGCCGCTCAAAAAGAAAAAGTAGCGATTGGCGACAACTCCCATGTCCGCTTGCAATCCACGCACCTTGCCAGACATCATGTCCGCCTGAATGGTGTAATCGGTCCAGCTCGGCGGTCCAATGAATGCACTGGCTCTCGCGACCAATGGACTCGGATTGGTTGCTGTCTTGACCAACACCTTCTGATTGTCAACCGTGCGTACCGCAAACTTGGCTTGACTATTCGACCATCCACCCGGTATCGCATTGTCCGGAACTTTTTCAAAGTCTTGCGTGTACGGTAACTTTGGTGTCTGCCGAATTCGCGCGGAACCAGTCAATCCGGCGGCTTTGGCAACGGCCAGCCCAAACTGCCCCTGGACGTCGCTGGCAACCGTTAGTTTCCCATCCTTGGCGATGGCCCCCTTCAAAGCTGGTGGATTGATTTTGGGTGCAGGTGGCAAGCCCGGAACCGGCTCATACGCCTCCATGGCCCCCAATTCCCATTCCGCAGCGGTTTCCCGTAAAAAGTTACCGTTGCTGTCGAACAACCGCGCCGTGAGCTTGGCAGACTCTCCTGGTGCTAAAGTCAACTCGCTGGGATACACGAGCAATGAAGCAGGCTCTCCCAGCTTCGTTGCACTTGTAGTTTTGTCAGAACTCGGGGCTGCACTCTTTTTCGGTGCCTCCGTTCCGATGCAATAAAGCTCAGTACCTGTTCCGATAAAGATACAGCCATTCGAAATCGAAACCGAACCATCCAATTCCGCGTAAACAGGATCACCCGTCTTCACGTCGCGACTCACAAAGTTCACACTCGCAATGGTCTTTGGCTTCTTGACGTCATCCTTGATGATGTAGAAACGTCCACGCGAGTCACCAACGTAAATCTTGCCGTCCGCCAAAACAGGTGAACAGCGAATGTTGCCCCCACCTCCATACTTGAACTTCCATATCTCATCGCCAGTCTTCGCATCCAAGCAATACAAACGACCATCTTCATCATTCAAAATCAAACGCCCCTTGTCCAAGATAGGACTCGCGAACTTGATCTTTAATCCATCCTTTTGCCAAACCAACTTTGGCTTGCCATCGACCACTTCACTCGCATCAACGCAGGAAACTCGCCCTTGGATGTTCCCCCCCTCAGGACTTACGTCCCCGTGAGCGATGTAAACCAAATTGCCGTCGATCACAGGTGATGTATTAACGGAGCCCAAACAGAACATGTAGCTCCAAACCTTTTCCCCCGTCCCGACCTTGAACGCATGCAGACCTCCGTCTCCGCCACCTCCAATTAGCAATCGCTGATTGTTGATCTCAGCAACCAATGGCACCGATTGAAAACTATCCAGAACTCGATAGCCTGTCGAACCCCACCAATATTGTTCGCCAGTCTTCTTGTTGAAAGCGGCAAAGCGACAACCACCTCGGCCATACTTGCCCCAAACGGCACAATTGATCCCGAGAATTACCATGTCACCATCAATGATGGGACTGCTCAATCGCCCACCATAACCAGACACGCGGCCAAACTCTTCCGTCAACGATCGATTCCACAACGGCTTGCCATCTCGATCGAGACACAAAAGATAACCTTGTGTTCCATGGCAATAGATATTTCCAGTCGCTGGGTCCACCGTGATGTTCGTCCAACCAACTCGGTTGCTGACGATATCGGTCATGAAAACATTGAATTTGTATTGCCAAAGCGTCTTGCCTGTTTGCAAGTCCAAACAAACGATGCTCTCTTGCTCATCAACCCGCTCTACACCAGTGTGGCTGTTGAAGAAGACGCGGCCATCATGCACAATCGGCGTCGATCGACATCCGTGCAGAGCCTTCCAAATGAGATTATCTTTGCCCGGCTCGGAGATCTTAAAGGTATCAGGCAAACCTGTATCCGACGCAACACCATTCGCACCAGGCCCCCGCCAATTTGTCCAATCTGCATGGAGCAGTGTCGAGTTGGAGGCAAAGACGGCACAAAATAAACCGGCAACAAACGTCCGACGCATGTCAAATGAACTCCAGGATGAAAGGCGGGGGGAGCAATTGCCCTAATTAAAAAACTCGATGCTCGGGCGAAACATCAGTTCAAAGCAACCTTTGTTTATAGCTGGCGCACCCTAGAACGTCAACCAAAGCCCGACTCGTGCCGGCCTAATAACACTCGCGTCCGCCAAGCAAAAACAACCTACCACCCGACCTACAAGCACCCAGAATCCAACACACCAAAGCTTGAATTTTGAACCAACCGGCCTGTTCAATCTTCATTTAGGTTTCTTCAATCGCACAAAATCTTGCTACTCGCCGACTTTCGGCTCGTTGACCCAATCTCCGAAAAAGATTCCGTTTTCAAGCAACCGCTGGGTCCCTCGCCAATAACCTCGGAATACGGGATTATCCGCTATGACGATCACGCGACCCGCACCCTCCGATTTCACCATAACGGCAGCACTGCCCGTTATCAAACTCAGATTCTCACCCGATGCATAGCCACTCGCCAGCGGTTCGACACTCTTGTAAATCAGCGGCGTTGAATACGGATTGGTCGACGGATCCAAAAACATGGTGTGACCTCGAAATACGGGCAACTCGTTCGTCTCAATCCCAAACGCCAACGGATGCGTTCGATCCACCTCAGTGCGAAAAATGGCTCCATCTATCTCGTTCACGACTGCATTATCGGCAGCCTGTGCATAGGGCATGCGGAGCGGTAATGCCCCCTCGCGTTTGCGAATCGAAAACGAGGAAATCTTGCGCTGATTGAGCCACTGGGCGGATGTTCCCGTGGCTATCCAAGTCCCACCACTCTTCAGCCACGCTTGCAACGAATCCGTAGCCGCTGCTGGCACACTGGAGTACGTTCCACTAACACTTATGATGTGAGTATACGAAGCCAGCTTAATGGATCCTAACTGATAGGCATCCACCATCGTGATGGGCATTCGCAGACGCTGATCAAAGTGATGCCATACTTCGCCAGCATCGTAGTCGCTGGTTCCTGACCCAACAATCAAAAGAACTTTCGGTGCATTGACTCGTTTAAAACCATCGCTCCCCAAGTCGATTCCGACATCCGTCAAGCCGGTCGCGATCGTCGATACGCGAACGCCATCCTCCCGCACCCCTTCTTCTAAAACGGATCTCACCAATTCCAATCGTTCCGGCTGCAAACCCAAAGGAATCATGAGCGTTCCAGCTTGAAACATTCTGGTCTCTTTGGATCCATCATCCCCGACCACCCGAACTGCAAAACTCTCTGTTGCTACCTTGACTAGAATTTTTTGTGAGTGCAATCGATGGAGCGTCCTCGGTGCATGCGTGGAATTCCACTCGATCAAATAAGCGTAATCTTGATCCGACCAATTTGGTGCCTCTTCCGGTTCGACAGTCTCGAAATCGACCGGCTCTCCGTCCCAAACCTTTTCCCCCGATGCCCCTAATTCAACATCAGTCAGCTTGGCCCATGTCAACCCAAACGCTAGGGGTAACGACCAAGCGGAAATGTCATAAAAGGTCTTGTTTTGAAACTCGGTTCGCGACTCAACCATCGCCATCAGTAACCGATACTCGCGCTGATCAACCGGCACGACAAACGAACGATCTGTTGTGAATTTCTCTCCCCCAACGGCCAATTCCCGACCCAGTCGATAGGTCTGGATATCATGCTGCCTTAACAACTCGATGAACTCATGCGCCTTTTGATGATCCCCTCCGGCATGAAACACGAACGCTTTCGTTGGATCAGCTTTCGCCAACTGAGCCGATTCTCGATAAAAATCTCTCAAATGCTCGTTAAGCTTCGCTTTCTTGGCAACGGTCGCTTCTAAACTCGATAACGATGTAACAATTTGGTTGCGTATCGCATTTCGAAATTCGAGCAACCCATTTGTGGTGTCCTGCATCTGACCACGCGCACTGGCTTGCTCAAAGAGAATTCCGACCGAACCTCTGACATCGGGATAACTTGACCCCTTGCCAATGTAAAAGTCGTCGAACCGCTCCTCGGTAAAATAGAGAGAGCCAATCTTATCCAGAGCCTTGGCATGATAACCAGCGAAGATGCGAGTCAGTTCAAGATTGCTTTCCGGTGTCCAGGGATTGGAACGACTGGGGACCCCAGGCTGAAAGAAATAGGAGGAATTCGCTCCCATCTCATGATAGTCTAATACAACATTAGGCCGCCATTCATTAAACAATTTCATGCGCCCTTGACTCTCTGGATGCTGCAAGGGCATCCAATCTCGATTGAGATCAAACCAATAATAATTGGTCCGACCTGTCGGGTTCTGTTCGTTATGCTCTCGGTGTTGAGGGTCTGGATTGGCAATCTTCCCACGGTGAGCATTCGCCCAATTCGCAAACCGATCAAAGCCATCAGGATTCAAACACGGATCCAGTAGAATGACACAGGACGAGAGAATCCTACCGTGTTGCTTACTCTTTCCGGCAATCAAATGGTAAGCCAACAACGCGGCAGCATTCGATGCACTCGGCTCGTTCCCGTGCACTCCATAACCCATCCAGATCACAGCCGGTATCTGCTTGGGATCGACTGCCGATTCGGAACCGGCATCAACAAGACTTAAATGAGACTCTCGAATCGAATCGATCTCTTTGATGTTCTTAGCGGAAGATATTTTGAGCACACACAAAGGACGATTTCCATGCGTCTTGCCGTAATCCACCCACTTTACACGCGGCGATGTGGATAGATGCTTCAAATAGGCGATCAACTCAAAATGCTGCAGATGCCGCTCTCCGATTTCGAAACCGAAAAACTCTTGGGGCGACTGAAACTTGGAATCGTATTCCACGTCGTCGGTGAAAAAGTAACCGAGATCCTCAGCATGAATCGTGGGTGCAAACAATAACCACGACATGCAACCGAAAACGAGCGAGACCAAATGAACTCGATACATAATCTAGGTTCGAACAGAGAATGATTGGCAGGTCAGCTAATAAAGCCGCCCTAAGTTAAGAACCTATTATGATCCCCGGCTATTCAGTGAACAGACAAGCTTTTCCCAAAACGCGAAAAAGACGAGATTGACCTCGAATTGGGAATCTTTAGGCGACACAAACGACGTGATATCGTCACAACGGTTTTCGGCCCAACGGGCATGCAATTGCCTAGCCCAGGCTGAAGGCCTTGTCTTTACCCACATTTCAAGGCATCGAAAACCAAGATACGTTGCTTTTCGTGCTCGTGCTCAATGAAATGGTGCTCGTGCTCGTAATCGAATTGCCACCCCCGTCGAGCACGAGCACGAGCACGAGCACGAGCACGAGCACGAGCACGAGCACTAAGCACTAAGCACTAAGCACTAAGCACTAAACAGTCGCGTACTGAAATATCGCTCCGCTCGGTCGCAGAGAATCGTCACGACGTTCGAATTCGGCCCCAAATTACACGCCACCTCTAAAGCTGCCGTAACATTCGCCCCGGACGAGGTTCCCACTAACAATCCAAATTCGCTGTTCAGTCGCTTGGTCATCTCCATGGCTTTTTGACTTGGCACTTTGATCTTGCCATCTAACTCAATACCGCGAATCAACGGCGGAACAAAACCTCCCGCAATACCTTCGATCCAATGGCAACACGCTTCCTCACCCGACAACATGGCGGCCTCAGCCGGTTCCATGGCATAAATCTGCGTTCTGGCATTCGCACCCTTCAACGCACGGCTACAACCAGCCAACGTCCCACCCGTGCCATATCCCGATACAAAGGCATCAATCTCATGCGGACAATCCCGCAAGAACTCTAGGCCTGTTTCGTGCTCGTGATCTAATGCATTCAGAGGATTCTCAAACTGACGAGGCAGAAAATAACGGGCATCCGCCTCGGCCATCTCTCGCGTTCGCTCGATTCCATGCTGATAGCCCGCTTGGTCGAATAGAATTAAATCGGCCCCAAAGCCCTTGATGATCATGCGGCGTTCTTGACTGGCTCGCTCCGACATGACGATGGCGACTTTATAACCACGCGCTGCACCGAGCATCGCAAACGATATGCCGGTGTTGCCGCTGGTGCATTCTAGAATGATGGACTGCTCATTGAGCAGCCCGTTTTGCTCTGCATCCAATATGATGGTCCGTGCCAATCGATCCTTGATGCTACCGCTCGGGTTCAGAAACTCGCACTTGCACCAAATCCGCCGATTGACCTCAGGAAAGAACAAAGGGATCAGCGGCGTGTTGCCGATCAACCGAATCAAATGCTCCCCACGCCGCGATGAAACTTGTTCCATATGTTTGCTGCAGATCCCCTCTTTGTTCTCCCAGTTCGCTGACTGCTCCCAGTTAGCTGAGAATCATATCGTCAACAGTCTTGCCTGATGGAATCATCGGCAGCACGTGCTCTTGATAAGGCACCTCGACATCCAAAACGAACGCACCAGGATACTCAATCATCTCCCTAAGCGCTGCTTCGAGATCGGCCTTCTTGCGAACCGTGGCCGCTCCCAAACCATAGCCCTTGGCAATTGTTACGAAGTCCGGATATCGCTCTTGAGCGTAGGAATGGCATACCGTCGATCCAGGTCCACTCGCCTCTTCGTGATCAATCGGACCTAGATAAGTATGTGCACGATTGGAACCGTGGAACCGATCTTCCCATTGAACCACCATGCCCAAGTGCTGATTGTTCAAAAGCAGAACTTTCACGGGCAACTTTTCACAATGCAATGTCGCTAACTCTTGAATGTTCATCTGGAACGAACCATCACCATCAATGTCAATAACTAACGCGTCGGGATGGGCCGCTTGAACCCCCATCGCACACGGCAGCCCAAAACCCATTGTCCCGAGCCCACTGCTGCTCATCCACGTCCGAGGCTTGCGGAACTGAAAGAATTGAGCAGCCCACATTTGATGCTGCCCCACACCGACCGTGACATAAGTCTCTCGGTCTTTGGTCAAATTGGACAGCGTCCGAATCGCATGCTGCTGAACGATGCCATCAAAGCTTTGGTCATAGGTAAACGGATGCTTCGCTTTTAGATCCGCACAATGCTTGACCCACGCAGAAATATCCTCAGGAGCCTCCACGACTTTGTTCAACTCTCCGAGAACCTCTTTGATATTCCCACGGACAGAAATGTGAGCCACCTTGTTTTTGTTAAGCTCAGATGGATCAACATCGACGTGCACAATCTTGGCATTCTTAGCAAACGAGGCCAAATGCCCCGTCACGCGGTCATCAAACCGCACCCCAAAAGCCAACAGTAGATCGCAGTCCCGAACTGCATAGTTCGCATAGGCACTGCCGTGCATCCCCAACATATCCAGCGACAACGGATCATCGTTTGGATAAACACCGAGCCCCATAACCGTCATGGTGATCGGAATGCCAGTCTTCTTAACAAGCTCGCGAAGCTCCTTCGACGCTTCCCCAGTAACGATCCCTCCACCGCAATAAAGAATCGGTCGCTTGCTGTGTTTGATCGCTGCCGCAATCTGACGAATCTGCTCCGGTGCTGGGCTCGGCACATTCTTGAGCTTGTAACCGGGCAAATTCATTGGAACGTCCCAATCCACCTCGCAACTCTGTAGCTGAACGTCCTTTGGTATATCGATGAGAACTGGTCCCGGCCGACCAGTTGTTGCAACGTGAAACGCTTCCTTCATCACGCGTGGCAAATCTTCGGTCTTGGTGACCAAGTAATGATGCTTGGTAATCCCTCGGCAAATCTCTACCATCGGGGTT
>JALOQS010000418.1 GCA_025459355.1 Pirellula sp.
TTCGTCTGCTGCCCACCATGCACTAAAAAGATGCAAGCATCACCAGAGAAGTTTTTGAAGAAGCTGGATGATCTCTACGAAGCCTATCTAAAGAAGTAACGGAATCACTACGTTAAGGAGTTGAACACATGACTATGAATATCCGATTTGCGAATTATTGTTTATCCGCCCTGACGGCTGTTCTTGCGATTTCGATAGGCTGCGGTTCGCCAAAGCCAACCGAGGTCGCTTCACGAGATGCCGCGCAACGAAGCGAGGGATCCAGTGGGGCGGCAAGTCCGAACAAATCTTCGTCCTCCCCAGACGAGTCCGAAAATGATCACGAACATTTACCAGGAGCTCATGGCGGAATCATGATTTCGCTCGGTCGAGACAGCTATCACGTGGAGGCTGTTGTGGAAAGCGCAGGAAAAGTACGCCTTTATACGTTGGGGAAAGATGAAAGTCGAGTTATCGAAGTCGACGCACAAACGCTAAATGGCTTTGTCAAGGAAGAAGGAGGCGTTGATTCGACTGCCATGACGTTTGAACCAGCCCCACAAGAAGGCGATTCCTCTGGCAAAACTTCACTCTTTATCGGCCAATTGCCTTCGGAGTTTGTTGGTAAGAAACTCGATGTCACCGTACCCAACATTCGTATTGACGGCGAACGGTTTCGATTGGGGTTCGTGACAGGCCAAGACGAACATTCCGATGCACCTGAGATGCCTGACAAAATCGCAGACCAAGCGGAACGTGATTTGTACCTTACTCCTGGGGGACGCTATACCGTCGCAGACATTCAAGCGAACGGCAATGTAACCGCGTCGGAGAAGTTCAAAGGGATCAAATCAGAACATGACATGAAGCCCAAAGTGGGTGATATGCTCTGTCCGATTACAAGCACTAAAGCGAATCCCAAGTTTACTTGGATTATCGACGGCAAGCCCTTTCAATTCTGCTGCCCGCCTTGCATCGACGAGTATATCAACACGGCAAAGACGTCTGCTGAACCGTTACCCGATCCGGAGAGCTTCATCAAGCGATAAGCTCATGGTCAACAGACTCGTAATGTATCGCGCCAGGCAAACAGCCGTTGTAATCGTTGCGTGCTTGCTCTGCCCAACGGCAATACCCCTGGTGGCTCACGAAGGCCATCAGCCTTTGCCAACCAAGGGTGTTCAAGTCGACACGGCTCGTGGCAAGATCACGTTATCGAAACAAGCCAGAGACTCCATCGGGCTTGTTGCGGACGAAGTATCTGTTGGAAACGTGGCAACGCTGACTCAAGTTTATGCGGAGACGGTTGCACCATGGCAGTCTACAGCCTTTGGATCAGCACAAATCTCGGGTCGAATCGCGAAACTTTTGGTTCGACCTGGTGATCACGTGAACCAAGATCAAATCGTTGCTGAGTTAAGTAGCCGAGAACTGGAACTTCTGCGTGCCGAGGTTTTGCAAGCGAGGCGGGAATACCAGCTTAATGAACGCTTGCTGGACATCACGCGTCCAACGGCGCGTTCAGGCGCGGTGCCCATGCAACGTTTGTTGGATCTCGAGACGGCTTTAGAACAAAGCCAGAATCGTATGGATATCGCTATCGTGCGATCGCAGAGCTTGGGAATGGGAGTCGATCACTCGATCGATTGGGAAAACAAGGAGATGCTTTACCCGATCCGTTCTCCTATCGCTGGCCTCGTTGTCCATTCGGATCTCGCGGAAGGTAAGTTTGTGGAAGCCTTCGAACATCTATTCGAAATTGTCAACACAGACCAAACCTGGGTCAGGCTTCAAGTGCTAGAAAAGGATAGCTTCAAGATCAACACGGGCAACCCTGTTTCGATTCACTTTCCCGACGCGGCAGTGACCATTGATTCGGTGATCGATCGCATCGATGCAGGCTTTGATACAAAGACAAAGATCATCTCGGCTTGGTCCACCGTTTCTCACCCAAAAGTTATCCCAGGGATGGTTGGGAAAGCTGAGATCCAGACATCGCTGGGTGAAGGTAAACTGGCGGTCCCCCTTAGCGCTGTATTTAGCGATGGGCTTCAGAATTATGTGTTTGTCGAAGAGGCCTCAACCAGAAACTCTTCGGAATATCAAAAGAAATTTGTGAAGCTCGGTAATCGAGTCATCACCACCGATCGCTCGTCGGAGTCTCTCATTGAAGTCGTTCAAGGGGATGTTTACCCAGGCGATCGAATTGTTCGAAAGGGAGGACATGAGCTTTCGAGTTTGTTTTTCCTCGGCGTTCTCAAGCTGGCGGATGCTGACAAAAAGAGGCTCGGTATTACCACGAGTCGCGCAGCGATGCGGGAATTATCTCAAACAAGCCTTTTGCCTGCGACCATTGTGCTACCTCCAGCCAATCGAATGCAGTTATCGAGCCAGCTAAGCGGAACCATCAAGTCCCACTCGCTCAGTCCCGGTAAAGTGGTCAAGACCGGCGAGCCTTTGGTTAGTATTGCATCGCCCGAATTTTTTCGGATGCAACTCGATCTCATATCGGCCGTGCTGGAGGGCCGACTTTTGAGACGACGGGCGGAGCGACTCGCAACAATACAAGGCGATGCGATTTCAACACGTGCGGTTTTGGAGATTCAGTCGCAAGCAGAACAGCAAGAGATTCGATCGCAAGGTCTGCAGCGAGAACTCTTGTCGCTAGGTTTATTGGCATCTGATGTCCAATCGATCATCGACGAACGACGTATCCTGGATAGCTTGCCATTGCGATCGACTCTCAATGGGGCCATAACGTCTTCCGCCGTCACACTCGGCGATACGGTGAGTGCCAGTCAAGCCTTGGTT
>JALOQS010000130.1 GCA_025459355.1 Pirellula sp.
ATAGCCTCTTCCAAATTTCCTTCTGTGTTGGCGACGATCCATGCGTAGGAGTTCAAAGCTTGTACCAGTTCGTTAACGATCCCTGAGTATTGAACGCTATTTGCTTGTCGGCTGGCTTCTTCCAATTCCTTCGATTGTAGTCGCAATAGGTCCGTAATCTGAGCATGCTTTTTTTGTCTTCTTTTGGTTTGATCCGGATCGCAATCGATTTTGTAAAGACCGATAAGGGCATCCACGTTATCGGGGTCGAGTTCGATGGCACGGTAGAAGTTCTCGATCGCGTCTTTTGTGTTTCCGGAGTGTTTCGCTGCATCGCCCGCATACCTGTAGTACTGCGACAAAACTTTCGAGGTAGGAATCGGCAGGTCCCTCATTTGGTCGCGGAACATTCGTTCTTTTTCGTATCGACGTTGGAATTTGGCCAAAGTCTCCTGCGCATCCGCGAAGCGTTCTTGCGAATGTTGTAGTTCTGCTAGAAGAAGCAGACTCGTTAAAGTGGAAACTAAGGTAAGATCGTCATCGGCGGCGAGCTTAAATTCAGCCTCGGCCCAGGGGAACAAACCACGATCAGCGAGTTTTTCGGCAATGAGTCTTTTCTTCTCTTTTGAAGATTGATTGCGATATCCAATGGCACCCTCGAGTCGCGAACGCAACGCATCATTTTTTTCGTCCTTAGGTTCTTTCCATTCTGAGCCGTCGGCGGTCGATGGTTTCCCGGCCAGTGCGTTCTTGGCGATGGTCTCTGCGAGTTCAACCTGGTTCGCTTGCAGGTAGCTTTCCGCCAAGTAATACGACAGAATCGGTTCTCTTTGGACGACACGATACTTCAATTGGGAATGTTGGTAGCGGACTGCTTCATGAAGCTTTACGCCGAGTAGCCATTGAGCGAACTCGATGGCTTTCGTCGATTTGTCGTCGAGTGCATTGACGTTTGATAACCCCATTTGGTCTACGAGCGACTCGGCAATCGAGAGTGCGTCGGGCCTGAGTTCCGATTTCTCGCAACATTGTTCGACAATCCAGCGTCCTAAGTTCGTCAGCACGAACTCGTTTGTTTCCGTTGATCGCGACTTGACTAGCTGCTGTTCGGTTTTTAATTGTTCTTTCCAAAAATCGAGGTCGAATCCATCGGCCGCCTTGGCGTGCGCGAGCACCCATTTGCATGCGGTGCTCTCGCCGGCCTCCATGAGAGCGGCAATCTTGTTCTTTCGGTTCTCTAGCGATTGCTCAGCCCGCAGAGGTGATTTCAGCACATAGATCGCGGCTCGCTTGGCCAGGGCGCCATTGGATTCGTAGCGAGCCAATCTGCACAAGCCCGGGATGCCCTCTTCCCGTTCCAATCGGGCCAGTTCATCGATGTAAAGCGCTTTACCCTCGCTCTCGGAGACGGCAAAGTTGCTTAGGATTTCTCTGACTTTCGGCGTGTCAAAGTCGCTCGTCCAAGCGAATTGGTTGCTGTTAACCATGAATCGGGCAGTGTTCGCGATTTGCGGGTCGCGATGGTAGCTTGCGGCTTGGAGTTGATCCAACGTGACGTAGCCGATTCGTTCTAGTTCGCTTTTAGCGTACTCACGCCTGGAGTAATTCGGGTCTCCTAGTTGCTCGATCAAACGACGGATTACCTCCTTTTGTTCGGATTTGAGCGGGTCTTCCCCAGCGTACCCGAGCGTTGGTTGCAACGGGAATGGAGCAACCATCATCGCGATGCACGACAAGATTCGAAGCCTAATTCTCATTTCTGTATTCCTTACTTGGTGGTGTTCCGCTCTTTACGATTGTAACGATCGCGCCAGCAGAATTCACCGTCAGCCTAAAGTTGACGAGCAGGTAAATGCCGAAAAATCCGAGCCGCCGGTCAAGATAAAAGCTCCCCAAGGGATTCGTCTTGGTGCGGGTGGGCTTATGGATAGTCCGATGGGCTCGATCATCGAAGATCATCGGGAAACCATTTGGAAATCGTTTGGAAACGGTATAAATCGAGCCCGAAAATTGCTGTTCCGGCGGACGGGAATCCAGTTCGCAGGAGTATTTGGGCGGTCTTTCTACACGCAAAAGGGGTCCGTTTTCTACTATGTACAGGGGATTTTTTTGACACTGAGGGGGGTGATCCTGTAACATAGTGAGTAGTCGCTTAACCTCGGATAGGAGAGCGGCATACCCTTATCTCAGCACTATTGTCTCAGCATACTTATCTGTAGCAGTCGGGCCAACGAGACGCGATCCTTGTTTCGCGACTTGATGGTTAGGCCGCTAAGGAGATTCGCACGATGGCGAAGAAACCACAACATGTCTGGGGGCTTGAAATTGGTCAAGCCTCTCTGAAAGCGATGCGATGCCACTTGGAAGGTGACCAAGTCGTCGCAGACACGTTCGACTACGTAGAGTATCCCAAGATTCTGACCCAGCCTGAGGCAGAGCCAGAACTTTTGGTGGCTGATGCGTTAGAGCAGTTTGTTTCTCGCAATGATCTTCGAGGTGCCACGGTCGCTGTCAGCGCACCGGGACAAAGTGGTCTAGCCAAATTTTTTAAGCCACCACCAGTCGAAGTCAAGAAGATTGGCGACATCGTCAAATACGAAGCCAAGCAGCAGATCCCGTTTGATCTGAAGGATGTTATCTGGGACTTCCAGCAAATGGAAGGTGCGCAGATCGAAGACGGTTATGCCTTGGAAAGCGAAGTTGGTTTGTTCGCGATGAAACGCGAAGCCGTTTTCCGCAATCTCAAACCTTATCGAGCTAAGAACGTCGATATTGATTTGGTGCAATTGGCACCGATGTCCCTCTATAACATGATCGCTTACGATCGTTTCGCCGAGTCATTAGCGAACGACACCTTTGATCCGGATGCACCTCCGAAGTCGTTGGTTGTATTGTCCATCGGAACCGACGCGAGCGATCTTATTGTTACCAATGGTTTCCGTGTTTGGCATCGAAATATTCCTATCGGTGGCAATCACTTCACCAGACAGCTCACGAAAGACTTAAAGCTGACGTTCGCGAAAGCGGAACATCTCAAGAAGAATGCATTACAAGCGGATGATCCGAAGTTGATCTTCCAAGCGATGCGTCCTGTGTTCAACGATTTGGTGACTGAGATTCAGAGATCGCTCAACTTTTTTAAGACGGTCAATAAAAAGGGTGATTTTGATTCGTTGCTATTGTTAGGAAACACGGCCAAGCTTCCTGGTTTGGAGCAGTTCCTTAACAAGAACCTGGGAATCGACGTCTCTGTTATCGACAAGTTCCCCAAGCTCGATGGCAATGAGGTCATTGGTGCACAAGCGTTCAAAGAGAATCTGCCTGCGTATGGTGTTGTCTATGGACTGTGTCTGCAACAGCTGAAAAAAGGCCCCATCAAAACGAATCTGTTGCCCAGAGAAATTTTGATCGATCGAGTGATTCGCAACAAGAAACCTTGGACTGTGGGCGCGTTGTCCGTCTTGTTGGCATCAATGGTGACCTATCATGCGTCCAAAGGGCAGGCGTTGGGAGTCGTTGCGGAATCGCGATGGTCCACAGCGGAGTCGAGTGTTACCACTATGAAATCTGCGTCGGACCGTGAAATTGCGACCGATACGAAATTGCTTGGTTCCGTGAAGCGCCTTAGCGATGTTGGAAAAGAGATTAGCTCGGGTGCGAAACGTCGCGTGCAAACGCTTGAGCTCTTGAAAATAGTCGAGGGGGCCAAGAGGTTAGATCTAACCGACCCAGACAAAACTCCAGAGGAACTGCCTTATCCGAACCGACTCAACTTTCACATCACTTCGGTTGACCAGCAGTACGTACCTGATCTTACCGTTTGGTTGACTTCGGACATCAAGGCCAAGTATGCCGACGGTGTTAAGATCCGTCGAAAGTTTTATGATCCAAAGAATCTCGACAAGCCTGTACCCGAGTTGTCTGAGTTAACAGGTCCAGGTTGGGTTTTTGAGATAAAAGGATACCACTATCACAACGAACATGAGGGTGGACCGATGCTTCGTGGTGAAGAAGGACAAGACCACGTTTGGCGATACATGATCGAGTACCTTGAGAATGGTGAGATCAAAATGCCTGTCAATGACCTTACCGGGATTGCTCCGAAGGAAGGCTACAAGAAGGCGGCCGAGGGGCACATCGCTATTCGAGATTTTGGCATACGAGTGCCAATTGTTAGAAGTGTGAAGCCGCCTGACAAACTTTACCGAGAGCCCAATCCAAAATTCCAGGAGCTACTGGCGGTTTGGCTACAAGAGCAACGTGCTAAGGGGGCACCAGCTGGTGCAGACGGATCCGGCGGCGCGGGACCTGGCGGCATGGGACCTGGCGGCATGGGACCTGGCGGCATGGGACCTGGCGGCATGGGACCTGGCGGCATGGGACCTGGCGGCATGGGACCTGGCGGCATGGGCCCCGGTGGTATGGGACCTGGTGGTATGGGACCTGGTGGCATGGGACCTGGTGGTATGGGACCTGGTGGTATGGGACCCGGTGGTATGGGACCTGGTGGTATGGGACCTGGTGGAGATGGCGGGGGAGGCATGGGCCCGGGTGGCATGGGAACCGGTTTGAGGATTCCTAAAACGCTCCCAGACAAAGACGGAAAAGAGGTTCCACAAGACTTCCCGGCTCCGTTATGCGAGTTCGTCGTTCAGTTCGCATGGAAGCCACGGTTCGAAGCTGAGGGTGGAAGCTTGGCTGGAGGATTACCTACACTGGCTGTTGATGGAGAAGCTGCCGTGGAGACTAAGCCAGAGGCTGGTGCGACGGGAGCGAGTCCTGAGGCCTCAAAGCCTTACGAGTCGCAGGAGTAGTTTTCTCGACTTTGGGACCGGCGAGCGTCGGACCTAGATGAGAAAGTTTCGGTGCTCAGTCATTTCGGGGCAACGACTTAGTAAAATAAAAGAGGAAAGTGCCCGTGAGGAACTTTCCCAATGATTTCAAAACGATTTAGAAATTCAGCGATTCAAGATACCGCGTCAACTTAAGGAAAGTCATAGGCGAGGGCGATTCTCATGGCAGATATCAAAAAGCAATTAGAAGTCGTAAAAAGGCAACAGTTTTGGATTCTATCCGGATCATTATTGATTTTGGTAGGAGCAACCTTTTACCTTGTATCGGCGGCGGTTTCCAAAAAGATTGAAGAACGCACGACAGCGATCAAGGGAAAGTACTCCGATGTCCAGGCCGTAGGGGGCAAGGTTCAGACGCATCCTAATGAATTCTCTCATGCCCGGATGAAGTCGCAGATCGTCGCCATGAACGAAGATTTGCAAAGGGCATGGAAAATTCAATATGACAAGCAAAAAGATCTGATCAAGTGGCCTAGAAACGCGTTCGCATCGGCGGCCGTGGCGGGCATTTTCGAGTCGTTCGTACCAGTGGAAAAATTCGTTCCATTTCCGATCGAAGATGCAGCTCTGACAGGAGATATAGCGAAAATCACCGAATCTGACCGACGCGTCTATCGCGATTACATCGCACCGGTTTTCGATGAAATTACCAAACCCATTCGGACAGAATGGAAAGCCAAGCTAGGCAGCGGAGGCGCTGGAGCCATGGGAGGCGGTGGGATGGGTGGATCGGGCGGAATGGGCCCTGGAGGCATGGGCATGGGCATGGGTGCCGGTGCCGGCCCTGGCGGAGACAGTGAGGGCGGATATGGGGGAATGGGGCCAGGTGGAACCAGCACGTCAGGACCGGCCTCCAAAGACCTAGTCCGGTGGAGTCAATCGTCTCAGCAAACGCTTCTTGGCCAGATAGTTCCCTGGTACTCGATGAATCGAGCACCGTCCATTTTGGAAATCTATTACACACAGGAAGATATTTGGTTGCTCGACAACGTGATTCGCATTATTGCCGCAACGAATGAAGGGGCCGTTGAGAACTTTCAGACTTCCGTTCGAGAAATTGAATGGATCCGCATGGGCAAACATGCTAAGCGGGATGGAAGCGGTGCCGCGGCCTCGGGCGGTATGGGCGGTATGGGTGGTGGTTACGGGGCTGGGTATGGAGGTGGCGGTGGAGATGGAGAGGGATCCACACCTATGGGCGGGGCAAGTAGTGCAACGTCAGCCGATCCAGCAGACAAGAGATACATTAGTTTCGCACCAGACACTTTCTTTCAAGAACGAACAGCGGAAGAGTTGCGGACATCGCTTAAAGATGTCCCCGGAAGCAATGCCGTGGATGCTGTGGCTAAGCGAGTACCCGTTCGATTCCGAGTGAAGATGAACCCGGAAAGAATTTCGGAGTTGATTGTTCAATGCGGCAACGCTCCTTTTATGCTGGAAGTTTATCAGGTCCGGGTCAATCCTACGGGTAGCGGAGTATCAGGAATGGGGGCGCCCGGCGGTATGGGCGCCGGTGGCATGCCTAGTGGGGGTGGCGGCATGGGAGCGGGGATGATGGGATCCGGGTCAGGACTCGGAGGCGGTGATGGGGACGATTCAGGTGGTGGCTATGGTGCTGGAATGGGAGCTGGTGCCGGCGCTGGAGATGGAGAGGGCTACGGTGGTATGGGCGGTGGACCTGGAGGGCCAGGTGGAGCGGGTGGACCGGGCGGCGGATATGGAGGCATGCCTGGAGGTCCCGGCGGTGGATATGGCGGAATGGGTGGTACTGGTGGCGAGCTCGGAGCCATCAAAACCAAGACGTCTCCGGTTGAAGAGGTTCCTGTAGAGATTTACGGATTAGTGTATCTTTACAATCCGCCGACCGATTTAAGCGATGGCGAAGTAGTCACTGAAGAAAAAGCCCAAGAGGCTGACGCCCCAGTCCAGGGTGATAGCGGCATGCCCGTACAACCGGCTGGAAACGCCGATCCATCGAACGGGGTCCCACCACCAGCTGATGGGAACGGAGCAGCCCCGCCAGCAGAGGCGCCCAACGAGACAGGCGGGGCGATTCCTGATGCATCTGGCGTTGCCGGGGCTGATGCTAGTGGTGGTGCGGCGCCAACTGGTGCAGACCCGCTTCCCGGTGCAGACCCGCTTCCCGGTGCAAACCCTGGAGCAGCTGGTGCAAACCCCGGAGCGGCTGGTACAGCCCCTGGAGCAGCTGGTGCAAATCCAGGGGGAGCCGAGCCGAATCCAGGTGGAGCAGGTGCCGGTGGTGAACCGAGCATCCCGAATCAATAGGTTTTTGATTTGGTAAGTTTTTGGTCGAAGCGGTTAGCAGTCAAGATTTTCATAGAGAAATCTAAATACCGAGCTGGGGCGATAGATGTCGCACTCGCTCCAAGTCAATTTCAGAATCAGAATCAAAACGTCAGGTAACTAATTCAGGGGACTCACTGATGGCGAAAAAGAAAAGCTCTTCCGGAAAAGGATTTGATCCGAAGAATTTCCTGCTGTTTCATGCAGAGAAGTTGATTTTCGCGATGGTTTTGGGGATGGCGGCATTCCTGGTTTATCTCGGGGTATCCACCGAGCGATTTTCTGCGAATCAAACCCCCGAAAAGCTCAAGCAGGATGCGGAATCGGTGCAAAGAGATGTAACCCAAAAGGATCACTTTGCCGCAATGGCGGAGAGTGAACCAACTCGGGTTGCCAAGACCAGCTTTACACCTGATGTGATCGCGGTTCGGGAACCCGTTCAGGCGACAGACTGGAAGCTGGGATTGGTTCCTGTAAACGAGGGGCAGAAGAAAAAGCGAACTGATCCAACGCTTTTGGCCCCGATCAAAGCTCGCGCGACCTATTTTGCGGGAGCCTATGCGGACATGAGGCCGGCCGACCCAGCCGCTAGATTCGAGGATTACGTACCGCCAGAGCCGCGACGTGAACGACCACGAAACGGGCAGGGGGCAGGTGGGCTTCCTGGCGGATATGGTGGTGGAGGGGGTGGATTTGGCGACGGCGAAGGTGGGATGCCCGGTGGAGGTGTAGGTGGCCCCGGTGGGTACGGTGGGCAGGGAGGAGCACCTGGCGGATATGGTGGGCCTGGCGGACCGGGTGGACCAGGGGGCAATGCTCCTGGAGGCGAAGCAGAGAAGCCTAAAAAGTATTTGGCAGCTGGTTACGACAAGGGGTTTGCTCCGGGAATGCAAACCAATCCTGCGTTTTGGGTCCCACGGCCCACCGCAGCTGAAAAGAAAAAGCCGAACATGGCCAATGCTGGTATGCAGGCGGTCGTTGTAACAGCTTTGGCTCCCCACGAGGAGCTTGTTAAGAATTACTTGGAGTCGTTCCAAGATGCCAAAGAATATACACCAGGGCGTGACACTCCCTTTTATCAAGGATTCGAAGTGGAGCGGGCTGAGGTAGCGGCCAATGGAAAGCAAGCCGAATGGCTCGCGCATGGCTCGTTCTCTTTGGAAGAGTACAACGAGATGATGAAGCAAATCGCAAAGCTTGAGAAGCCTGACTCAAGACCGATTGGTTCATGTAGCGAAGTTCATCCAGATCGTTGGGTTACAACCAACTTGGCTATGCCTATACCAGCAGTGCTTCTCGCAGATTACACAAAATTCTCCGGGCACCCAGACATCCCATCTAACAGCGGTGATCTAGCGCCAGACGAAGATCCAGATAAGCTAGGCAACTCGGGAGGCATTGGCGGTTACAGCGGCATGGGCCCGGGAATGGGTGGTGGTATGGGACCTGGTATGGGTGGTGGTATGGGCCCAGGTATGGGGGGCGGATACGGAGGAGGATACGGATCTGACGGTGACGGAGCTGGTGCAGGTATGGGCGGCTACGGAGGTGGTGCCAGTGGTGATGAAGAGGGGTCAATGCCTGGCGGTCCGGGAGGTTATGGTGGCATGGGACCTGGTGGTATGGGACCTGGTGGCATGGGACCCGGTGGTATGGGACCTGGTGGTATGGGGCCTGGTGGCATGGGTGGTAACTTCGGTGGAGTGGGATCGACGGCTGGTCTACCTCAACCTTTGCCGAGGACCAAGTACAAATTGATCCGCTTTATTGACAACAAGGTTGAAGAAGGAAAGGCCTATCGTTATCGCATTCGATTAAAGATGTACGACCCTAACTTTCCTGAATACGAAGCCTTTGCTCCCAAGAGTATCAATCTTGAAAACGTCGCTTTGGCCCGGGTTCAGAAACTGCGTGATACCGTCAAAGCGGACGCGGAAACTGGCAAGCGAAAGAGTGTCAGACTATCGGATTGGTCCGAGCCAACTCCTGTAGTACAAGCGTTTTTGCCTGCACCGGTTTATGCGGCGGGCATGGAAAAAACGAGCTATGTCGGTGACGGAAAGGGCGGCTTTTATGAAACAGTTTCGCTTAAGACCAAGGCTGTTTGGTATCAACGAATCTATCGCGTTTTTGATGTAGCGCGAGTGGAAGAGGTTTCGGTGGGCACGATCTTCGGTTTGGGTACTTTCAATGGCACCAAAAAAGATGCCAAGGATCCGGCTGTGTTTGTCCATCCGTTTACGAAGATGTTGAAAACGACAAAGCAAGTAGACAAGCCGGTAGACAAGAACGCAGATCAAGACTCGGTTAACCGTCAGGTGACTGTCGTCGACGTCAGCGGAGCGATACCTTTATCGGTCTTTACCTCCCGAGACGATTTGCGATCCGGGACGGAAGTCGTGGCTTTTGACACGCAAACCGGGCAGTTAGTCGTCGGGCGAGAATTCGATGACTTTACCATGTTCAATATGGGTGCTCAGCCTGACAAGCCAGCGGTCGGAGTGTTGGGGGGCGGCATGGCGGGAGCTGGCGGCATGGGTGGTGGATATGGCGGCGCGGGAGGCGGTCCCGGCGGTTATGGAGGCCCGGGTGGAGCGGGCCCCGGCGGAGCAGGACCCGGCGGAGCAGGCCCGGGTGGCGCAGGTATGGGACCACCGGGTGCCGGAATGTAGCTACACCACTCGAGGCCCAAAGTTTCGGGGAAGGAATGTTAGTCCAACAAAAAAGGTCAGCGATTTTGCTGACCTTTTTTGTTTCAACTCCACGACATTCCTTGGTAGTATAGAGACTGTCTCATCATAGGAAACTTAGAACATGGCTTATCGATTCGTTTCATTCTGCGTTGGAATTGCGTTGGCTGCTTGCCATTTGCCGGTCCATGCTCAATTCGAGACACAACAGCTCGCACAGCATGGGCTCACCATGCATTGGAGGGCGTCGATTGGTGGAGTAGGGCTTCGCAACGGTGATAGTTCTTTGACGTTGTGGACGTCTCAGGCAGGCAAGTCTGAAGTCGTATCGGTGCTTATTAAGGTTCCTCAGAGCGCGATTGCAGGTGGTGTTCTACGAACCAGTTTGAGGATCAAAGTCGCAGGAAAGGATGGAAAGCCCGCCAGCTTCGTCAAAGTGTCAGAATTCGATCGATTGCCAACCGGACAAGAAATCGAAGTTTGGAATGTGATTGAGCAATTTAAGGCCAGCGACACCGACTGGAACAAGCTGGCTGGTTCGAGCGATGGCGTTGCAAGCAAGCTGGGATCTGCCGGAGCGCAAGCGATGGCAGAGTCGGTAGCGAAAACCTATCGAGCCCTCAAGCGAGAGGTAGAAATTGTTTCTGAGACACTCGACTCGACTTATTTGGTTGCAATCAATCGAAATGGTTTGCTAACCAGTATTGATGCAGAGACTGGCAACATCTACTGGCAGAATCAGCTGCCGAGTTACGATTTAAACACGTTTGGTCCGGGGGTTTCGGATGAATACGTCGCGGTCGTTAACGGCAATCATCTCATGGTTTATGGTTTAGAGTTTGGTAATCTCGTATCGACTCAGCAATTGCAGTACGTGCCTACTGGAAAGGTAATGTTGTGGAAGGATCGCGTACTAGTGCCGTCGGCCGGGGGCCGATGCGTATCGTACAGTGCTGTAGACGCGACCGCTGCACCCACTGTTGTTCGGTTGGGCTTAGAGAACAGAAAATCGCTTACACAATCGAGTGACAGTCGTTTCTTTGGATGGATAACGGACAAGCGATTGATTATTGCAAAGCATGATCGTTTGCCGAAGCTTTGGACCTCGATCGATGCTGAGACAGAGGTCCCCGGTATTGCTGTCGCGGTCGATGATGGTTTCCTTTTTCTATCCGAGTATGGGACCATGATTCGAACCAATCTGACGTCGAACAATGCCATTTCATGGCGGAGGAAGTTTGGAAAACCGACCGGTTCGACCCCCGTGGTGAGTAAATCGCACGCAGCGTTCGTATCGCAGAACGGTATGCTGGTAGTCGCTGACTTATCAAATGGACAAAATTCGTGGGAGCGTCCGATTGGAGGCATGTCCAAGGTGTTGAATGTAACCGCGAATCGACTGTATGCGATGGATCAGGCCGGAAAGTTTTCGATCGTGGATTTAACATCCGGACGAGTACTAGCCAAGCTACCAGGTGGGGGCTACACGCCTATTGCGAACAATGTTAACGACCGAATCATGCTGATCTCTGAGTTCGGTGAACTGATTTGTTTAAGAGAGATCGATTCAGAGCTTCCTGTGAACACAACGACTAAGGTTCTAGAGGGCTCTGATGCGAAGAAACCGGTTGAGGCGGCCCCTGAGGCATCGCCGGGAGAAACCATGTCGAGTGGTGCTTCGCCGTTTGAGATCGAAAAGCCTGCGACGGAGCAATCGCTCGCAGATCCCTTTGGTGGCTAGTTCGCTGCGATTCAGAGGGGGAATTGGTAACTCAGTCGACGGCTCGATGATTGACTGAGTTTATCGCGGTCGACTGAGTTTATCGCGGTCGACTGAGTTTATCGCGGTCGACTTTATCCCAGTTAGTTATTGTTGGGAAAGAAAAATACCTCCGACCGCCTGCGGCACGACACGGAGCCGCTGCGAGACTGACGCGGATCTAGCGTGCTACTGCACTCGCCGTATACGATCCGGGCCAACGCAAAATTATGGTCCCTCAGCCGGAAAAGCGATCGGAGGTTGGCGTGCGGTTTTTTCCAAACTGCACATCACAACTATAGGTAACCAGACGGATTACGGAAAGGGCGAAACTATTCTCTGGGAGATAAACTATTCAGGTCGATAAAGAAGCCTGCCGCAGCTAGGGCAAAGCGTCGGTTGTCCTTGTCGAAGAGTATCTCGGACGCGAGGGGGCAATGCGTTGTAGCAACCCCCGCAAGAGTCCCCATCCATTTCCGCAAAAGCGTCCGCGTTTCGCGTGTTGACCAGTCTATTGAACTCGCTGACAAAGTCTCCTGAGAGCTCTTTTAGCGTCGACGCGAGTTGCGATTTGGCTACGATTAAATCCTCTTGGACAGTTTGAAGCCGAGATTGAATCTGCGAAACACTTTTTTCGCATTCTGCTTCCGTGAGTTTGAGCTTTTCGTCTAGTTGCTTTAGCTCGGCCTGAAGGGCGTCGATTTCTTCCAAAGTTTCGAAAATCTCGTCAGAAAGCACGCTATTGGCTTGAGTATCGGCCGCGATTTGGTCTTTGAGTGATTGGTATTCTCGGTTGTTTTTGGCGGCATTCATTTTGCCGGTGTAGTCGAGCAGTTTGGCCTCGCGTTCTTTTTGTTGAAGCTGCTTGCGATCCGCATCCATGCGTTTCTTTTTTATGGTGTCGCGACAGTTACTCAGATCCGAGGACGCTTGTTGGACTTTCCCGCGAGCGACTTCGATTAATTTCGGGGCACGTGCGATTTGACCTTCCATGTCAGCGATCTGCTTCAGGCGAGAGTGAAGTTGTCGAACGACGGAATCCGTCACTGCCATGGATCTGCTCCCGGTATTAGAAATGTTAACTGCTTTAAGCATTAAACCAGAAAACGTGCAAGGCACAATGGAGGAGATTCTATCGAATATGAAGGATACGGATGCCAAAATCTTGAACTGTAGTTATCATGGGAAAAATCGCATGAGAAGGACGACCTCTCCGTCCCCAAATCAACTTTTCTAAACGATTGACTGGTCAAGAAAGCAATGGATCCGAGCAAAATTTTTACGATTGTTGGAAATGCGTCCTACGTAGCGCTGGCAGCGGTTGCACTATGGGGGGCCTACTTCGTCGTATTGGTCATGTCGAGAGTGAACAGGAAGCGATTCAAGTCAGAAGAATTACAAGACAGTTTTATGGCTTCAATTGAACCCGATCTCCGCAAGGGTCGATTCGAGCAAGTTATCGAAGTCTGCCAAAACGATGCCCGAGCCTTACCACAGTTAATCGCATTCGCGTGCACCAATAAGGTATTCGGATTTAAGAAAGTACAGCAACTCACTATGGATCGTTTCCAGCGAGATGTTCTGGCCGATCTCGATTACAACATCGCTTGGATCGTAACCGTCATCAAGACCGCTCCAATGCTAGGACTGTTTGGTACGGTTGCGGGTATGATGGGAGCGTTCGGTAAACTGTCGTCTGCCGCAAACGTGAACCCCGCGGACCTTGCAAAAGATATTCGTCTAGCTTTGGAAACGACTGCCATCGGGTTGGTAATTGCTATACCGCTCGTCATGTGCATGGCAAGCATCACGAATCGCATTCGGCACATGCAGGATCTAGTTGTTTCTGGGATTGGTCAGTTTTTGGAGGCCTTTAAAGAAGGGCTGAGTCGGCGTGGTGAGGATAGCACAACGAAGTAATACTTTGTGTTTCACCCTACGTTCTTTTCTTTTCCTGAAGTGATCTAAATGAGCGAAAACCGAGCTGACCCTTCGGAGGACTTGGATGATGATCCTATCGTTGCGCCGGAACGGCCGCCTATCGACAGCGAGATGGACATTACGCCGATGATCGACATGACCTTTTTGCTCCTCATTTTCTTCGTCTTGACATCCAAGATGACGGGGGAAAAGTCTTACGAGATTCCGCCAGCGAAAAACGGATCATTGGTACCAACGAAGAGTTGTGTATCGTTGATTGTTTCGCGAGGTAGCGGAGAGGTACCGATCGTCGCGAATGGGGATGGAGTTCTATTCTCGGACGATCCCGATCAGCAATTTGCTGAGATTGGCGAATATGTACAGCTGGAATTGGAATCGGGTCGAAAAACAGAAATCCTCATCCGGGCCGAGGGAAACGTTACTGCAGGGCAACTCTATAAAGTCAAGCAGGCGATCGCAGAAGTCATTGAGGAAAACAAGCTACTGCACATTGCTGTTCAGGAGGTGCAATAGACATGTCCATTCCTGTAACTTGTCCACACTGCGAAGCTGAACTTTCCGTCCACGATCGACTTGCAGGCAAGGAAACCAGATGCCCTCATTGCGGCGGGACGGTATTGGTCCCTGAAGAATCGACTTTAGGTGATGATGTTGTTGACGATGTCGTAGAGGTTGTTGAGGCGGACGAGGTTATCGAAGTTGTGGATGTTGTTGAGGAAGAGGTGCCTGCGGTCGCATCATCTGCTCAATCAGATGGTCGAAGATCTGCTCCAGCTCTTTCGAAGGAATCCAGTGATGATTCCGATGAAATCGAAGAAATCGATTTCCCTAAGAAACAATTGCCGTCCGACGACATGGATATGACCCCCATGGTCGACGTGACCTTTTTGCTTTTGATTTTCTTTATGGTTACTGCATCGTTCAGTAGTGAAAAGGCATTTGAAGAACCACCACCTTTGCCGACCTGTAACTCCCCCGACCAATTCGGACTCCATTCGAGTTCAAATTGATGAGTTCAACGCGTACACCATCATCTTCTCCGGTGGTGATGAACGCGAAGCGAGCAGCAAGCAAGAGTTATTGATCGCCTTAGATGAAGCGAAAAATGAAATGGCAACCGGCTCCAAAAACAAAGATGACGAGATCAAATTGCTAATTGAGGCTCACGTGGACTGTATTCACGGAGCGGTTATTGCAGCGGTTGACGCTGCCCGAGATCGCGGTTTTAACAGTTTTCAAGTTCAGGTCGTTGAGGAGTTCCAATAGTCGATGTCTGCTTCCGCATTTATTCGTCTACTCGAAAGCCGTGGGCTTCTCGACTCGCTTTCAAGCGACCAATCTTGTTACCGAACTTAATAAAACAATCGATCGGTCAGCAAATGATCCTACTGCCGCGTTGCGTGGTGGCCGACCCATAGATGATCCTAAAGCCAAAGATAATGACTCCGTTGAAGACCTGTTGCCGGACGATATAGTCGAAGAAGTCGAGCAAGTCGATGTTGTTGAGGTAGAAGAAGAGCCTGAGATCGTTGGGGTGGTTGCGGCAAAAGTTTCTGCTAAATCCACGTCATCTGACGTGGGTATGGATGAGATTGCACGCCCCAAGGTCTACGTTAACCCAAAGAAAAAGAACGCTTGGGAATCGTTCCGCATTGCCGGTATTGGATTTCTACTGTTGCTGTTCCTGATGCCTTTGGTTTTTTTGGTTTATTGGGTTGGTCAAGGCAGCGCCGACCAAGCCTACGAAGATGCCGAGGGAGTTTATAACGCGCGGGATTACGCGCAAGCGGCCAAGCGGTTTGACGACTTTGCGTACAACTACTCGTCAGATCCGCGAGCGAGTAAAGCCAAGTCATTGGCGACACTCGCCATGGTCAGAGAAGAATCAGAAAAAAATTCCGACCCAACGGTTGCTCTGAAGAAGGCTCAAGATACTTTTCCGCTCATCGCCTCGGAGCCGGGCTTGGCTGATGTTCGGAGTGATTTTACCGATGCTCTTCTAAAGATGTCGGAAAAGTATGTCAGCCGACTTGATCAAGCGAAGACGCTTGAAGATCGCGAGAAGTTGCTTGGTTCTTTTGCTGAGCAATTGAAACTGGTGAATGATCCTCGGTTTGTTGGCAATGAAGAGAGAACGCAAAACAAATTGCGTATTCAAAAAATCGAAGAGGGTAAAGCGCGAGCCGAAGCGGACATTGTTCGCGAGAAAGATTTAACGGTCGCTTTAGCCGAGATGGCGAAAGCGAATGAAGCCAAAGAGGTCAATAAAACCTACGAACTGCGGCGGATGCTTCTAAGGAAACATCCTCGACTAGAAAGCAATCCTCAACTAAACGAATTGCTTGGTGTGGCAACCAGTCTGCAACGAGAGTTGGTCACGACAGATTCCCCCGTGCCAACCGTCGAGACCACTGCGACTCAGTCCGATGTGGTCGCAAAAGCCGTTTTGGTGAATACCAAGGGGAATGGTGATCCGAGCAACACAAACATCGTACCTTTACGCATTAAGAAGACAGTCGTTGCGATTCGTGAAGGCGATGGCGCCATGTTGTGGCGACAATACATGGGCATCGAATGGGATGGAGAGCCGTACAAACTCAGCGCTGCTGGTGACGCGGATGTCCTGGTTTCTTTGCCAGAGCAAAAACGCCTACGCCGCTTGGAGGCTGCGACCGGAAACTTGATTTGGGAAACGACGATGCAAAGTATCATCAATCCTCCCAAGGTGGACGGCGATGACGTGATCGTGACAACTCGCGAGGGTGATGTCTACGCGTTGGACTCCGAGACTGGTCAGTCACGTTGGAAACGACGATTGCCTCAATCGGTTGAGGTTGGGGCTGGTGGTCAAACGGGTCGCAAGACTCGATATGTTGTTGGAAATCACTCCAATCTTTACGCTTTGAACCGAGCCAATGGTGAATGCTCTGAGGTCATCTACTTGGGGCACAATCCGGGGACGATCAAGATTCCGCCCATTTGGATTCTCAATCATTTACTAGTCTTTGAAAACACCGGTCCAGATTATTCCTACATTCGAATATTCCGAACGGATGATGATGGTTTGAAAATCACTCCAGCTCAGCAAATTCCTATCATGTTTCGAGGGCATTTCGTGGTCGAACCGCAAGCGGAGGGGCGTCGATTCGTCGTCGCGACCAACTTGGGTGAAGTAGCGGTCATCGATGTTGATCCGACAGGGACTCGCGATACCGTTGTGAAGATGGCAGGCAGTGTTGAGAAAGAAACGGATCCGAAAATCGCTTGGCCGTTGTTAGCGGGAACGGATCTGTACATGGCTTCGAATCGCTTGGCCATGTATCAAATTCAGGTTTCCAGCCAGAAGCTAAATCGTTCGTGGCAAAAGTATGATGGCGATCAATTTGTTGCTCGCCCCATTAAGGGAGAAGAGGCCATTTATCACGCACGTATCGTTCGCGGAAATTCAGGAGTTCGAGTCTCCTCGATTAATCCTCAGTCCGGAGACTCCAACTGGGAAGTGGATCTCGGGGTGCCCGTTACTGCATTAATCAATGGATCCAATGGGTTTACCGCAGTCTCCGCGCAAGGAGCCGTGTATGCCTTTACTCCGAATTCATTTCAATCGAAAGATCCAATTCGGCAGATCGAGAACCAAGGTCGCAATCAAACCGAAATGAATTTTACGATGGTGGTCCCCTTGAGCGATGGCAAGCTCGCTTTGTTTAACGAAATGAAGGGCAAGGAGATCCTTTTGGTGGATGGAAGCCGCGAAAAATCCCTTTCGAGGATGGTTGCCTTTGATGTTGGTCAAGCGAGCGTAAGCAATCAGCCGGTAGCCGTCGGCGATTACCTTGTTGTTCCACTTTCCAATGCGCAGCTTGTACTGATTGAGCCCAGCACGGGCAAGATTGTTGGTGTTCCGTTTCAGCCAACCATTGAAGCGGATGAAACACCCAAGTGGCTCAATCCTGTCGTGCTAAGCGATAAACAAAACATCGTTATCGCTGATCAACGTCGAAGCATTTACAAATTGGCGGTCGGAAAGCAGCTGCGTCCAGTTGTCCAGCAGCCTCTCGATCGAGCCCTAAAGGGTCGGTTAACAGTCCTCAATGAGACGGTGGTTGCGGTTAGCTCGAGCAACACCGGTGATTTGCTCGATTTGTACGATGCGTCGGACTTGAGTCGTAAGGAATCTGTGGCCGTCGAAGGTCGATTCGCGTGGGGACCATTTACCGCGAGTGGCAGCTCCAACTCAATCGTGTTGGCTCACAGCGATATCGAAGGTTTGGTGGCCATCAATGACAAAGGGCAACGAGTGTGGACGACGCCTATTGATCGAGAGACGTTTGTCGGTAATCCAACCGTAGTGGAAAACGATTGCTTGATCGGTACGGCTGCTGGAGAGATATTGCGAGTCTCGTTAGACAAAGGCGAAATCTTAGCCAGGAAGAAGCTCGGTGAACCACTGAGCGTCGCACCGATTGTGTTGCCCAAAGGTTTGTTGATACCAACCGATGAGGGATCTGTATTGACTGTTCCAACTCCGACCCGTGACCAATAGGCGAATATGATTGCCAGCTTGATGAACGAAACGTCACGCAACCTACGGAGCCGCACTCCGATGAAGCGATCCCTTTTTGTGGTCGCGCTATTGTGCCTGTTTTGGGTGGGCAATGCGAGCGATTCATCCGTTTACTCCCAAGACATCGAAGCTGTTTTGAAGGCGTTAGAGATCGAGGGGACCGTCATCGACGGAGAGCCGTTTGATGTGATTACGGTTACCAAAGAGGCTGGCGGAAAAAGTGTCCAGGTAAGGCAACTAGAACTGCCTGGTCGGAAGATGCCTCGTGAAGCAAACCGGACTGGAAAGCTTCAATGTGTGGTTACGATTTTTCCCGATCGTCTCTACGAAATCGAATGGAAAGATATCACTCAGATAACATTCTGGGAGGATATCGTTCTTCATCTCGCGCGAAAATACTTGAAGGAAAGAAACTACGCCGAGGCATTTGAGCATTTGGTTTACTTGCGTGAAAATTATCCCAAATCAGTCAATTTTGCCTCGTTGCATCAAGAGTTCTTGTTTCAATCCGCCCGAGACATGGCGACCGAAAAGAATCTTCCCCACACGTTGGCGGCTCTCGAAGAGCTCCGGCGCAAGTTCCCTGAATACCGCAAGGACGACGTTTCCCGGGTGATCTCAACGGTTTCGGAACAGATGATCAATGGCTTGTTCGAACGCGGGGAGTATGCTGTCGCCAGATCGATGGTATTGCGATTGAACGAAGAGTATGGCGACGAGCTACCGGTGATTGGTGCTGCGAAGAATAAGTTTGTTGAGATCGCAAGCGCGGAAGAAAAGAAGGTTGCGGAGTTTCGAGAAAAGGGAGACTACGGTCGGGCTAGGCAAGCGGCGATGAAAATGCTCGATATTGAGCCTGAATATCCGGGTGGTAAAGAGTTACTAAACGATCTGATTCGTGAGTTTCCGCTTGTGAGAGTCGGGGTTTTTCAACAAACCGATTCACCGAACCCGGCGGCCTTGGCAGATTGGCCTGCAAGTCGAACGGGACAGCTTATTCAAACACCACTCTTTCAGTTTAGAAGAACGGGTCCCGAAGGTGGCATGTATCGTTTCGCTTATGGTAATGATGGTAGTGCAGCGCTAAGTGACGATCGCCTAGAACTCAACTTGACGATCCAAAATTCGGAGGCGGAGGACGTTCCTAATAGTCTTCAACTTTCACAAGCTCTCCTACAGCGAGCCTCCATTCAAAGCGAGCTTTATACCCCGGGTTGGGCCTCGATTTTTCAATCCGTCTCCGTGCAAGGTCCCGATCGCTTAAAGCTACGGTTTAGGCGGCCTCACGTTTTGCCACAAGCGTTTTTGCAGTGGCAGTTGCAAGATATGGATAAGCAGTCGTTCAACAAATCCTTGTATCGATTTGATTCCGATGATGGAGAAGTGCGTCGATACAAATGGGCAGGTAGCGAGCCACCGCTCGACTTTCAGCCTCGCGAAATCCAGGAGGTGTTATTCTCCAATGCCGATTCGGCCGTGGCGGCGTTAACTCGTGGAGAATTGGAGTTCATCGATCGACTCTTTCCTGCGGATGTCCGCAAAGTCGGCAATGTCAAGACGGTAAAGACCGAGCCCTACGCATTGCCGATCGTTCACATGTTGATCCCTCGATCGACTCTACCCATCATGGAAGATCGCGAATTCCGACGAGCTCTACTTTACGGGATTAACCGAGAAGCCATTCTCAAGGATGAGATATTGGGAGGCCTAGCCACGTCGCTCGATCGCGTCATAAGCGGCCCGTTTCCGGCAGGCGAAAGTGACTCAGATCCGCTTGCTTATGCTTACAACACGAACGTCCCCGATGCTAAGTACGATCCACGATTAGCCAAGATATTGGTGCTGTTGGCGCAAGCCAAGCAAACACTCAAGGCGAATAAAAGCCAAGATGCATCTAAGGCCAAAGAAGCGGCTCCACCTTTGCCAGTGATACGGCTTGGTGTTCCTAACTACGAGTCGGCGCGAGTGGCTGGTCAAGCTATCCTGCAAGCGTGGAAGGTGATTGGGTTGGATGGCAAGCTAGTGCCTTACGACAAGCTCCCCAGTCGAGACGATAAGTCGATTGATGTTCTCTACATTTCCGCTTCGTTATGGGAGCCCGTTTCTGATGCAGAACGATTGTTCGGTATCGGCGGCGCAGCTCAATCGGACAATCAATACATTGTTCAAGCACTTGGGATGCTCAACAGCGCTCGCAGTTGGAAAGAAGTTAGGCAGGGATGTTTGGATCTCCATTCACTGGTCGCTGCTCACCTCCCCGTTATTCCTCTCTGGCAAGTTACTGAGACGATGGCGTATCGAACGGAGTTAACCGGTGTTGCTAAGAAGCCACTGAGCCTTTACCAGGATGTTCAAAGGTGGAGGATTCAAGCGCGATGAACGAGTTGGCAATACGATCAATAACTGAATGCGGGATCGGTATTAAATCCATGTTGAGGGGACGAGGGGCAGTTGTTTTCTTTGGGGTGATATCGTGCGTGTTTTTTGCATTGGCGAAAACGGCGACAGCTCAAACTCCGTGGGAGAATGATCCTTATCGTGTCAACGTTTGGATGAGTGTTTCGTCAAGTGTTGGTTGGGACGAAATGGCGGAGGAGGCTGCTCATCGCGAAGTCCTACAACGAATCGATGCATCGTTTGGCGGGGTGTTTAACTCCCGAGTTCAGTCATCTCCTGACTCTTTGTATGGCTCGATTTTGTATCGAATTGATGAGCTATCGGTTGAACAGGTTATAGCGCGAGAAATGACTTTAGTTGTCGGGAAGTCCGATGAAGCCAAAGCGAAATTCCTAGAACTCAATCCGCCCCCACCGCCGCGGGAGCTCACGGAAGAAGAGAAGCTGGCTCGGGAAAAAATGTCAAAGCAGCAGATTCAGGAGATCGAGGATGCTGCCGCTCGCGCCGCGAGTTTGAATAGCGTTAGAACGTTTGAATCGGCGCTCGAAAGGATCGGTGACTTCCATGTTCTCGCTCTGCCCTATGCGGGTATACAGCGCGATATTGCTCCGTTTCTTCAAACACCGACTTGGCAGAAGTTTAAAGATAAACTGCGTTCTCATGCAGGCAATATCGAGCAATTAAAAACGGACTTGGATAAAGGGAACATCATCGCGGCTTTGGTGAACAAATCCGAATATGAACTCATCAAAGGTGTATGCAGAAAGATCCCCGCTCGCTTGCCTTGGCAACCAGAAGCTCTACTGCGAGATTTCGATAAGATCTACCTCACATCGATTGATCGGTCTGGTGAGTTCTATCGCGTTCGCGTCAAGGAGTTGGATTCGGTCGTACGCCGTATTGGTCCCATGAGAACGTTGTTGGTGGCTCGCAGACAGGACATCGCGACCGCTGTGGAGCACCTCGTGCGTAGTTTGTTCAATCCGATTGTTCGAATTGAGGAGACAGATAACTCAACGGCGGTGTTGCGAGTGCGGGCTGCTAGCCTCATCACAAGTGACCAGCATCCAGCGTTCATCGGATTGGGAGATGTTCTCATACCCCATATTCGCCGCGATGATTCGAGCGGCAACCCGACTCTAGTTCAAACGCTCCCATTCACCTACATCGTGGCAACAGAAAAGGTCGATGCGACAAGCTTGTTTTACGGTGCGATTTTTACAGCTCGTCGTGGTGCGTTGACAGCAGCGAAAAATCGTCGAACGATTCGAGTGGGGGTGAAAGTGCCCCCCGCCAGCGGAACATCCGATATACGGCTAACCTTTCGCCAGAGCTTTTACAGTAACGTCAAGCAGCCGAACGTCGGTGTTACGGGAGCAGAGATCTATCTTAGAACTCCGGGGCATGATGATCTCGTAATGTTAGGTCGAACCGATTGGCGTGGTGTCTCAACGCTTGGAGAAACCAAGCTACCCACGATCAAGTATGACATCCCGAGCAAGAGTACAAACCCCAGCATTGCACAAGCTCGGGAAATGGTGCTGGAGCCTGTCCCTCCTCCTGCTTACCCCGCTCCGCCAGAGCCCGAACAACCCGAAGCAACTGCAGCTGGGGATTCGGCACCTGCCAAAGTGGAGAAACCGCCCAAGGGTGAGATTCAGGCCAATTTGCCACTCTATCTCTACTACGTAAAGAATGGTGACACATTGCTGGCACGATTGCCGATCATCACAGGGCATGTTCCGGTTGAGGAGGCACAGTTACCTGACGATCGGAAACGCCTCGAAGCGGAAGCGTTTCTGAAGGGAGTGCAAAATGAGGTGCTCGATATTGTGGTCCAGCGAAAGATCCTAGAAGCCCGCGTGAAAACTCGGATCGAGAAAAAGGATCTAGTCGAAGCGGAAAAGAATTTGGAAGATCTCAAGCGTCTCAAATCGTATGAGAAACTATTCTCCGAGGTCGAAGCTATTCAACGACGGGCACTGGCGACGGAAACCGGCCAACCAAACCCAAGCTTGGTCACCAAGGTGGAGAATCTTGTCAAATCGACTCGCGACATGATCCAAATGTGGTTGCAGACAACCACGGTAAACGACTTGGAGAAGAAATTGGAAGAGGCTCGATGACAAAAACGGTTTTAGACGTGGGTAATTGTTCCCCTGATCACAATGCCATCAAACGGATGTTGGTCACGAACTACAACGTGGAGGTGTTGCAAGCCGATCAATGGAGTGACACCCAGCGTATTCTCGCGACGAAAGCGGTCGACCTCATATTGGTTAATCGTAAGCTGGATATCGATTACAGTGATGGCATGGAAATCCTAAAGTCGCTAAAATCAGGTGAGGCGACTCGGCAAATTCCTGTCATGTTGGTAACGAACTACCCCGAACATCAGCAAGCTGCCGTAGAGGCTGGGGGCGTGTATGGTTTTGGAAAACTTGAGCTAAACTCCCCTCAGACACATGAAAGACTAGGACAGTTTCTTACCTCTCGATAGGCGAACCATGAAAGACCTTCAGAATCTAGACGAAGTAGAATCGGTTCGCAACTTGCTGAAAGCATCGTCATTGCGATGTACCCCTGCGAGAATAGCAGTTCTCATCGCATTGAGGCGAGCGAAGAGCCCTCAAACTCACGCTGACCTCTCCAATCAGTTGGTACCACTCGGGTTCGACAAAGCGACAGTCTTTCGAAATTTGACTGACCTGACACAAGTCGGTTTGGTGCATCGCACCGAGCTTGGTGACCACGTATGGCGATTTGAGATTCGTGAGCATCATGAAGATGAGTCCAGCCATCCACACTTTCTTTGCGTCAATTGTGGCAGCATCTCGTGTCTCGAACTCGGGATTGTCTCCGAAACCAATCTGAAGAAAAGCGCCATCATCGGTCGCGTTTCCGAAGTGCTGGTCAAAGGGGAATGCGTAACGTGTTTCGCTGCCAAGTAGTGCCATCTGGTTTGGCCAGCGACAAAGGCTTGTGACACATAGCCGCAGCCATCATACGCCCACCAATTCGCCATGTTTGTCACGTTCCATTTGGGTAAGTCGGTGCATATCGTAGATTAGCTGCACATCGCATCCTCTTTGCTGCACCTTTCGTCTTGCAAACATTCTTTGCTGAGTGCTTACCATAACCTCGGGTGGAAGACTCGCCATTTGACCAAAGAGGCGAGCGTAGTTCACAAAGCTTGGTACGTTGCTGGTTACAAAGCCGTACATCATGCTGCAGACTCCGATTACTTTGCCGGTAAAGATGCCGGTATTGATGGCTGTTTTCGAGTAGTCACCCATTACGCATCCGAGAAACTGCATGTTCGTTTGCGATTTACCAAAGGGATACTCCATGTTGACCGTGCCGTAGGTGTTTTTAAGGTCAGAGTTACAAGTGCCTGCACCTAAGTTGATCCAGCTACCTAGATAGCTATGTCCCAGAAATCCGTGGTGTTGTTTGTTGGTATAAGGCTCGACAACGGATGCTTCTACTTCGCCACCGATTTTCGTAGTGTGAGAAAGTGACACAGCATCTTTAATAGCAGAGTGCTCCAGGATTCTGGCTTTTGGGCCGATGTAAATAGGTCCGCGAAGGAGCGTGTAAGGTCCGATTTCCGCTCCTGCATCAATTAGGATCGGCCCCTTGCTCGTGTCGGTCAAGACATATTCACCGATCGTCGCACTAGCGGCAACAAACAGGCCGTCTTTCTGTTGCTGAAAGGCTCCCCCCATAACGCCGCGTTCGGATAGTTCGAGTCGAAAATCTAGATTCTCGCCTATGCAAGACATGTTGGTAGCGATCAGCTCATGTGGCAGATGGATAGTCGGTAGAGCCCAATCCAATTTGGGGAGATCGCACGCTTTGGTCAAAATCGATTCCATTCCTAAATAGCCCGCTGCGAAAAGATCATGCAGCGACCACGGAGGATTGATGATGGCAGCCATGGATTCCCCGTCCATGATCACGCAGCTTCCGTTGTTACCCTCTATGTTTGATGAGATCAGTTTTGCGAGCACATGAAAGTTCGAAGCCGTCGGCGCGATCCTCGCATTGAGCATGAGGCTCACAGGCTGGTCTGATGTACCGCTGCCCCCAGACGATGCATCGAGCGTTTTGAGTTGCGGGTAGTCCATTTTTTGAATCGCGTTTAGATAAGGACGCGAGATACCGTAAACGTCTGGGCTAAGCAACGAAACCAAATCCACAAGCCTTAAGCTACCGCAGGTCATGGTCGCGGCGAGACGGGCCAGTGTTATGGGAGCTAGTCGTTCAGTTTGCTGGTCTTCGAATACGACGATCGACATGGGGGTTGCTCCATCACAAGCAAGGGATCATTTACGGTTCTGTAAGGACAATAAACGGATAAGGAAAAAATTGAAACGCCAACTGTTCCATATTGACGCCGAGTGCTGTATTCGCTTATTCCCTCCGTGGAAGAGTCGGGGCAGACAATTCTGGTAAAATTTGACGATTGTTCTCAATTTACCGGCATTGTTTGTCGATAACCCTTTGCAATGAACGAATTGAGATGCGAGTGAGCGGTCGAATCATCCGTCCGAACGCTGACCAATCCCAGGCCCGAGTTTCCCTGTACCAAAGCTATCAAAAGGACTTGTTAGCCATGTCGACCAAATTGACTCGACGTAAGATCTTCCCATGGTCTAAGAAACCTTCCGAATCCTCATTGGCTGGCAGCAACCCAAGCATAACGGCTCCGACGGCAAAGACCGGAACCTTTGCTTCGGGCACAGGAACACCATCGAGCCCAGCTGCAAACAATACGCCAGCTCTCCTCTCCAGTTCTAATCAACGAGGTCCGAGCCCATACGGTGGTGCTTTCGGTGGAAATCGTTCAACGATTCCAACCGCTTCCGACTTCACGACCCCGCAATCGAATCCAACTGCAGGATTGGCCGCCAATGCGAACGGTTACCAAACCGGTCCATACAGCATGGCTGGTGCTAGAACAGGTCTGACGGCTCCGTCTCTTCAAGGTGCTCCCAATAATGTTGCAATGAACCAACCACCTGCTGGTTTTGCTCCAGCCACGGGATTCAATGCTGGCAACGCACCTCAAGCACGGCCTACCAATACCGGGGTAGCTTTTAATCCTCCGGCACAACCACCCCAATTCAATAATGCGGGACTGCCTGCGACCAACGGGTTTGCTCCTCCGAGCGGGCTTCCTGGCCAATCACAACCTACGAACATCGCAGCGAACAACTTTCCAGGAAACGCAGGGTTCGGTAACCCCGGTCTTCCTCCAGCACCGGGAATGCCTAACCAGGGAATGCCTACTCAAGGAATGCCTAACCAAGCTATGGCCAACGCAGGTTTGCCCAACGCAGGCATGGCCAACAGCAACATGGTACCGGCGATGCCAGCTGGGATGAGCTCTACAAACATGGCCAGCCTGCCATCAGCACCGCCGTCATTCTCCATGCCAAACGCTGCTCCAATGGGGGCTCAGGGACCAGGTGCCCAAGCTGCAACGGCGTCTTACGGTGGAGCTAGTCCATACCGACCAGGCAGCACGGGCCGCGCAACCGCGTATGACTTTAGCAGGCCACCCGCTAACGGAGCGACCAACGTTCCTCATACGGCCAACGGTTTACCACCTGCTCCACAACCGAATGTCTTTAGATAGTCCTGAATGGATTGTTTGATTAAACTAAGAAGCCAGCGAAAGCTGGCTTCTGTCGTTTACACTTAGAGAGATTCCATGATTACGGCCCAACCAGTCGAGAAGATACGGTCCACGAACTCGAACAGTCTGGAATCTCTTTGGGATTTGCTG
>JALOQS010000419.1 GCA_025459355.1 Pirellula sp.
GAAAGACGTTTCGCGATTCGAAGCTTGCTGAATCAAATGACCTCGGACCCTGCCTATCGGGCAGCCGTTGCCAATTTGCTTGAGCCACACGCTGCCATGTTTATGCGTGAGTGCCTCAGCGAATTGATTCCGATTTCCGGGGCAGGGCAGGGGGGTGCTAAGCAGCCCGCTAAACCATCCTTCACGGGTGCGGCATGCGAGGTTCTGGGGTATTGCTTTGCGAGCGTCGCTAGCATGGAAGAGCTTCGAGACTTCGATCAAACATGGGGACGTATTGTTGGTGCATCCGATAACGATTGGAAGGACCAACTGTTGCGAGGCGTGTTGGATGGCCTATCTGCCAAACGAGGATTTGTTGCAGACTCTTTGAGTGGATATCCAGCGTTACAAGCCTCCGTTGAAGAACTTGTTAAAAGCTCGTTGTCGAGGTTGCAAAACTTAGAACATCCACTGGACGAGCGCGTCGATGCGATGCGTGCTCTAAGATGGGCACCCGAGCGAGTGGCTGTTGAGAGTTACTATTCTTTGTTGCGTCCGACCTATCCCATTGCGATTCAGGAGAAAGCCCTCGAGGGACTTAGTGCTTATCAAGACCCATCCATTGCAGCGGGGATCCTCCAGCGATATCGCGCGTTCACTCCAGCCACGAGAGTCCGCGCGATCGATTTGTTAAGTCGGCGACCCGTTTGGCTTGACGAGTTACTGAATCAGTTGGAGCAGGGCCGAATCAATTGGGATGACTTCTCTGCAGCTCAGCGAACAGCATTAAGAAATCATTCGAATCAAAATGTGCGAGATCGAATTGCCGGGTACTTCGAAACCGCCGATACGGATCGATCCAAAATCATAGCTCAGTATCAAAACGCTCTATCGTTGCCAGGAAACATTACGACCGGCCAGGGGCTCTTTGTGAAGTTGTGTTCGGCCTGCCATAAAGCCGACGGGGTCGGTCACGAAGTGGGGCCGAATCTAATTGCTTTTCGATATCGCGGTCCGGAGGCTATTCTGCAGAACGTCCTCGATCCGAACCGGGAGGTAAATCCGATGTACTTGAACTACAACATCATCACCAACGACGAGACCACCATCTCGGGAATGATTGAATCGGAATCAACCGAGGTCGTGAATCTGACCCGTGGGGGTGAGTTTCGAGACGCAGTTCCACGCTCGAAGATAACCGAAATGAAAAGCTCACGCGTGTCGATCATGCCAGAAGGGTTCGAGAATCAGCTTGATCAGCAAGCTATGGCGGATCTCCTCGCCTACCTAATGCAACTGCGATAGCCCAAAGATAAACCTTTCCGCCTGGGGGGATTTTGCTTATAGTACAGGATGGAGCGGGAGAGAGGGCAAACGGCCTTTCGACGGCTCAAGCAATTGTTTTCGCGGTTTTTTACCATTTTCGGGGCAGGGCAGGGGGGGGGATTTCCCCTGGTATTCAAGGCGGATTGATGACGAAAGCTCGAGATTTTCTAGGTCCTTACCGGCTGACTCGTTTGATTCGGTTGGGTAGCACCTGCCAAGTCTGGGAAGCGATCAGGGATGACGGAAACCGATACGCTCTCAAGGTCTTGAGGCCGGAGCAGATTGGCAATAAAGAGGAAATCGGCTTTCTCCGCCATGAATATGAGATCGCTTCAACGCTGAATCACAAAAACATTATCAAGCTTGTAGAGTATCGAATTGAGTCCGATATTCCGTTTCTAGTGCTGGAATTGTTCAGTGAAATGAACCTGAAACAAGCCTTGCGGCGCGGTCCCGAACCGATCGCTTTCAAGATGCAATCTATCGTCGAACAGTCCGTCGAAGCGATGTATTACTTTCACAGCAAGGGCTACGTGCACTGCGATATCAAGCCCGACAATTTGCTACTCAGCAGAGACTGGGTGGTTAAGCTTATTGACTTCACCATCGCCAAGAAAGTCAAAACGGGCTTTAGTCGATTCTTTGGTGGTGGCAGTAAAGTTGAGGGGACTCGCTCTTATATGTCCCCCGAACAAATCCGAGGCCAATCGCTAGACGGTCGGAGCGATATCTACTCGCTCGGTTGCATGATCTACGAATTGTTGGTTGGCAAACCCCCCTTCACTGGCACCAGTCCTAACGAACTGCTTAGTAAACATTTATCGGCTCAGATCCCTTCCGTACTGGTTTATAACGACAATGTTTCCGGTGAGTTCAACAACTTCTTAAAACGACTCATGGCTAAGAAACCAGAAGACCGTCCCGATAGTATGTGGGACGTGCTCAAAAACATTCGCGCCACGCCCATCTTCAAGAAACCACCTCGCATACCAGACATCAATATCTTTGATGACTTCGTTGGCGGCGGGCGAATTGAAAGCCCAACCTAGTTCAATCTCAAACTGATTCTGAAACACACAAAAACGGAACATTAAGAAAATGGACACACCTCTGACTGGATTCGAATTCGAACAGCCGATGCATGATCTCGAAATGCAATTGCGGCACTTAGAACAAAACGCAAGCCACACTCCCGAAGAAGAAGAGAAGATTAATTCTTTGCGCCGGCAATGGACTGAAGCGACGAGAAATATCTACTCTTCGTTAAGCCCTTGGCAAATTGTCCAGGTCTCTCGACACAAAGATCGTCCCTATACTCGCGACTACCTAAACCTGGCGTTTGACGAGTTCGTTGAACTGCATGGTGACCGATTCTATGGAGACGACCGGGCCATGTTAACCGGCTTTGCGAAACTCGGTCGCCAAAAGGTTATGGTTGTCGGGCATCAAAAAGGACGCACCTATAAAGAGCGCGCT
>JALOQS010000420.1 GCA_025459355.1 Pirellula sp.
CTAAACGGCTAAGCGATGATGTCATGGATAACGTGGCCATGCACATCTGTTAATCTCATGTCTCGGCCACCAAAACGTACCGTTGATTTGGTGTGATCAATCCCCAACAGGTAAAGCATGGTGGCATGCAAGTCATGTATCTCAAGTTTGTTGCTCACGGCCCGGTAACCCCACTCGTCTGTCTCGCCGTAGGTCGTTCCTCCCTTGATCCCTCCACCCGCCATCCAAATGGTGAATCCAAAAGGGTTGTGATCTCGGCCATCGGCACCTTGCGCGAACGGTGTTCTCCCAAATTCCCCTGCCCAAACGACGAGAGTTGTGTCGAGCAAGCCGCGTTTTTGCAAATCATCCAGCAAGGCTGCGATGGGCTGGTCAACGGCTCGGGCGTTGTCTTCATGCCCTTGCTTCAGATTGCTATGTTGATCCCAACGATCGTGCCCAACATTGGGACAGGTGAGCTCGATAAATCGGACCCCTTTTTCTACAAGCCGACGAGCAAGCAGGCACTCACGGCCGAAAATTCGTGTTTGCTCATAACTCGCGTCGAGGCCATATTGCTTCTGCGTTTCGGCGGTTTCATCAGAAATGTCGCACAACTCTGGAACCTCCATCTGCATTCGATAGGCCAACTCATAGTTGTAAATCGCAGATTCGATGGCGTCGTGCTTACCGTATTCTTGAACGGTGAATTGATCTAGTTTCCGAATAAGGTCGAGTTTGCGACGTTGTTGAGCTGGATCGCGTTCGAGAGGTGTCACATTCGCGATGCTCTGCCCAGTTGGTCGGAGCACGGAGCCTTGAAATGTAGCTGGCAAAAAACCGTTGCCAAAGCAATCGAGCCCGCCCGGCGGAATAAGGCCTCCGTTCAAGACAACGAAGCCAGGCAAGTTAGCGTTTTCGCTGCCTAGTCCGTAAGTTGTCCACGCTCCCATGCTCGGGCGTCCCTGAAGCCCACTACCCGTGTGAAGAAAATAGTTCGCAAACGTATGCTCGGGAAACTGCGATGTCATAGAACGAACGACAGCGAGCTTATCAACGTGCTTGGCGACATTGGGAAAAAGACTGCTAACCGGGATCCCGGACTCGCCATGCTTTTCGAATTTCCATGGGGAGCCTAACACAACGCCGTTATTATTGAATTGCGTTGGTGCGACTTCGAATAGGTCGGCCGGATTTTTGCCGTGGTGCTCCGTGAGCATCGGTTTTGGGTCAAACGTATCGACTTGAGATGGACCACCATCCATGTAAAGAAAAATGATACTCTTTGCCCGCTGAGGAAACGAAAGCGGAGTCGCTCCCTTAGAATCAGAACGTGCTGTTTGGTTTAGAAGTGCCGTCAAGGCAACGGCACCGAAGCCATTGGCTGCCTGAGCTAGCCACTGTCGTCGGCTCAAGAACATGTTCGAAGTCTCTAGGGAGGGCAGGCGCGAGTCATTAGGTGGGGACTAAGCCTAGAACGGCTCATCGTCCTTGTCATTATACTCATCATCTTCGTAATCGGGATGCATGGGATCGTCAGGATCTATGAAGAAATCTCCTAAACCCTGTGGCAGCATCGAAGCCCCCAGCGACCTTTTTTGCCGCCTCTGAGTTGCTTCTAAGTCGAGTGCATCCTCTCCAAGACAGGCGACGAGTGCTTTTTGCCAAACGGCATCGCGTGATAGAGGATGGTTGGGGTCCTGAGCAAGCATTTTCAAGGCGTAACGCAGAATTTGAAGGCCATCGCGAGCCGAATAATCGAGCTTGAGATGGTGCGATTGCTGTAAAAAGTCGACGGTGAGTGCCAACATATCTTGGCTGGCGAATGGCAAATGATACTTCAAGATGGCCATTTCATCTTCGCGGCTGGGGAAGCCTATTTGCAGCGATGGTTGCAATCGACTCATGATGTAGTCCGGGATTTCATAGGTCGAGTCGTCTTGGTTCATCGTCACGGCGCATCGAAAGTTCTCGTGTGCATGAACTGATATTCCGGCGACAATCGACTCGGCGTACCGGCGATGATCGAGCAGTGGGGCTAACGACGCCCACGATTTTTCGTTCATCCGGTTTCCCTCATCCAAAATGCAGACCGCTCCCTTGATCATGGCGGTCACAAGCGGCGAGGCATGGTAAGCGATTTTTCCGTTGCTCGACAAAATGGGTGTGATGAGCAAATCTTCGGGACGCGTGTCCGAGGTGCACTGGTAAATGTAGAGGTCCTGCTTTCGGGCCTTGGCCGCCGCCATACCGAGCGCTGTTTTGCCGATGCCGGGTGGCCTTTTCAATCACCAGCCAACATGCGGCCAGCTGCTTGAGGACTTCGGATTGACCAATCCACTCGGACGTGTTGTCGACGGGATTGCTAAGGGATAGCGTGACGCCGCCAATTTGAACTGTTTCTTGCATGAGCAGGCTAAGGTGTATACATCTCTCGGGTAGTTAACATATCATAGATTGGACGTTGGTTCGCCAATCGGATGGATTGTAGCAGAAAACAGAGGAAAGAAATTCACATGGCCGACTGCTTTCGTTTGGATGACAAGATTACGTTGCTGCCGGTGGTGCATCGCAGTGGTAATCATGCCCGGGCGGTGGAACGCTGGCTGCTGGAGCGAAAAATCGATTGCATCGCAGTGCCGCTCCCTCCCTCATTTCGCGAAAGCGTTTTTGCTGGGGTCGAGCAATTACCCGCCATTTCCGTCGTTATTCAAGCCCCCTCGGCCGCTGCTAAGTGGAACTCCAGTGAATGGAATGGGATTCCCGATGATGAACCGAACCATGATGTCCCCTTTCGAGATGCTGACAAAAGTGATTTGCCTTTCCATGAATCGAGCTTCAAAGAGTCGAACCAGGATGACGACAACGAGGGCAACATCTACAACATCGAAGACGATGCCGATGACTTAGGTGCCGATGACTTAGATGCCGATGACTTGGACGAGTGGAGCGAAGCGGAATTGATGCAGGAAGCGCTCGGGCTCAATACGTACAGCTTTGTTCCGATCGATCCGTGCCAAAGTGTTATCGCTGCCATTCGATTCGCCATCGGAGAGAGAATCCCTGTTCGGTTCATCGACATGGAGACCGATCTTTTTGAAGGTGATGAAGAGGGCTTTGCTCCAGATTGTTACGCGTTGAGTAAAGTGTCGCTCGAAGCGTTCAGCACAGCCATGGTTCCTTCGATAAAAAGGCCGAAATCCGATCAAGTTAACGAACGGATTCGTTGGATGGCAAAGCGACTGCTTTCGCTACGATCCAAGCATGAGAACATCGTCATGCTTTGCGACATTCATCATTGGCCGTGGCTACGCGAAGCCTATCATCAAGCGTTGGCTAGCCCCGACCGGGAGCTGGTGCCTTATGAACACGATGAGCCTGCTGTCAATCACTCGATCGCTGAGAATACGCTTGTCTTTATGCTCAGCGAATTGCCCTACATCACAGCGGTTTACGAGCAATCCAGAAGCCAGCTCGTTGACTCCCCTTTTGACTCGTACATCGATGGCATCAAAAAACTATTGCTCTCAGCTAGAGCGTCTTACTTGGCTGACTTTGGAAAGCGAGCTCGGCGCATCTCGCCGTTCTTGTTGTCGCAATGTCTCAAGTACATTCGCAACCTAAGCTTGGTGGACAATCGGCTTACGCCCGACATGTATACGATCATTCTGGCCGCAAAACAGACGTTTGGTGATTCCTATGCCGTCCACGTGGCGGAGTCGATAAAAGATTATGCTTTTCAGGAGCCTCTCAAGTGGTCGAGCGTCAAGATGGGGATCGGCAAGCTGGAGTTGCCTGACGGTGAGATTGTGCCTGCTGTTTCCAGGCTTGGTGAAGGTTCGTTTGAATGGCGATCTCTGGACCTGACTCGACGTCCACCCAAAGATGAAATCAAAGAGTGGCAGAAAGCCTGGAACCCTTACCAACAATGCTCGTGGCTACCGGAAGATGCCAAGATCGAGAATTTCCGAACACGAGTCGTTGATCGTGCTCAGGCCATCTTGGGAGCTGATCTCGCTCGCTCGGAAAAGTTTACGACCAGCATCATGGACGGACTGGATATCCGAGAGACCCTGCGGCATTGGCATGAAGGGGAACTCTATGTGAAGATTCAACCACCTTCGATTGGAAAACTTGATGCGTGCATTCTAATGTTCGATCCCACGCCATCGCCCGATGTATACGATTGGCGGGCAACTTGGTATGCCGAATATGAATGGGAATCGACTCTCGCTTTCTACGCCACCAATTTTCATAAAGAGATTATTGGTCCCGGCATTGGTGTCGCCAACTACGGTGCCGCATTGTTTCTGTTTCCGCCGAGATCCATCCCCGACATCTGGACCGATCGCGAGTTGCGATTCGCCGATACTTTAGAAGACCGAATCATCGCGGCTGCAAGCAAACATTCGCGAGCTCGCCAAATCGCATTAATGTCACCAATGCCTCCCACCGTGCGATGGCGTCAAATTGCTAAACAATTCGGTAAGTCACTGGTGCACGTCCCTATGAGTCAATTCAGCGACGAAAAGATCGCGGAACTTCGGACGGTGCATGTTCTCAACGGCAGGCAGGTCCGATCGTATGCCGCGCACTTTATTCGGAACATCTAGACCAAAATTCCGCCAAACGTTTTAGGCAAAGGCGACCCGTCCTAGGTCAACTCCACCAACGAACCCGTTGAATCACCAAAGGCCTTGTCATCAACGCCGTAACGATTCAACATCGAGACGAACAAGTTGGACATAGGTTGTTCGGCCGCTTGGAGGTATCGTCCGGTGTTCCACGCACCCCCAGCTCTACCGGCTAAGATCACTGGTAGATTGTCGTGACTGTGTCGATTGCCATCTGCAATCGCGCCACCGAATACGATCATGGAATTGTGCAGAATCGAGTTGCCGTCCACGTCCTTCATGTC
>JALOQS010000008.1 GCA_025459355.1 Pirellula sp.
CCTGTCGCCCCCGAGGAGGTTCCTGTCTCGATGGTGTCATCACCCTCGTTGCAAGAAGCGGAGCGAATGCGTATCGCGCAAATGCAGAGTCATGAGTTGCAGTCCATTCCACTCGGGCCTGCTTACGGCGAACCTCGATTATTGGAATCTCCCGTTGGTTGGAAAGCGGTACGACAAGAGTTGGCCAAGCATCTGGAAACATGTGATTCGCTTCTAAAGCGAGGTGCTACACATAGTGCTCGAGCCGAGATATTGGTTGGTTTGCGAAAGTTATTTCGAACGATGGATCTTCATCGTGGCGTTACGCATAGCGAAACCTGCTTTGAAGCGGCATTGATCGCCATGCGAGAAGAAGCTGACTTACATAACCTGAAGATGAGCCGAAGTGTGGCATCGATTGTCGCGATGCACCAAACGCCTGCGTTAAAGAATCGCCCGCTCGATTCGGTAACCACAGAGCTCGCATGTCAACATTATCGAGCCTATGCTCGGTACCAATTGACCCAAGCGGCCGACGGTCATATCTATGCGGCCGATCTGCTATATGCGTTGGGAAAAACACTGGAAAAAGATGCCGACCTCAATTCCGATCGCGCGCAGCAATTACGCAGTCAAGCGGTTATATGCTACCAAACCTCGCTTCAATTGAGACCAAGTCAGCACCACGCATCCAATCAGTTAGGCTATGCGTTAATCCATCTGGATCGCATTGAAGAAGCGTACGATGCTTTGCGGAGCTCGATCGAAACCAAACCCAATGCTCCAGCGTGGACAAACTTGGCCGAAATCTATCGACGACGTGGTGCCGCGACGGAAGCTAGCTATGCCGTTCAGCAGGCTATGGCGCTCGGAGCGGAGCGAGGTGAGGACAAGCTAGATGTAACGCAAGTCGATCCGACGGTCTTTGCGCAGTTCAGTCCCGCACTGAACGCTAATACAAGCACGATGCCGCAACCAACATCCGCAGTCCAAACTGCCCAGGGGCAGCCGCCAGCGCATACGGCGAAGGCTAACAATTTCTTCACCAAAATGTTCCGATAATGAACAAAGTCCGAGTGAGCGTAAACATGAAATTATTGCAGTTCTTCGTTCTCGTGGTTGTCTCTACGGGAGCACTCGGCGTCGTTCTGGGACAAGACTTCGGATACTCAGCGACAATCCCACAATACGAATCGACAAGCAATTGCCAAACGTGTTCTGTGCCGGGCACCTCCATTTCATCCGTTCAAATGGCTCCTCCCACTCAACCCATCGGGGTCACTTCGGGGGCTTGTCGACCGTGCATTACCGGTATCGATTGTGCAACGCCGTCGATTGGTGAGAAGCGTTGGGGAGATGCGTCATCAGTCAATTTCGAACCGTTGTGGCATGGTGAGTACATCGGACCGGTACGGCTCCCTGCAATGCTTGAGTATCGTGTGCGAGTCAATGATGAGCTCACATTTACTTACGTTCCGAAGCGGGATCAAGTCAATGTGGAGTATCGATTGATGGTGGGGGACGTCATTGCGATAAGTTCCTCATCCGACGAGAGTCTCAGGCAAGAGAAGATTCAGGTGCAACCGGATGGTAAGATACATGTACGGATTCTGGAAGCACCCGTTGAGGCATCGGGCAAGACCATCACGCAGTTGCGAAGAGATTTGGAATCGCTCTACAAGAAGTATTTTGTTAGTCCAGCCATAAACATCGAACCAGTTACATTGAACACTGCCCTTGCTGATTTGTTAGACGCGGTTAACGGACCGTTTGCGGCAGGAGGACGATTCTTCGTCGCAACGGTTAACCCTGATGGTCGGATTCAGTTGCCAAGATTGGGTGGCATCTACGTGTTAGGAATGTCGCTTGAGGAGATTCGTCGTGAGGTTAATCTCCGATACGAGGAACGTGTTGTTGGCATAGAAGTGGAGCCACGACTGACGCGACAAGCTCAGCATTTCGTGTTTGTATTCGGCAAGGTTGCCCAGCCGGGCCGCTTTGAATTACTGGGGCCGACAACAGCGCTCGGCGGACTAGCGCTCGCGGGTGGTCCGACTTTAGGTGCGAATACCAGACAAGTTGTCGTTATGCGGCGAGCCGAGGATTGGCGTTTGGTAGCGACCATGCTTGATCTGCGCGGCGCTCAGCTAGGCAAGCGGCCGATTCCGTCGGATGAAATTTGGTTGCGAGATTCGGACTTGATCATTGTGCCCGATCAGCCCATCTCCCGAGCCAACGACGCAGCTCAGCAGATCTTTACCAATGGAGTATTTCGAGTCATCCCGTTCCAGATCCAAGCTCAATGATCTCGAACGGGGTGACGTAGCATCTTGTGATTTCGCCTAAAGGGCTTAATCTAAACAAGACAACCACAACGAAGCGACATCATCGATGACACAGTACAGCGTAGTTAAAGTCGAGACCAAGCAGCAGCGACGCGAGTTCATGCAGCTCATTTGGCGACTTTATAAGAACGATCCGAACTGGATACCTCCCTTGCGAATGAATCAAGAGGAATTGGTCGGATTTAGACCGCATCCGTTCTACAACGACGCAACGTGTCAGCCCTTTATCGTGTTAAAGGATGGCGAAGTCGTTGGGCGAATTGTCGGGATCGTCAACAACGGCCACAATCGTCGCTACAACGAAAAACGAGGCTTCTTTGGTTTCTTTGATTGCATCGATGATCAGCAAGCCGCCCATGCATTGTTTCAAGCTGCATGCGATTATCTACGCGGGCAGGGAATGACAGACGTTCGTGGGCCGTGTAACCCGTCGTTGAATTACGAGATCGGAACGTTGGTCGAGGGGTTCGACACGCCACCCACGTTCATGATGACCTATAACTGGCCCTACTACGACAAGCTTATAACTAGCTTTGGGTTCAAAAAGACGCAGGATTTGTATGCGTTTGATGGCCACATCAACATGCTCGATAACTTGGACCCCAAGCTAAAGTTTGTGATCGAAGAAGTGAAGAGGCGGTTTAACGTCACATTGCGGCCAGCCAGCCGAAGAAAATTCGGAAAGGAAATCGAGCTGTTCCTCAACATTTATAACCAAGCTTTGCAGGCCACGTGGGGGTTTGTGCCGTTGACTGAAGCCGAGTCGAAAGCGATTGGGTTTTCTCTCAAATTCTTGATTGATCCCGCCGTAACTTCAATCATCGAGGTGGACGGTAAAGCGGTCGGTGTAGGGCTCGGGATGCCTGACTACAATCCGATCATCAAGAAGATCGATGGTCGATTATTTCCTTTTGGAGCGTTGCGATTGTTGTGGGAGCGGCGCAAACTCAAGAAGATACGCGTTATCAGCACCAATGTCGTGCCCGAGTATCAACGCTGGGGATTGGGATTGGTCGCTTTAGAGAGAATGCTGCCCGATTGTTTAGCAAAGGGGATCGAAGAAGCCGAATTTTCATGGGTCTTGGAAAGCAACGATCTCTCGCGAGGCTCATTAGAAAGAGCCGGAACGAAGCGATCCAAGACATACCGCCTGTACGATATGCCGCTCGCCCCAACTAGTTAGAGACGTCATTTTGAGGAATTGATGCGAGAAAGGATCCTCATCAGTTTCGATTTTCGACATGCTGCTTAGCCCCAGAGCAAGGGATTTACTGGTATAGTTAATGAAAGCGGTGCCGTGTTTGCTCGCCAGAGTCACGGAGGCCGCATCCTCTCCACTCGTTTCTGAAGCCAAGGATGTTATGAACGATACACTCGCACTGATACTCGCTGGCGGCAAAGGGACCCGGCTGGAACCTTTGACACGCGATCGAGCCAAACCCGCCGTTCCGTTCGGTGGTAATTACCGCATCATCGATTTCGTACTTTCGAATTGCTTGAACAGCGGCCTTCGCAAGATGCTCATCATGACTCAGTACAAAGCCATGAGTTTGGATCGGCATATCGAATTAGGGTGGCGAAATTATTTCTGTCGCGATCTAAACGAGTACATCGACATCCTCCCACCGCAACAACGTATTGACGAGAGTTGGTATCAAGGGACAGCGGATGCCGTTTATCAGAACATCTATGCTATCGAGAAAGCCCGGCCGAACTACTTAGTTATCCTAGCCGGCGATCATATCTACAAGATGAACTATCGCTCGATGCTCGAGTATCACAAACTCAAGCGAGCCGACCTAACCATTGGGGCGTTGTCCGTGGATTTGGAGTCGGCGAAAGAGTTCGGCGTCATGCAGATCGATGAAGAGCAGCGAATTATTGGATTCCAAGAAAAGCCACAACAGCTCCGAGCCGTTCCTGGCGATCCGACGCGCGCGCTAGCGTCGATGGGCATCTATATTTTCAATGCCCGCTTTCTGATGGAAAAACTTTGTCAGGACGCCAACGATCCCAAGAGTCATCACGACTTTGGCAAGAACATTATCCCGTCGATGATCCAAAGTCAACGAGTCTACGCGTTTCCGTTCCAAGATGAAAATCGAAAAACAGAAGCATATTGGCGAGATGTCGGAACTCTCGATGCCTATTATGAATCCAACATGGATCTGGTAAGCATCGATCCTAAGCTGAATCTCTATGATGAATCATGGCCAATCCGTTCCTATCAACCGAATCTGCCTCCTCCCAAGTTTGTGTTTGGGTCGCGTGGTGAAAAGGATCGGACAGGCATGGCACTCGACTCCATCGTTTGTTCTGGGACGATCATCAGTGGTGGGAAAGTGGAACGCAGCGTGTTAAGCCCCCGAGTGCGAGTCAATTCCTACGCTCATGTTAGCGACAGCATTCTGTTCGAGGGTGTCGAGGTCGGTCGCAATTCAGTCGTTCGCAACACAATTGTGGATAAGCATGTGAAGATTCCCGCTGGGATGCAGATAGGTGTGGATCTGGAACTCGATCGTGCTCGTGGCTTTACCGTATCTCCCCGAGGAATTGTGACTGTTGCCAAGACGGAGGATTTGTCCCAGTTCGATCGCTTTACCCTTCGTGATCAGCAGTCCAGTCATGCTGCGATTCATGAACCGGGGCATACCGGACCGCACGCGACCCATTTGAGTAAATCGCCCGACAGGATCGTCAAATCGGAATCACTATTTCGAGAGAGAGAATGAATACACCGGTTATCTACTTGATGGTCGGAGTGTTGTTCGGAACAACATTCTTAGCGATGGGAATAGCGATTGGGGTTTGGCTCACGAAACGTCCAGTCCACGATTTGGCATCGAGTCCACCCGAGACGATCGGATCATTCTCGCGCGAGGAAACTCAGCATCTGTTAAATGCATTGCGAAGCTTTGCTACTTGGACCTCCGATTTCGCCGGTGATTTTCATCGATATCGGGCCCAGATGAATGATTTGTCGGTGAAAGCCGCAAATGAAAACTCGTTCAAAACCAAAGAAGATGTCAAAGGATTGCTGGGGCAGATTGTCGTCGCCAATCGCGAACTGCAATCGAGGCTTGAGAACGCAGAGAAAAAGCTTGAGCAGCAGACTCACGAGCTAGCGGGCTATCTCAACGAAGCACGCACCGACGGGTTGACTGGCCTAGCAAATCGTAGAGCATTCGATCAACGAATTGATGAATGTTATAAAAACTGGGTTGAACGCAAGCAGGTCTTTACCCTGGCTCTAATTGACATCGATCATTTCAAGAAAATCAACGACACCTACGGGCACCCTGCCGGCGATGCCGTTCTAAAAGAAGTTGCCAGTCGGCTTCGCGTTCAAGATGAAAGCTGTTTGCTCGTCGCTCGCTATGGCGGAGAAGAATTCGCGCTCTTGTTCGCCGCACCGTTAAACGCTGCAGCAGGAAAAATGGAATCGCTGCGTCGCGTGATCCAGGATAAAGCCATTTCGGCAGAAGGACAAACGATTCAAGTCACCATTTCTGTCGGCGTTTCGGAGATAACCACCGACGATCGCATCGCCAAAATCATTCGCAGAAGCGATGAAGCCCTTTACTCCGCGAAAATGTCGGGGCGAAATCGCGTCTTTGTCCACACAGGCAAGCTATGTGAGGTTTACGGTAATCCTGGTACTGCGCGACAAACCAGTGTCGCCATGGCCCACGCATCTGCGGCAGTAGGTAGCTTGGATGCAGATCCCACCAAAGAGTCTTTGCAGATGCAGCTATTGAATCGTCTCGATGAATTGCTAGCCGAAGAAAGACGAAAGTAAGTGTTGTATTCGCGAATGGTATGGCCGTTCGCAGCTTAAACGAGGGCTTCACCTTTACCAAAGCGATAGTTGCTGCTCTCGTAGATCGAATTGGCGGTAGGAAGTTTCGCCGTTAATTCCGCCGCGCGGCGATCGTCGCTCGGATGTGTGGACGCCCACTCCGGAGTACCAGTCGAGCCTCCTTGCGCGAATCGTCCCCAAAACAGAGGCGCTTCGGTCGGATCGTATCCCGCCTTGGCCATGAGCATTAAGCCGATTTCGTCCGCTTCCGTTTCATGTTTGCGGCTGTACGGTAGCAACAAACCATAGCGAGCTCCCGTTCCGAAAGCTTGCATCGCCAGCTGTTTGGTGGCAGGTGTTACATCGTTCATCATCCAACCCAGCATTGTGCTGACGCCTGACACCCCTGCTTGTTGGCTCATACGTTCGGCACCATGATGGGCTATAGCGTGTGCGATTTCGTGACTCATGACGACGGCTAGTCCCGCCTCGTTTTGGCATGCCGGGATAATCCCTTCGTAAATCGCAACCTTGCCACCGGGTAAGCAGAAGGCGTTTTGCGTCTGGTCTGCCAGCAACCTGAATTCCCACTGAAACTTGGGCTGGTTCGCTTCTGCGGCGATTCGCTGGCCGACTCGACTTACGATCTGTTGCCAATGTGCGTTTTGTGATGCAGGCACCGACTGCACTACATCGTTAAAGCTCTGTTGACCTAGTTGCATTTCTAGGGAGGTGGGAATCAATTTCAGCTGAGGTCTACCCGTGATCGGAGCGCTGCGACATCCACAGCAACCAAACATTGTGGCCGTTCCCGCTAGCAAAATTTCTCGTCGATTCGGCATGGTTTTCACCAAAGTTGGCAAGGGTTTCCACCAAAGTAAAGCCTGTAGTACCCTCAAAAGTACATCTCTAGCGAAACAAGTCGAGTCTGAGCAAGTTCAAAATTCAGCCATGAACTAGGTGTCTCAACGGACCGGGCGAGGCCCGTTTCGGACCAAAATTCCCTCCCCATAGCACAAAGCTCCGAGCAAAATCGCGCTTTGTCATTAGTCACGCTAATACAAAGGCCAAAAAAATCCTTGCCCGGAGGGATTGCAGCGCAAGAATCAAGCTGCTCGGAAAGGGGGAGCGTAGGTTTTGGTCCAAAACTCAAGGTCAAAACGCCTTCGCACCCCCCCGAATGGTGGTGTGGTTTGAATTTTTCGGATTCGAATTGCCGAGCCGGTCGGTTCCAAGCAGACTGGATTGGGCAGGGACGCGAGTGCAAAAAGCTACCGAAAGGAGAATCGGCATTCATTTACTCGTAAGAACGTCCCGGTTCATGGCAAACGTAGATAGAGCATACAACCATATTCGAAACGAACTGGCTCAAGTGGGCTTGCTCGCAGACGGTGTATACCTGGATGCGGTCGAGCTATGCATTTCTCATGAGAAGAGCGGTTGCGGCGGAGAGCGCGGCTACGTCTTTGAGTACGTAGGTCACTATGCAAAGCGTGGATACAAGCCTGGGGTGATCTATCTTCCTCGCGACTTACCGTATATTTCACACAAGCCTGGGCACACGTTGATGGACACGATTCGCCACGAATATGCCCACGCGTGGTACTACATCGATCCCGGTTTCTTTCGTCAGGATTGGTTTGAGCACACCTTTGGGGCTCCTTACAGCAACGCATCTCCCGATCCATATCGCGCTTGGAGAAAAGAGCTAAAGCGTGACGACGACTACCAGAAGGGTAAGCTGCGGCGCAAGACTGACGGTGCGCGGCTCAATTATTACTACACGCACCTGCTTCAAAACTTTATCACCGATTACGCGACCACCAACGCATCGGAGGATTTCGCGGAGACGTTTATGTTCTTCTTGAAGTACAGGAGATCGTTGGAGCGTTTTGCGAGCCGACCCGTCGTGTATCAAAAATTGCGAATGGTGGAGCGAGCGGTTGCCGTGGCAGCACGTCGTGCCAAGCAGTTTACAGACCGCACTTATCGTCGCAGAACGGCTTAGACGCTAAGCACTGGTGCCGCTGATCCAATTCCGAAGCAACGTGGCAGCGGCGTCTGGATTTTCGCGAACCATAGCGGTGAGATCATTTTTGATATCGCCGCCCGTGGTTTTGAATCGAGGCGGAGAATTCGGGTCCGTCGCACCCCCATCTTGATTCAGTTCGTTGGCCGCGGCAAGTTCGTCACCAGCAAGTCCGGATAGATCGATGTCGGCTGCTTCGTCGATTGGCAAGTTAAAGCCCCTTTCAAAATCTTCGTTGTTGGCCCTGTTGCCTGCGGTAACAAATCCTTTCAGTGAGAAAATTGCAGCCAGTGCGATAGCTCCGAGCATCAGCGTTTGCCACGAGTCCTGAAGCCAGTTTAGCGCGAGAAAGGCCATCGAGGGGCCCTCAATTTCTGGTACAGGAAAGTCAATGTATTCGTCGACGGTGACGCGTGGAAAGTTATCTTCTCCGGGTACGGTCGTTTGAATCAGTGCGCCCAGCAGTTTCTTGACACTGGATTCGACCTTTAACTTCATTCCCTCAATGTCTTTTTCGGACGGGGCTTTGGTTTCATCAAAACTCGGATCGCGTGCCTTTTGAGCGACGATGTAGGCTCTGCGATAGTAGGAGGCTGGAATAGAAACAGCGATGGTCGCGTACTTGATCTGAAGCCCAGCCTTCTTGATGTTCGTAACGGTGTTACCCGCTACGAGTTTGACGTTTTCGGAGGTTTCTTTGGACTTGGAGGATTGGTCTGGAGTCGTGAGCGACGCGCTACGATTCGGCATCGCATTGGGTTCTGTGCCTGGTCGACCTTGAGTACTTACTTTTTGCGAGTCTTCGTCTTTCTTTGAAGTACTGGTTTGGATAGTCGTGGGTTTTGGATCAAAGCTCATCTTGCTCGTCTCTTCCGTCAGCGTTGGATCGAGTTCGACATTGACATCGAGACGAACATCACCGTAATCCTTGAGCAACTCCAAGCTACGTCGACGGAGATCGTCCTCCTGTTGTTTCTTCACCGAGTAGAAACGTTCTTGTTCGAGCGTAGCAGGATCATCTTCTCCAAGAATGGTTTGGCTCGTAGAAAGATCAAGCAATGCGATATCAGACGCCTTGAGCCCCGCTAACGATTTTTGAACATAGTTCATGATGCTTCGCTTTTGTTCGAGGCTCAGCGGGATTCCTCCTTTGGCCATTACCGCGATGCTGGCCGTTTTTGGTCGAGTGGAGCTAAATCCTTCGCGACGTTCATCGAATGTCACGAACGCTTGCTGAATTCTTGGCATGGCTTCGATGGCTGCCGCAATACTTTTTAATCTAGCGTTGAGGTGTTTCGCTTCCGTGACTTTGTTCGGCTCGAGTAGTGAGTTGCTTTTCATGGCTTCATCCATGGGGCCAAACATCGTGTCTGGCATCACATTGGCATCAGAAATAGCTTTGTAGTATTCCGATCGATTCGCTTCTGGGATTTTGATGCGATCTCCAACCGGATCCCAGCCCTTAAGACCGGCTGTGCTAAAAGCTACGCTGAATCTCGCTATTTCTTGTTCGTTAAACGATCGTCCATCAAAGAGATACTCGGTTTTCGCTGTGCTCGCAGAAGCCCCATTCATTAGGAATGCTGCGCTGACTACGATTGCTCCAGCCAGAAGTACGCTCAGTAATCTCGCCTGTGGCGTCATGCCAGCGAAAAGAGTCTTTGCATCTTGAAGTAATTTGTTGACGATATTCATAGTACTCTAGATGGATTAGACGCGGATTGAGTTGAGTTCTTCGTAGGCTTGCATCAATTTGTTTCGGATTTGTACGAGCATTCGAAACGACATGTCGGCTTTTTGAACGCTGGTGAAAACTTCCGCTTGATTTACATCCTCTCCCGACAACAACTTTTCGATCATCTCTTCGGAATCGTGTTGCATCGAGTTAACACGTCCAATCCCCGAAGTCATGAGATCAGCGAACTCGTTCGTCGGTTCGTTTTGAGACGTGACCTGTTTGCGATCTGACAGCTGATCCATCATTTGATAGATCCGCTCTTGATGTCGCGAGAATAAGTCGTTGGAGTGAAGCTGCATTATTAAGCCAAGATACTCAGATTTTGTCTGGTGATGCCTTTGGTCATTTCGATCATGCCCACGTTGGCTTCATAGGCTCGCGATGCTTCGAGAGCATCAACGAATTGCTGGTTCATATCGATGTCTGGATAGGCGACATAGCCCTTCCACTTGCCCTCGGTGATGGCTAGCGGATGCTCAGGCTGGTACCGATACTTTGGTTCCGACTGCTTGATCTCGACCCTATCCACTTTCACACCAGCCGCTCCACCTTCCGCTTGCTGCTCATCGGTTTTGAAGATCACAAAACGCTCTTGATAGGGCTTGCTCTCTCCATCTTCGTTTTTAAGCGTGGACATGTTGGCAATGTTTCCTGAAATGGTATTGAGTCGCGTTCGCTGCGCGACCAACGCGCTGGTGCTGATATCCAATGGGGAAATCATGGACAACCTCCGTTGTGGTTTTCGCCGTGTTTCTGATGGCCACGAGAAAGGACCCGGGACCTGAGATACTCCGAGCTTTAACAAATCCCGGAAAATTTTCCAAGATGCCTTTCTGTTGACTTGGAAAGCTGCGCAGAATAGGTTGCTATCCCGCCAATTTTGTGGAGCTTTATCTTGAGAATTAGAATGCTATCTATGCCTAGTGTGTCGCGAACCATCCTCTCGCTCATGTTGCTTTGGATAGGAACGCTTGACGTCTTAGCGACCGAGTTTCCGCAACAAGACAACATGCCAAAAGCCTCGACCATTGTGTTTGAAGCAGGGATGAGCGAGTTCGCATCAATCCGGATTCCGTCGATTATTCTTTCCAAGTCAAAAGTCTTGTTGGCCTTTGCAGAAGGGCGTGCTGCGGATCGAGATCAAGCGTTCAACAAAATTATTCTGCGACGCAGTTTCGATTTAGGTGCTACTTGGTCCACAGTCCAGATCATCGCTGCAGACAAGAACGCTGCGCTCAATAACCCCTGTGCTGTCTTAGAAGCCGAGTCTGGTACGATTTTTTTAACCTACCAGTCTTATCCAGGAACTCTATCGGAACGGAGCGGTCAAATCGGAACGGGATACGATGGGGATAACATCGTTCGATGCTGGTTGATCCGTAGTACCGACGAAGGTGCATCGTGGACTGAACCTGTTGAAATAACTCGAAGTGCAAAACGGGAAAACATAGTCACAACGATCGCGAGTGGACCAGGAATCGGTATTCAGATAACGGCTGGGCCGCATGCTGGCCGACTGGTGTTTCCGTTTAATGAAGGACCCTTTGGATTATGGAACATCTATACGGTTTACAGTGATGACCGCGGTCAAACATGGAAAATGGGAGAGGTCGCTCCAGGTGCTTTGGTCGAGTCAAACGGTAAACGTACCAGTCAAGTCAATGAATGCCAAGTGGTCGAAATGAATGATGGTAGATTGATGATGAACGCTCGTCGATGGGCCGGCAATCAAGTGCGAAAAGCAACCACGAGTGATGATGGTGGCGCAACGTGGGCTGGGGTCGTTGATGTGCCCGAGATAAAAGACCCGAGTTGCATGGGCTCTATCATTCGATGCAAGAACCCGAATTCAGATGAAGCACCTTTACTCTTGTTTTCGGGACCCAATAGTGACAAGCGAACCAACGGGACAATTTTTATTAGCGAGGATCAAGGTCAAACCTGGCCAAAATCTAAGGTTATCGACCCAGGATTGTTCGCCTATTCGTGCCTTGTCGAGCTGCCCGATTCGTCGATCGGCTGTCTTTATGAAGCCGAGGATATGTCCAGTATTCGTTGGAAAAAATGGTCAATACGTGATTTGTTGGAGTAAAGGGGCAGCTGCATAAGGTGGCTGCAGCGGTGCCGTACGCGTTTAACCGCCGCAACCTCCACATCCACCGCCGCCACATCCGCCACCACCGCAGCCTGAGGCACCATCACCAGAACCACCGTCTGCGGCGCCTGCACCGCTGGTTCCTCCATCTCCGCCACCGCAACCACTAGAAACGGGGTCTCCGCCAAGTGGTGGCTGTTGCGGATGCATCCGTTCTGCGAGCTTTCGTGTGTTTACATCCATAACATCGTCGCTGTACGCTTGAGAGAATCCCTCTGCTGCAATTCCGATTGCCAGAGGGTGCATGCCGTAAAGCAACAAGTCGTCCATGAGCGACTGTGGAGAAGATTTATCAGGCTGAGTCTGTAGATTAGTACGCGCGTCACGAATCTTCGAGATCTCTTTTTCCATCGCTAGTCTGCCGACCCGCGTTAGTTGGGTGGTGTAATTGAGGATCATAGCCAATGCTGTCGCGAGAAAAAGCAAGAGCAACAAATACTCAACCGGTTTGCCTCGGGACAAACCGACGACCAGCTTGGCGCTTCCCAAAAGAAGAACGGCAGCGAAAGCCAATAGACCGGGCCAAGTGAGCCCTACTCTCTGTTCAAAGGTTTGCAATACCCCTTGGTCCAGCAACGACTGCTTTATCTTTTCGCATTCATATCGAATCACATCGGCTGCGCGGTCGGCTCTCACACCGTAACCCATTTGGCTAGCTCTAAAAAGCGCATTGGGGATAGCTTCTAATGGGACCGGATCGACATCGCTGTTTGCGACAAATCGACCTGTCACAGGATCGCCTGTGATCAATTTTTTTGCAGCTAGATCGATGAGAGCTGTCTGCGCGACCGCTTGATCGCCATTGCGCAAATAAGCCAACTGCCATGGATTTAACTCAGGCAGCGATTCCTCGTTACCCATCGATTTGGCGTAGGAGAATGTGATTCGATAAACAACTGCCAGCACCGATGCTACGGCAATTGCAATCCCGAAGAATCTCAGAAATTCCGGCCCATGCATTTCTAGTGGATTCATTTTTACAACACTCGTTTTTACCAGTAATTGTCGGTGTCAGGAGTCGGCTTACCTTTTTCTCCATTTTAGCATACGGCCTAGCTGCTCGCTGAGCCACTGGGAAAAGCCGTGCCCGGGGCGAGGAATCAAAATGTGGGTGGCGGGATTGAACCAATGCCCCGCCCCTGCGTTAGCAAACCTTTTGTCTGATGGGGGCCAGATATCTTGAGGTGGTATCCCGAATCGTGCAGCGTAGGAGTCGAGGGTTTGTTGATACCAATTTCGGAATTTATGGCCCTCGGTCGGACCGCCTGCTGTTGGCTGATGGTGAATCACGAATCCTGCGATCTCTTGGCAAAGATCTTCGTAGTAACTGCGAGTGTACAACAAATGCAGGTGCCAAGCGGCATCGACTTCTTCAGAGGGAGTTACCGGATGGGAGCAAGTTAGCAGGAGATACAAGAACTTGCGGTACTCCTCTACCACAGCCAAGGCTCGATCGAGGCTCCATGCTTGCTCGCGAGCGAGTCTCGCCTCGAATGTTAGTGGGAGGTTTGGCGGGGTAATGGCAAGCTGGGAAATCTTTTGCCACAAAACATCTGGTTGCGTTTCATTCACTTGACCGTGAGACGTTTCCATATTGATCTCGACAAAACGTTTCGCATCAATCATGCCGAGCGCTGCAATCGCTTTTTGATGATCTGCATATGATAGATCACATGTCCGACCAGCATGTAGCCCAATGCCCGCACCGTAACAGGATGCCCTGAGGCGACTCCTCGATAATTCCATTGTTCGGGCTTGAGACGTCGCATCAAGCAAATGTTAGCTTGTCGTAGACTACAAAGCTCCTCAATCAGTATTCCAAGACGAGGGCTCTCGTAGTCACAGTTAGCAACGTACGGTTCCTGATCCATTCCCGGCAGTGGTTGCAGATCACCGCACGCAAACCGATGGAGTCGGCCCGCAAAGATTCGCTCGGTATCGATCATGTGACCGATAACTTGTTTGATTGTCCACGTGTAAGGTGCGTGGATCAGCGAAGCGGTGCTATCGTTAAGCGTATGAGATAGTATCGTGAGTTCTGCAATTTGATGAGTGGCAGTTTCGATCAGATCGCCGCTTGGGACTAAACGTATGTAGGTCGAATAGAATTCAAACGCTTCGTCAGGTTTGGGGGGCTCTACAACAAAGGGTGTCATGGGTTATTGCTCTTACGCGATGCGATGGAATCATGGTTGGATCGACATCCTTTATCATACACGATTCTTCAATCCGGCGCAATTCTGAATACTTCCACGTTAACACCGGGGGAATAGTGAGCCAGATCAGGCATGTTCTTAGGGAGCTTTAAACCAGAGTTCGCGACGAGCGAATCGTCGAGTCGGTTAACGATCGATGGCTGATAAGAATAGGGTGCGTGATGAACAGTTCCCGAATAGATGATGCCGGAGCGTTTGACGAAGAGCACGTATCGTTCCAACAAAAAGTGTTCCATGGTTCCAGGCTTAGCCGTTTCAAGGTCCCCGGATGGGCTAAACTCAACGAGCGATCGAACGTGACCTCGGGTGCACCGATAAGTTCGCAATTCACCGCGACTTTCCGATTGCATCTTGGCGTAGTAGTAGGGGAGAGACCAGCCCAAACGGGCAGCCCATACGGCCAGTCGCGAGCTGGCGTCTAGTGAGAAGAAATAAACTCCTGGCTTTCCTTTGTGAAGAACATAGGTACGAACGTTAGTTTCGAAGAAGGTAAAGGCCAATCGTTTCGGCAACCACGGAGGGCATATTTCGCACATGCGGAATGGCACCAAGGCTACGAAAGATTGACCATCATAAGTATCAATCTCCAGTTCTTTCGGCACCAGCGGTCGCAGTTCCTCGGTAGGAATTTTCCAGTGTAAGAACAGCAGGTCGCGCCAAATCTGGGTCCCGCTATTGGGTCCCAGCGGTCGGTTGTTTAAAGAGCGGTCTATCATTTCGTTTTTTTGGTTAAGATTTTGCGTTTAACCGTTTTCTAGCGTGACCATGTAACTTGTAAAGTAACAGCCGACAGATCGAAGGTGGGTCGACGGTTAGTGATTCCTGCCTACAATTCGCACGAGCGGATTGCCCGCGTTATCAGCGCCAGAGGAAGTCCCCTAAGGAATCTGTTTCAGAATAGAAAGTGTGCGAACATGAGTGTTATCTCCACCAATATTGTGGCAACCATTGGTTATGCCAAGGGTATTTTGTCTGATGTCGAATGCGACACCATGTGCGAACAGCCCATGGGGTTGAATCATCCGGCTTGGCTTTTGATCCACTTGGCCGGCGCCGCCGACTATGCCGCTGATTTGTTGGGTGGCAAAGGAGTATGCCCAGAAAGCTGGAGTGTTTTGGGGGATACGAAAAAACCACTTTCCAGCAATCGCAGCGATTACCCCAAGAAACAAGAGTTGCTCGACACGTTCGAAGCCGCCTTTCTGAACGCTGCAAAACTTTATGACTTGTCGACAGAATCCGATTTGGCAAAGCCTCAAAAGCTAGGTTTCTTCGAGACCGAGTTGCCGACGGTCGCAGATATGGCAACGTTTTTGATTGTTTCTCACACCAATCTCCATTTGGGACAGCTGTCAGCTTGGCGACGCGCTATGGGCAAGGGACCTTTGTTTTAACCAAGTTCGCTTGCGGGGCGGATTGACGGCGATCAATTTGAAGGCGATCAATATCGTCCTGATCTAGATGTTCCCATATTGGGAGCAGGGATGTTGGGGATCCAGGTTCCTTGAGTACCGAGTTGCTGGTTATTGTTAGTTCTCGGATCGAACGATCCCCAATAGTATTGGTTTTGCGAGTTGGCTAAGTTTTGGTTGGCCATGGTCGGGTATCCAGCACCTTGGGCGAGTCCGACTGCGGCGGGTTGGTTGTACGATGGGTAGGAGTTTCCAAGACCAGAGTTGTAAGGTTGATTAGTGCCGCTGGTGCCGTTTGTGGACGGAAAGGGGACATTCGCCCTCGGTTGCGGAGGGTAGGCGGCAGGAGTGTTTTGGTAATCGACAGGTGGAACTCTGCTGGCAAAGCCCGTTCCGGAGTAATTTGCTACCGGCTGGGACGGTTGCTGATTATTGTTGGCAGCCCATTGGCCATATTGATAGGCGGGGGCCTGCGATTGGTAAGCTTGTTGATAGGGCAAACTTCCGTGCTCTGCGTAATAAGTCGGCTGTTGATACTGAGGGAACTGCGGAGCCCCATAATTGGGCTGGAAGGTCTGTTGCGATGGAACTCCACTCGCGTGCGATGCTGCTGATTGGATCGCTTGGGCTCCCCAAACCACGAGTGGGTTTGAGGCCAGTGGGTGTTGGCCTCCGGGTTGAAGCTGGTTTGCGGGGCGCGAGGTTGTTTGGTTTGATTGGCTACTAACACCAAGAACGCTGTAGAGTAGTTCCGGCTTGAAACCGAGTACACCCAGAATCAATAGACCGATCTCGGGCCAAAAAAACTTGGATCGTTTTTTGCTTCTCCGAGAGTTATCCATTAGTACGAAACCTTTGCCGATTTTTGCACAACCGCCCATCGTGCAAATATTTATTGAGCATTAACAAACCGTCGTCGCGCGTGAACCTCATCACCGCCAAAAACGGATCACTGCCAGCGACTTAGCGGCGGATAGTACCGAAGGATGGGAGCGGGTTCCTAGATCAGATTGAAGATAATGCTAGAAATTTTTAAGCAATGGAAATAGCTAGCATCACGAAGATGGATATCCGTTTGTTGCGTCGGAGCAGGTCAAATCATTGGGGCCACATCATTGGAGGTAGATCATTGGGTAGGATTGATAAAACGAATCAACCCAGGTGTTGGACGAGGGGGGGCCAAACCTGGGTTGATTCTGGTCGAACCAAAAAATGAATTCGAGTTAACGCGTCAGTGCACCGACTAGCCAATGCCGGTCAAGGCGATTTCCACGGTGAAAGGCCCGTGAGGCGATTGAAATTGGAGCATCTCAATGTGAGCGCCTGGGTCGAAGTTAACAGTGTGTCCTTCACCGCAAACGACGGTCGGCAAGCCGATGCTTACACCGTCTAGACCCAATCGATCTTTGCTCGATCCACCAATCATGTTCGTTAGTTCACCCACGGTATCGATAACGTCGGCGTTTACGTTTTCGGGTGGAGCACCGAGAAATGCAGTAGCTGCGGCGAGTGCAACTTCTTGTTCCACGCTTAAGACGAGCGAGCCTCGCATGGAGCCGGACAGGCCGATGATTCCGCTCAAGTGATGGCGAACGGCATTGAGATCGTTAGTGACGACTCCTACCAAGGAGACTTCCCAGTTGAGCATCATCGAAAATACATCTTTAGTGCATTTCACGAAGGGAGCCAGGAATCGCTTCTGTTTCTCGGATAGTTCTTGGGTATTGATTTGGGTGGGAGCAGTAGTTGACATAATTTCCTTTCTTGGAGTCGGTTATTACTTGGAGCGGACTCCAAATTAGGCGGTAACGAATTTGTCTAACTTGGCGCGCAGATCATCCGCCTCGAAAGGTTTGGTTAGGTAGTCGCTTACTCCCGCCTGGATTGCGGCTATAACCTGTCCCTTTTGGGCTTCAGTGGTCACCATGATAATAGGGACGTTTGATCCCTGGGCGCGAATTTCTGTGACGACATCCAAGCCCGACTTATTGGGCATATTCCAGTCGGTTAGGATGAGATCAATATCGTTCGAGTTGTAAGCATTGATAGCCTCTTGGCCGTCGGCTGCTTCAACAATGTCGGTTACACCGACAGAGTTTAGTGAGCGGATGATAATCTTCCGCATGATACCTGAGTCATCTGCTACAAGTACTCTCATAATTCCTTAATCCCTCTAGTTCTTCTTTGACGTTTCAAAAACTCGACCATGCTTTGAGCATTCGCGTTCATCTCGAACGAGCTCGTGCTGCGATTACTGTTGGTCAGATAACTTGGCAGGTCAAATAAAATAAAATCGATTTTCATTAAAGAAGGGGTGGTGTTGCATCTTCGGAGTAATCGTTTCATTCGTCACTATTTGAAACAACGATTTTTCCTGAACAGCAAGATGTACATTTTGGTGAATCGTTAACGATTACTCAGGAACTCCCTTTTGCATAAGCTAATCTTCCAGAGCTTATATTGGCGTGCGAAACGTGCGGCTGACTCGTTCAGAAGTGCTTCGCATGGATTAAAAGAATGGACCTCCCCTTTTGATATAAAAGATGCCTCATGTTCCAGGATGATGAACTAGTTAACGAGTTTGTGGTTGAAAGCGCGGCTCACCTTGCTGAAGTTGAAGGTCAGTTGTTAGCTATCGAGGCAGCTGGGGAGAATTGTGACCCCGAGTTGGTAAATACTGTCTTCCGCGCGGTCCACTCCGTAAAGGGTGCTGCAGGATTCTTGAGCTTGACAGTCATCAACTCTTTATCGCACAGTCTTGAAAATGTTTTGAATCTCATTCGAAACCGAGAGCTTGTGCCAAACTCCCATATCGTTAATGCACTGTTACGAGCGGCAGACCAACTGTTTTCTCTCGTCAACAATGTAGAAACGAGTAATGAGGTAGATGTGTCTCATCTCGTCGCAGAGCTTGAGGCAATTGCTAGCGGTCAGGAGGACGTAACACAAATCGTTTCAGATCACCATGAGAACTTTGAAGCGATTCAGGAACAAATATCTTCGGCGATTGGTGACCAGTCCTTCGGTGACATGGCAGCTTATTCCCCCGCTGGGGTGGAGCAGTTGCTTGACGATCAAAGCTCTTCGGATTCGGAGAGCCCTATCAATTCATCTGTTTTCGAAGCGCCGACCATTGATCCGATCGCTCCTGTCATCCAACCAACCCCCTCAGTAAAGCGGGATGCCAAAAAGGAACAGAATCCTATGGACAAATCCAAAGTCAAATCGAATTCCGATGGTAGCGTCAGCAAACCGAAACCAGCCGATTCGATCGTCCGTGTAAACGTTGCAATTCTCGACCGGCTGATGAACTTGGCCGGGGAGCTGGTTTTAAGTCGAAACCAGCTTATTTCCGCCGTTTCCCAAGGGTTGAAGGAAGGCTTTGAAGCAATCGCGGCTCGCGTGGATCAAGTCACGAGCGAGCTTCAAGAAACCATCATGCAAACTCGCATGCAACCTATTGGATCGGTCTTTGGACGTTTTCCACGGGTTGTTCGGGACCTCAGCGCCAAGCTTGGTAAAGAGTGCTCGCTCGAAATCGAGGGAGATGAAGTTGAAGTTGACAAGACAATTGTCGAGGCCATGGGGGATCCACTCACGCACTTGGTGAGAAACAGCGTCGACCATGGAATCGAAACCCCAGACCGGCGACGTGCAGCTGGAAAGGTTGAGACGGGAACAGTGCGGCTTCGCGCATTCCATCAAGCCGGAAAAGTATGTATTCGCATCGAAGATGACGGGGCGGGAATGGACCCTGTCAAGTTAAAGACCAAAGCCATTGAAAAGGGAATCATCTCGGTCGAGCAAGCAGCCTTGATGACCGAGAACGAAGCCTATCGCTTGATTTTCGCTCCAGGGTTCTCCACTGCCGCACAAGTGACCGATGTTTCCGGTCGTGGCGTTGGAATGGATGTGGTCAAGACAAACATTGAACAACTCGGTGGCACAGTCGATATCGAGAGCGAGGTGGGCAAAGGATCGGCCGTTCACATCACATTGCCTCTCACGCTGGCGATTGTTCCCTCGATGATCATCGGATGTGCAGGTGAACGGTACGCTGTTCCCCAAGCGAACATTGTTGAACTAGTAAGAGTCCCTGAAGGGGAAATGCAGCAGCGAATCGGAGTGGTCCAAGGAGCGGAGGTACTCAGGCTTCGAGGTGCGTTGCTTCCTTTGGTTCGGCTCGATCGAACACTGAAGCTTCGTGCAGCGAACTCCAAAGATAGGCCGTCGAGTGCGAATATCTTGGTTCTGGAAACTGGACAAATCCGATATGGATTGCTCGTCGACTCCCTGTTTGACAACGAAGAAATCGTTGTTAAACCTCTGGGCAAACACGTCAGGGATCTGGGCTACCTAGCAGGGGCCACGATTCTCGGTGATGGATACGTCGCCTTGATCTTGGATGTCATGGGCATAGCGATGCAATGCAACCTGAGAAGCATTGAAGCACAAAGCAACAAGGCAGAAGAAGTTATCGAGCATGGTGATGAAGTGCATCGACTCTTGCTGTTCACGAATCACGAATCAGAACTGTTTGCTGTGCCAATGGCGATGGTTGCTCGAATTGAACGAGTCAGCTCTAGTGATTTATCAGTCGTCGGATCACAAAACCTTTTGATCTACCGAGGTCAATCGCTACCAATTCTGCGACTCGAACAGAACATCTCAGCGAGAGCACCAGACGAAGAACAAGAAAAAGTATTCGTTGTAGTGTTTAGGGTTCAAGATCGCGAAATCGGACTCGTCGCTCCTGCGTTGCGAGACATCCGAGATATTCAAATGAAGATTGACGCCAAGACCTTACGAGAGCCTGGTGTGCTCGGCACGACTGTTGTTGACAATACGACAACTAGAATTCTCGATCCGCTGGAGTTGGTCCGCATCAAGTACTCGGAGTGGTTCGAAGAAGAATTCACGGTTAGTGGTGATGTTGCGGATGGTCCGACTACCGTGCTCCTGGCTGAAGACTCGGACTTCTTTAGAAACCACGTCACGCGAACCCTGGAAAACGAAGGCTTTAAGGTTATCGGCGCAGTAGACGGTCGCGATGCTTGGGACCACCTACAAGTGGTGTTCGACGAAATCGATGTGATCATCACTGACATTGAAATGCCTCGCATGAACGGCCTTGAGTTTGCTCGTGCCGTTCGATCAACACCGAACTTCTCCAATCTGCCGATCATCGCGTTGACCAGTTTGGCCGGTGACCAGGACAGGCAACGAGGAGCTGAAGTTGGTATTGATGATTACCAAATCAAGATGGATCCTGCCCGCCTAGTGGATTCGGTGCGCAAGTTTGCTTCTAGCACGCACTAACTCGGGGCGCACTTGCCGCACGCTCGGATTTGTCTCAAGCCTATTAACGTCGGATGACTTTGTCGTCCGATGATCTAATTGAAAAGAAAAAAGTTATTTCTTTTTTATAATGAAATTTGTTGGCACCGTCAGAAATGCAACCTAGATTTCAGTTGGTAACGAACAGGAAATCTAAGCGATTCAAAAAATTAATTAATGGATTGAAGTCATGGCACAATACTCAACATTTTATTGCGGCGATTCTCTGTTTGGTTTGGACATTGGTTATGTTCAGGAAATCAATCGTACTAGCGGGCTGACTGGTGTTCCGTTAGCAGCCAACTGCGTACGCGGGGTAATGAACCTTCGCGGCGAAGTGGTAACGATGCTTGATCTCCGAACGTTGCTAGGTCTCCCAAGCGACCCCAACTCCGCCGCCAAGAGGAATTTAATCCTTAAGTGTGATGGTGACATTTTCGGTGTGTGCGTCGATGGAGTAGCAGATATCCTGACTATCGAATCTGACTCCATCACCGCCCCGCCGTCCAATTTATCCATCAATGAATCGAAATTGATCAAGGGTGTTTATCAATCGGACACAGTCTTGATCATGTTAATCGACCCGAGAGAAATCCTGAACGCTTCGCTTGCGTCCATACGCACAGCAGCGTAACCAGCCCCAAAAACCAGTCGACTGCCCCAAGAATATAAAGTCGCCTTCCGTTTCAATCCTTATCTACCTACCCTGCCCCCAAAATGAAGATCAGAACAAAACTGCTTGCGTCGTTTGTTGCATTCGGTGTCGTGCCAATGGCTGGCATCGGAATTGCGAGTTTCCTAAACGCGAAATCGTCGTCGAAGGACGTTGCCGCTCACGCGGTCGACGGACTGACGAAGTCCGCCGAAAATACACTCGAGTCTGTGCGAAGAATCAAACACACACAGATAACGAGCTACTTCGATTCCGCTGCCAAGCAGGTTTCGACCATTGCGAAGGATCCACAAATCGCAAGCAGTCTCCGGTCGCTGACTCAGGGTTTCTACTCGTATTCGAATGACCGCAAGGTTGCCAACGAGGGAGTGGTGGATGATCGCGAGTCGATGCGACGATTCTACCAATCGGATTTCTCCGATCTATACAAGCAACAGAACGGTGGCGTTTCGCCTAACATCGAAAGTTTGCTCAACAAACTGTCGCCCGAGGCATTAGCACTGCAAAACGCGTTCATTGCATCGAATCCTTACCCTCTCGGTAAAAAGTTCGAGCTCTTGGAGTCGCCAGCAAAATCGAAATACGATGCCGCCCATGAGCATGTGCACCGATACCTAACCAACTACATTACGGAGTTCGGTTACTATGACATGTTCTTGATCGACAGTAAGAGTGGAGATCTGATCTATTCGGTCTTCAAGGAAGCGGACTTCGCGACGAATCTGAATCATGGCCCCTTTTCGGATTCTTCGCTGGGTCGAGCGTTTCAGAAAGCTAATAATCTCACCCAAAACGATCCGCCTGTATTGTTAGACTTTGCTAAGTATTTCCCATCCTACGAAGCACCCGCAAGCTTCATCGCCACTCCTGTCTTTGATGGGAACGAAAAGATCGGCGTCCTCGCACTTCAGATGTCAATCGATACCATCAACAAAGTGATGGATTTGGGAGATACGCTGGGCGAGAACACCGAGGCGTACATCGTTGCGAATGATTATTTGCCTCGTTCGGACAGCAAACTCGACTCGAAGAATAGGACCATTGTTAACGCGTTCCGCAATCCCCTCCAAGGCACTATGAAATCGGATGCCGTGGACCACGCCTTAAAGGGCGAATCGGGTGTTGTCCAAAGCGTGAACTACTTAGGACAACCAACGATCAGCAGCTACTCGCCTATAAACGTTCTGGGATTGAATTGGGCGGTTATTGTTGATCAGCCTATCGATGTGGCCTTGGCAGAGATCGCTGACATCAACGATGTCAATCAAAAAGCACAGGGCTCGTTGGTCTTCTGGACGCTCTCACTTCTCTTTGGATCGATCGCGGTCATAGTGCCCCTGTCGCTCGTGATTATCCGCAGCTTGATGAAGCCAATTGAGTCGACGATTGCAACGCTTCGAGATATTGCAGAGGGTGAAGGTGATCTCACTAGACGACTCGACGAGAATCGCGCCGACGAGCTCGGACAGCTTGCCAAGTGGTTTAACAAGTTCGCCAACCGTATCCACGACTTGATCTGCGTCGTAACCGAGAACGCACAATTGCTAAGTGCTAACTCGGTACAATTAAGGTCGACTGCTGAATCGCTTTCGAGCCAAGTGTCGTCGAGCAAGCAACAATCGGCAAGCGTTAGTGCAGCCGCAGAACAAATGTCGGTCAGCATGCAAAATGTGTCCGAAAACTCAGACAGTATGAACAACTCGATTCGAGCCGTTGCCGCCAGTGTCGAGGAAATGAACTCGACCATCCGCGAGATCGCTGGAAACGCTGAGAAAAGTGCTACTGTGGCTGGTCAAGCCGCATCGCTCGTGGAAGAAAGTAATGATCGAATCACAGCTCTCGGTCAGTCGGCGAATGAAATCGGTAAGGTTATCCAAGTTATTCAAGAGATTGCCGAGCAAACCAATCTTCTCGCACTGAACGCGACTATCGAGGCTGCCCGAGCTGGTGAGGCAGGAAAAGGGTTTGCCGTTGTGGCGACCGAAGTTAAAGAGCTGGCGAAACAAACCGCCGCTGCAACGGATGACATCCGAGCTCGAATTGAGGCTATCCAAGGCTCTACCACCGATGCGGTTGGCTCTATCCGAGCGATCAGTGACGTGATCAACAACGTCAACGAAGTGTCTAGAAGCATCGCGGCTGCTGTAGAAGAGCAAAGCATCACAACAAGACAGATCTCTGACAATGTGCTTCAATCCGCCTCTGCCGCTGAAACGGTCGCACGAGGAATCTCGGAAACAGCCTTGGCAAGCCGCGAGATCACCGAGAACTTCGCTAAGGTTGACTCGGTTCTTGATAAGTCAGCGATGGGAGCGGATGAATCGCTCGAAGCAGGAACGCAACTCAGCGAACTAGCTCAAGACATGTCGAAGCTGGTAGGCCAGTTCAAAGTGAAATCGGAAAACCGTGCGTTGGTTCGCCGATAACAAAGCCAGTTTGTATATGGCCGAGGCTGTCTAGAATCTTTTAGATGGCTCGGTGCTATGAATAAACGTCATGAGAAGCCTGACTGGCTCCATGGCGTTTTTTCGTTTTTGTCGACAGCTCAGCCCTGCTTCCGATCTTCTCGTCCTGTGCTCGTGGCCATACCGAGCAAGTGGACGTGGCGGTAATGTTTGCTTAGATCGCCACTCGTTCATCGCATTTGCTTAGCGATACAATCGTAACGCCTCCGGGTTCGCTCGACATTTTCTATTTGTAAGACGCAAGTTCTACTGCGTATCTTGACGAAATTCGTCGGTAATAAGAACTGTTGCGTCCTCCCCTCAATTTGCAATGTCAAGAATTGCGGATCGTTGAGTTCCGCATCGAGGTTGCGAAATCTTGCGTGGTTCAGTTCTTTTAAATCGCCTTGTTGATTAAATAATTATTGTCAAAAACTAGAATGTTGGTTAACTGAAGAATGTAAATTGCAGGCGCACGCCGCAGAATAGGATTGGTAGGCTCCCATCATGAAGATCAAGACTAAGCTGTTAAGTACTTTTGTCGCAATCGGAGTTTTTCCTATTTTTGGCGTCGGTGTTTGTAGCTATCTGATATCCAAATCGGCGTCGACGAAAGTGGGGAGTCACTCAGCAGACAGTTTGTCCGAGGTCTCAGAGAAAACAATATCGGTAGTCAATGAGATTAAACGATCGCACGTTATCGATTATTTTCAGAATGCGGCCAAGCAAGCCTCAGCCTTAGCGCAAGATTCCCAGTTGCCCATTCGGTTCCGAGCATTAAAAAGCGGCTTCTATCGATTCGAACAGGACCGAAAGGTTGTCGCAGGGGATAAAATCGACGATCGTCGTCAATTGGAACTTTTTTACCGAGGAGAGTTTTCGTCCAAATACAAATCCCAGAATCAGGGTAGGATTCCCGACGTGGATTCTATATTTGGTAAACTTTCTTCAGACGCAATGGCGTTACAGAACGCTTTTATCGCCAGCAATCCCAATCCGCTGGATAGCAAAGTGAAACTGGTTGAGTCCACTTACGGCTCCCAGTACGATGCTGCTCATAGGCAAGTTCATCAGCAGTATCTTGATTTCATAACCCGTTTCAACTTTTATGATTTGTTTTTGGTGGACTCCGTCACGGGCGATATCGTCTACACGGTTTTCAAAGAGACCGACTTTGCGACGAATCTCATTGATGGCCCATTCGCGAAGTCTTCTCTCGGGGAAGCTTTCCGAAAGGCGAACGCTTCGCCAAAAAGTACGGAGCCCATTCTAGTCGATTTCGAAAGTTACTTTCCTTCGTATGAAACTCCGGCGAGCTTTATTGCATCACCGATTTTTGACGGAGAAGATCGTATCGGCGTAGTCGTGTTGCAATTGTCATGCATTGAATCCCTAAATAAGGTCATGGATCTCGGTTCGACCCTGGGCAAGGGGACTGAAGCATACTTGGTAGGTCCGGATTATTTGCCGCGTTCCGATACGAAGTTGGATCGAGACAATCGTACGATTATCAAAGCCTTCCGAAATCCAAGTGAGGGACGAGTCAAATCACTGGCCGTTACAAAAGCGTTGCAGGGTGAGACGGGTGTCATTCACGACAGCAATTATCTAAACCAACCTACCATCAGCAGTTTTTCACCTCTCAGTATTTTTGGCCTTCGATGGGCTCTAGTTGTTGATCAGCCCGAAAAGGTCGCACTGGAGAGGGTAGAAGCAGTCAATCAGTTCAACGAAGAGGCGCAGTCGTCACTGGTGTTTTGGATCTTCGGCACCATCTTCGGTACCCTTTGCATTGTCGTGCCTCTGTCCCTTTGGATCATCAAAGGTTTAATGCAACCAATCGAAGCGACCATCGAGACGTTACACAACATAGCGGAGGGTGAAGGTGATTTGACCAGACGGCTGGATGAAAATCGAACTGATGAGCTTGGTCAGTTAGCAAAGTGGTTTAATGCGTTTGCAAGCCGCATTCATGACCTGATCTGCATCGTGACGGAAAATGCTCAATTACTAAGTGCTAATTCGGTGCAGCTCAGCTCAACGGCTGAATCTCTTTCTAGCCAGTTTTCCTCCAGCAAGCAGCAATCGGCGAGCGCTAATGCGGCTGCGGAGCAAATGTCGCTCGGCATGCAGAATGTATCTGATAAAACCAATAGCATGAACCATTCCATTCGCGCTGTTGCTGCTAGCGTTGAAGAGATGAACTCGACCATTCGAGAAATCGCGGGTAACGCCGAGAAGAGCGCTGTCGTGGCAGGACAAGCAGCGTCGCTTGTTGAAGAAAGCAACGATCGAATCACGGCTCTTGGCCAGGCTGCCAATGAGATCGGTAAAGTGACCCAAGTTATACAGGAAATTGCCGAGCAAACTCATCTGCTCGCACTGAACGCCACGATTGAGGCTGCACGAGCTGGCGATGCTGGAAAGGGATTCGCCGTCGTGGCGACCGAAGTCAAAGAGTTGGCAAAGCAAACAGCGGCAGCCACCGATGACATCCGGGCTCGTATCGAAGCCATCCAGGGATCGACAATGGACGCAGTAGGATCCATTCGGTCGATCAGTGACGTCATAAGCAATGTCAACGAGGTTTCGAGAACGATCGCCGCCGCCGTTGAGGAGCAAAGCATTACCACCAGACAGATTTCCGACAATGTAATTCAAACAGCCTCTGCGGCAGAAACGGTGGCTTCGGGAGTCTCGGAGACGGCACTTGCAAGCCGCGAGATCACGGCGAGTTTCGCTAGGGTCGATTCCATTTTGGTCACCTCAGCGATCGGAGCCGATGAATCGAGAGACTCTGCTCGCGAGTTGAGCATCTTGGCGAGTGAAATGTCGCAACTGGTCGGACGCTTTAAGGTCCGAAAACTCGACAGGAATGAGAAAAGCAAACGATTATAACGACTATGCCGGGTTGAATTTGGCGTTACCCGCCTAACTATAAACACCCCTGCCTCGAATTCGCGTGCAACAATTAACTGGGATGGCTCCCGATGCAGTTGATAGTTGGATTTGGGCTGCACGAGAGGAAGTCATAAACGTAACTCACCTTACCAGCCAAAAGACGGTTAGGCACTATGCAAACTGTAATGGGAAACTCAACATCAGGGATGCGAACGGGCTCAAGCCGTTCGGTAAGAGTCTTAGTTACAGATGATACGGCATTGTATCGACGAATGCTGAGCGATCTATTCGCGCGGATTCCAGGCGTTGAAGTGGTTGGGACTGCGTATGACGGTGCCGATTGTCTCATGATGATCGATAAGGTGAACCCTGATTTAGTCACTCTCGATATCAACATGCCAAAGCTGGATGGCTTGGCGGTTTTAGACCAGATTCGTAAACGCAAGCTTGGTGTCCATGCCGTCATGGTAAGCTCACCTACGGCTGAGAGCGCAGAGCAAACCGTACGGGCTTTGCAAAATGGTGCGCTGGACATGATCTTAAAGCCATCCGGAGCCAGTGTTGAGGAAAACAGAAAGTCGCTCGAAAGACAATTGCTTCAACATGTTGAAACAGTTCAAGGGCTTTTAGCACGCACAGCTGGTCGCAGACAATCCAATGCATTACTGAGCAATCGAATGGGGGAATCTGGCAGCGTTGGGCCAAGCTGTCGGTACCCAGGTCCAGAGGAAACTTCGATCGCCAATGCTGACAAAGGGTCGTTTGGTCGACCAACAGCAAATGCAGGTCCACGCAAAAAATGTTCGACGTTCGAATGTCTATGTGTCGGGGTCTCAACGGGAGGACCAGCAGCACTTGCTACAATTCTACCTAAACTTCCACGCGGTCTTCCTGTCCCGATTTTCATTGTACAACACATGCCCCCGGTGTTTACAAAGAGCATGGCGTTTCATCTCTCCCAGAGCACCTCGTTTCCTGTTATAGAAGCGACCGATGGCACGCTCGCACAACCCGGCAGTGTGTACGTCGCGCCGGGGGGGCGACAGATGAAAATCGCAAAGATCAATAACAGGCTCGAGATTTCTGTAACCGATGATCCCGCAGTAAACTCATGCAAGCCAAGTGTCGATTACTTGTTCGATTCCGTCGCTTCCGAATGTCAAGGAAACGTGCTCGCAATGATCCTGACAGGTATGGGGAACGATGGTTTAGCTGGTTGCAAGAAACTGCATGCACAAGGTGCGCATATCATTGCACAATCAGCTGAAACATGCGTGGTTTATGGGATGCCTAGGCAGATTGTGGAAAAAAATCTGGCTGATGAAATCGTACCTCTCCCCGAAATAGCACAACGTTTGTGCCAACTACTCAAAGGTTAAAATGTCCCAAAATTCCTCCGAGAATGTGCTTTTCATTTTCGATTTTATCGAAGAGCTATGCGGCATATCGCTCGATCAAAACAAGAGCTATCTCATCGATGCGCGGTTGGCTCCCCTGGTTAAGCAGTTTAATGTGCGTTCTGCTACTGAGCTTGTAGAAAAAGCTAAGTCAGCTGGCGGCGACACCATTCGCAAAGCTTTGGTTGAAGCAATGACGACGAGAGAGACCTATTTCTTTCGCGATACGAATATCTTTGACGCTTTGAAGTTCAAAGCGATTCCAGAGCTTATCGATGAGAAACTCAAAAGCAAAACCAATCGTTTACGCATTTGGTCTGCCGCTGCGAGCACGGGACAAGAGGCGTGCTCGATCGCGATGATTCTTTCTGAGATGATCCCCGATCTCCCAAAATGGAATATCGAGATCATTGGAACCGATATCTCTGAGGATGCACTCGCGAAAGCTCGCAAGGGGGCTTACACCAAGCTAGATGTCGATCGGGGGATGCCACCTGAATACATTCGAAAATACATGCGACCCACGGCGGATGGTTATCAGGTCCATGACTCTCTCCTTCGTATGGTTCGTTATCAGCAAATAAACCTGCTCAATCCTTTTCCATTCCGCGAACAATTCGATATCATCTTTTGTAGAAACGTTGCGATCTACTTCGAGAAGAAGGTGAAAATCGACTTGTTTCGACGAATGCTTCCGCTGCTTCCAGCATACGGTTACCTATTCGTGGGCGGTTCCGAAACATTGTTTGATTGTGGTCCTGAGTTTAAAGCTCAGTCCCATTGCAAAGGCACATTCTATCAACCTAACCGGTCCTGCTACGCGATATCGGTAGGTCAGATTCAAGACGCGTCGTCTGTAAACGTCAATGCAGGGATCATCGGAAAACCGGCGTCTCCAAGCCCGTTGTCAACGGCTCGCAGTACTGCACCAGCGACAGCCCTGGGAATTGGCGGTCTTAAGCGAACGCCCCCTTTGACCCCTGTGCAAACGAAACCGCAGACTTTACGAAAGCCATGATGATGATCAGAAACAAGACTCTCATGTTATTCGCGAGTGTCGCTGGTAGCCTGGGCCTTGCTGTCTCCGCTTCAGCGCAGACAACAGTGATCCAATCGCCGCCCAAAACACCGTCGACCTATCGGATCATTGCTCCCGAGTCAGGTAAACACCACACAAAAGTCTATGCGACGCAACCTGCGATCTTGCAGCAAAAGGCTGCCGCTCCTTACTCCTATGGATGGTTTGGAGCTGGGAGCACGGGGCAGTGGTCGAGACAATTCGGTTCTTCGAGAAGCTATATTCAATGGAATCGAAAGTAGCTCTACTCTGCGACCGGATTGCGATAGCTTCTTAACCAGGCAAATGCTGATTCGAAAGCGGCACCGAACAATACAATGCCCAGCAACCAACGCCATGAACCTTGCTGAGACTCTAACTCAACAGCTCTCATCTCACGCAACATTCCCTCGGTTGGGTTGACTGCTTTTCGCTCCTCCAGGGGAACACCCCATTGCAGTAGCCGGGTGGGGTCGATACTCGCCAACTGACTTTCGCGAGGTTCCAGATTTGCCGATACGCTACGAATCTGTCCCCCTGAATCTCGAATCGTGTAGTGACCGGGCATGGAAACGACCAAAGTTTGAGTCTTGCCATTTGCGACTTCCACTTTGGTTCCGTCTGGCATGGTGAGCTCACTCGGCCCAACGACTTGAATTTCATCTCCGATTAAAACATTCTCCGTCAAGTTTTGGTCCGGTATCTTAGTTTGAACATACCGCAACATGAGAGGAAGAAACTTGCTCGACAATGCAAACTGGCTTTCGTCAGGTTGCCATCCGGCGGCCATCAAGGTCAATTCTCCTTGCCCAAAAGTTTTTCTCACTAAGGCCGGTCTGCCATGATCAAACTTTGCCAGTACTTGCAGCGAATTTTGCTCGCGCACTTCGAGGTCTCGTTGCTTCCAAAATCGAACCTTTGTGAAATCGCTGAACTTGGCATCTGCAAAGTCACTAAAGAGATAATCGGTGAAATCGATTTCTTGTAGCAATCGATAATCCGTGATGTCACCATCGTTGACCTCGATAACCTCATCGCTCGTCAATGTTCGGATCGCGGTCTGCCAAGCTTCCGTAGAACCGCTAACGGGGCTATCAAGCAACCAAAACACCGCCCCGCCTAGCTCCAAATAACTTCTCAAGCGTGACAGCGAGTCACCTTGGGGCAAACCGACCAAATAGCAACATGGCTCCGTCTTTGGATCCAAATTCCATTCGCCATTAAGCGATTGCATACGAAGCTCGATATTGTATGACTCACCACTCAAAGGTAGCTGTTGCAAGAAGTACTCGGCTGATTTCTCGTCAACGGAATCCTGGTTCGTTAAACAAGCTACGCGATAGGTTTGTTTCAAAACCGGAGAGCTATAATACTCGTTATCGAACTCGACCCGATCCCCAAAGAGCTTAAGACATTTCGCATCAGAGGGCATGGCCGCCATTCTGATGTTACGTGTTTGCCCTTGCGGAATCAAAACCTCTTTCAAGCTGGACTCGATCGTTCGCCCCTGTTGATCAACCCATCCTAGCCTTAACGATTCGACACGACTCTGCGCTATGTTGCTAACGCGGACAATTGTGGGATTTGCAGAAGTCGGATCGGTTTCTATTTCATTAGCATTGTCGACGCTCTGATCTTGGTCGGCGTACTCAGTACTAGATTTCAATACCCGGGCAAAAGCATTGTCGATCGAGTCTGATTGTGAACCAACAGGGATCTGTCGAACCACGAGTCCTTTGGGCCACTCGATCGATGCCAATTCGTCGTACTGCCCCCCTTGCTGAAAGTCTGATACGATCACCAGTTCCAAAGTGGATGGGATCGTGGCCTCGCTGTTATCCGATGCTTCACTTTCTCTAGAAAGCAATTCGACGGCTGCTCGTATCGTAGAACCAAAGTTGGTGTCCAACCATGTCGGCTCTAGATTCTTGAGCGATTGTTTGGCGAGAACCTGACGTTGCTCAGGACCGGCGTCTAAACTACTTTCCAAACTGAAGATCGGAACTAACTCCCGATGGAACGCATAAACCGAAACCAAATCAGCGGGCTGCGTTGAGTCAATCCACTCAATCGATTTTGCCCGAGCTAACTCCATTAATCCACTGCGTTTCATGCTCGCGCTGATATCGATCATCACCAATCTTCGCGCTCCATTACGAGCGGAATCCGCAGCGATCGGTGTATTCCAATAGGGTCTCGCAAATGCTGCGGCAACCAACAACACCAATAAAGTACGAACGACCAAAAGCCACCACTGATCGATTTGACTACTCTTCGTTAATCGAGGTGTTTCCTGTTCCAAGAATAACGAGCTGCTAAATTCAATCTTGTCCTTTGGTCGCTTCCGAACCAAATGCGCGATGATGGGTGCGACGATTGCCAAGCCGGCCAACGCATAAAACGGAGCCAAAAAACTCATCGAATTCTCCTGCTACCGGTTCGCCTGGGGGGATGGACGTCTTTGTGGGGATTGAATGGCACGCTGTTGTCGACGAAGCAACTCAAAGAGGGCAATCTCGATCGATTCGTCGGTACGCAATGGAATCCAACTCATTCCGTGATCGTTGGCCAGTTTGTTCCATGCGTTTTGGTGCATTTCAAAACGCGTTTTGTACGAAGCTGTTGCAGTACGAGGATCTACAAATATCTCTTGTCCTGTCTCCATGTCCTTTACCATGGCCGGCTTGTCCGTCGTCCACTCGGTTTCGCTGGGGTCGAGAGTTTGAATCAATACAATCTCATGCCCTCGAGCTGACAGCCGCGAAAAGGCAGGAAAGACGGGTTCGACCGGCAAAAGAAAATCCGATACCACGACAATCAAACTGCGCTGACGGACAATCTCTGATAGGTGATTAATCGGATCCAAAAGATTGGTCGACTCGCCGCTTCCCTCGCGCGACAGCATCGAAAGGATTCGTTTCATCTGTCCGGGGCGATATCGGGCTGGTAGTACGTCAGCAATCTCACGGTCAAATGTTACTAACCCAACAGCATCTCGTTGTAACGTTAGATAAAACGCGAGCGTAGCCGCCACGGTGCGAGCGTACTCGAGTTTGTTGTAATTCAGTTTTCCATAGGACATTGACCGACTCTGGTCGACTACCAAATAGCAGCGACGATTGGTCTCGTCCTCGAACTTTTTGACGTAATAGCGATCGCATCTCGCATACAGTTTCCAATCGATGGTTCGCGGATCGTCACCCACGGAAAAAGGTCGATATTCGCTAAACTCAACCGAAAATCCATGCTTAGGACTTCGGTGCAGTCCATTGTGAAAGCCCGAGACAATGGACTTTGCACGCCATTGCAAATCGTCCATCCGCATGATGGCGGACATGTCGATCCAGCGATCTGAAGGGGCAGAACGAGAGTTGGCTGATGTAGTGCTAATAGACGACTCGTATTTCCTCGGGGATGCAATGCGTCACATGAGCGGCAAATTATAGCGTATCGCCCAACCGGCCGGGAACGAGGAAATCAACCTTTATCCAAAAGACCTCCAACGGTTTAAGTCTGAAACCAAGCCTTCTGCACTGTTCCCTGGCTTAACGCTAGTGGGCGTCCCACCGGAGTCTGCAACTCTTGAGAAAAGTCGATACCAAACGAGTCAAGTATTGTTGCGTGTAAATCTTCAATGGTTACTGGGTCCGTGATTCGCTTTAAGGGATCCTCGCCTGTGGTAGGCTCTTCGGGCGAGGTTTCTCCATGAACGAATCCACGTCGAAATGGCCCGCCAAAAATGGCTGTGGAAAAACCTGTTGGCCAGTGATCGCGGCCCTCGGCGATATTGATGGTTGGCGTCCGCCCGAACTCACCACCGCACACGACGATGGTATCGCGAAGCATATCGCGACGCTCCAATTCGGTCACGAGACCATACAACCCCGCGTCGAGAATTTTGCATTGAGATTGATGGAAACCATGATTGTTCGCATGAGTATCCCAACCATTGAGTTCCACCTCAACGCACGTCACGCCCTGCTGTACTAATCGAACCGCAGCCAAGCAACCTCGGCCAAACGAGCTATCGCCAAATTGCTTTACTACTGAGTCGGGCTCTTTGCTGATTTCGAACGCCTCGATTTGCGCGCTGTCCATCATTTTTAAAGCTCGCTGCGTCGCCGTGATTTGCTGCGTTCTTTCAGCATCCAAATTTTTAAGTCGACCTCTACGAAACTCGGCTTCTGCTATGGATTGCAAATTCGACAATCTACGATCGCGTCGAGCCGCTTCGACCGGGCTTTTGAGATTGGCTATCGGAGCATTGGGGTCGCCGATCTGAAATGCATCGAGATGCGGCCCCATATAGCCACCACGAGCGGGCCATTGGCTTGCCAAAATCGAGATGTGTCGAGGGATCTCTATGTTGCCCTCGGTCTGATGACATAACACCGAGCCAATGGCGGGGTGAATCAATGTCGGATCGGGACGCCAACCGGTTTTCATCGTGTAGGTTGCTCGCTCGTGATCTCCCTCCTTTGATGTCATGGATCGAACCAACGTAGCGAGATGCATGACCTCGGCCGTTTGAGGTAACAGGTCGGAAATTTGAACCCCTTTGATCGATGTTTCTACGCCTTGGATTGAGCCTCCAATCTTTTTCCCGGGATGGGGATCAAAAGTCTCTAGTTGGCTAGGACCACCCTGCAACCAAAGAAAGATTAGGTTCTTGGGCCTCGACTCGTTGACTCGATGTTTTGCTGAGGAGGAAATCGCCAATTGCTCGGCAACCGCTGTCCAGCCGCCCAAGGCTCCCGCTGCCAGTCCGGCGGTGCGAGCTATAAAGCGACGTCTCTCCAATTGTTTTAGCGACGTGCA
>JALOQS010000009.1 GCA_025459355.1 Pirellula sp.
CTTTTGATTGTGTTACTTAAGTCGGTTCTTGGAAATGCCTTCTCGCTCGCGCAGTCTTCTGGAGACCATCACGATGATTCCGACCAACAATGGTGGAATAGGGGGAATCGCCACGGCGATCCATTTGTAGAAATCTTGTATTTTTCGGATTTCATTCTTAGCGTCATTTTTCGCGTTGCGAATGCCTGCGTCTCGTTCACGCTGTAGCTTTTCCTTTTCGATGACGAATCGCTTTTGAGCATTTTTTGCCTTTGCCGTGAGCTGGAACTGCAAGTCCTCTAACGCTCTCAAGTCATCGGCATTAATGTTCCCCTTGTTCCGCAGATCTTCGATTCGTTCGCGGAGCTCTCGTTCCATTTTGGCGTTTTCTTCTTCTTGTTTTGCGATCGCCTCGTTGTAGTTCTTACTGAACTCACGACGCTTGACCTCTTCCTCTTCCAACGCCTTCTCAGACTGAATTTCGATCAACTTAAGTGTGCTGAAAACAGGAACGTGTTTTCGAATCTGCGGGAACTTGGTCTCTCCCACTAGAACGTCGATCGTATTCAACAAGAAGGTGATGTTTTGAAATTGGAAGTTAATGTTCTCAATTTCCGCTGGCCGATTTCGCAGATTCACGAATACTTCCGACAGGATATCGATGTCGGCCACATAGACCGCGTTGATCGACTTCTCTGCACTGTCAGCGGGCTTGTCTGCTGGCTTATCCTTTGCTTCCTCACTGGTAGCTTCGTCCTTGGGTGCATCTTTCTTCTCAGCCTTATTGCCTTGAACGAGAACAGCCAGCGTCTGTTGACCTACCGTTTCATTACGACGCAATTTGTACTCTGTGGAACGAGATAAGCTCGAACGCTCGATACTGTTGACATCTTGCTGAGAGATAGTTCCTGCTTTAGAACCGGTTTTCACCAGCGGCGTCACCGTGACATTCTCAATCCCCGACAATGGTTTAATCACGGCTGGGAATGGGAGCATGAGTTCTCGTAAGCCACTCGTGATATCGCTCTCTTCGCTAAACGCAGCCTCTGCTCCAATCGCATCCTTGCTGGCGAAAACCCAAAGGTCGGTAGCTTCGGTTAGGTTGCGAAGAATCGGGTACGGATTGAATTCGTGCCAGCAATAATCGGGAGCTGGAAGCCCCATTGGACCGGGGGTGCTCGGAACCTCGATGCCTAACAATCGCCACAAAGGTCGAATGTCTCCCTTGGGCTGCGCACCTCCACCTCCAAACATGGCCATCGGCCCACCCGCTTGTTTCGGCTCGCCAGTCCCAGGAACATTCATCCAAAAGGCCGCTTGGGGATCTTCAAAGATCGCGGTAGGCAATCCCTTACCAACAGCTTCGATAAAGTTAGCCATGTCCTCTGGGGAAAGCGATGACGGTTGAACGGCTAACAAAACATCGAGGTTCTCCGTATCGATTGGGGAGGCAGCTGAAACGGAAACGACGTCGTATTGCTTTGCAAGCTCAGCTACGATGGGGTGCTGATTTGTTTGCTGCATGGATTGCGGATTGAATCCTCCCATGAGCTGCGCATCGGTGTTTAGTATCCCGAGCTTTTTCTTGGTGGGTTTTGATACCGTGGTCAAGGACCGCACGAGTTCATATTCAACCGGGATACCTGGCTCAAAGAAAGGGATGACAACCTTTTGGAGCCCGCTACGAATCGCAGCACCGAGCAATACCGCGTCGTCAGAATACTCACCTCGCTCCCGCGATCTCACCGATTGAGGAATAATCCCGTATTGTTGCTCAGCTTGCTTCTCTTCTTCACTGGCTGGCTTCACGGAATCGAAAATCCTTAACTGCAAAGCGACTCCAGCCGCGCTGGCCGTGGATTGGAATTCTTTCAAGGTCGATACGATCTCGTACTTCATCCGTGCGAACTCGTCGGGCACATCCTCGGACAAGTAGGCATCGACGATGATCTCTCGTTCCGAACCCAGCGATCGAATCAAATCTTTCGTTACCGGCGACAGCGAGCTGATCTTCAGTTCCGTCGCATCCAATCGCTGGTCTTTGTTTCGGAATAGCTTTACTCCAAAGAAAGCGACCACCCCAATCAGACCAATTCGTAAAATGTAGTGACCAAGCCTCTGATTTCCTCCAGTACCACTGTTCCAATGCCGCTTTCCGATGAGGACCATGCAAAGGTAAAGTCCCAAAACGGCCAGAAGAACAAAGTAACTTACACTTGAGAGACTAATCACCCCTCTGCCAAAGTCATCAAACCTCTCGGGGATGCTGTAGTTCTTAATCTCCCGAGTGATCCGCTGATCGGTCACCGCTTGAACGGACGACGCAAACGCTAACGGTGCATTAAAGAGTGCACCGAGAATAAAACCAACGGTCAAATTGTTGGTGAGGAACGATGCGACCATCCCGATCGAGATCATGGCCAAACCGATAAACCAGTAGCCTAGATAGTTCGTGAAGAACAGCCCCGTATCAATGTCACCTTGGGTGAGGTAAGCAAGCACCAAGAAGGTGGATAGCTGCGAGAACAGGAGCGACACAGAGTAAATCGCGGCGGCTGCAACATACTTGCCAATGACAATATCAAAATCATCTGCGGGTAGGGTCAATAGGAGTTCGTCCGTTCCTTGCCGTCGCTCTTCAGCCCAAATGCTCATCGTAATGGCTGGAATGAAGAAGAGCATGATGAACGTAAACCATTTGTTCAGCTGCGCGAGCGTTCCCAAATTGGAACTAAAAAACTCGTCAGGCCAGAACGCCGCCAAGCCGGTTAGCAAAACGAACAAGCACAAGAAAACGTAACCGGTAGGGTTTGAAAAATAGCCATAGAAGTTTCGCTTCAATACGGCATACCCGACCTTGCGCGACATCGATAGTGTCATGACGACAACAAGGATCACGCCAAGGAAAATCAAATCCAATACCAATAACTTGGTTAGTGCAGCCAAAACGTTATTCACGGTATTCAGTCCTAGTAATCGTGTAACAACAAATTTGTGTTAGGTTCTCACGCGAGCTTGGATGCGGAGCGTTAGGCCGCTGTCTCGGTAAGTTTGTGAAATGCCTCTGCCAAATCACCTTTGATTTGCCGGAGCTCCGCTACGCTCCCCTCAAACACTTTGCGTCCTTCGTTGATCATCACCACTCGCGAAGCCATTGCCTCGACTTCTTGCAGAATGTGCGTCGAAAGAAGGATCGTTTTTGTCTCGCCGAGTTTCCGCATGGTGTTACGAACCTCTCGGATTTGGTTAGGATCCAAACCAGCCGTCGGCTCATCGAGGATCAAAACATCAGGCTCGTGCAACAACGCTTGAGCCATGCCCACTCGCTGCCGAAAACCTTTTGATAGTTTGCTAATCGCTTTGTGGACCACTGACTTCAGATCGCACAGCTCGACCACCGCCTCGACCCGTGTTTTTTTGTAGTCTGCGGCCAATCCGCGAGCATCCGCGAAGAAGTTCAAAAGACTAAACGGTGTCATATCTGGATAAAGCGGGCCGTTCTCGGGAAGATAACCGAGCTTTTTGGAGCCCTCGATTCGATCACGAGCCATGTCGTGACCAGCGATCCTCGCCACGCCTTCGCTCGGTGACAAATACCCGGTGAGCATCTTCATGGTTGTGCTTTTTCCGGCGCCGTTAGGCCCCAAAAATGCAACCAGTTCGCCCTTGTTGACTTTGAACGAAATACCTCGTGCGGCCGCGAACGGCCCATAAAACTTGGACAATCCATCTGCCTCGATCATGGCGATTGAATTGGATGTTGATTCCGTCATAAGGAGTCCTTCTCTAGAATTAACGCAAGTTTTTCCTGTTAAGGGGTGGCAGTATAGCCGGAAAGCCGCATCAGACAACGGCTCTCAAGTTTGCCGGTACGACATTACTTGCAAATCGGTTCAGCACGAAGTTCGCTGAAAAAAGAAAAGGGGGCCAACCGCCCCCGCCTCCACTGCGACCCAACCTGCCCCCCGGCTCGGTAAGTGACGCTCCCGGTCCGTTAACCGTCACGCCCAATAATGACCAAACACATGTCGTCTTCTTGGTCGCAACCGACAATGTGGTCAGCCACCTGCTTCATTATTTCTTGGCCGCAATTTTCGATTCCACTTCTAGATTTCAGGACGAGTTGCCTGACTCGCTCCATGGAAAACTGCTCTCCCGCCCCGTTGGGAGCCTCGAAGATTCCGTCTGTGTAAAGGGTCAGGGATTCGCCCGGCTGGATATCCACCTCGATCGCCTCGAATGGAATATCGGTCATGATTCCGAGCGGTGGCCCGCCGACATCCAGACCAGGCTCATCAATCTGCCCCTGGCGATCCAAGCGGACCGGCGGCATGTGCCCCGCGATCAAAATCTTGGCTTTGTGCGACGAGGAATCCAAGATAATCGTCGCCATGGTGATGAACCGTTCGGCTCCGAGGTTGGTAATTCGGTCATTCAAAGTTGCCATCGCTTCGCATGGATTTTCGATCGATGCGAATGCGAACCTGGTTTCGGCGGAAAGCTTGGCCATAAACATTGCTGCCGCGACTCCATGCCCCACAACATCCGCGAGGACGATAGCCCATCGATTCTGCGATAAACGAATGTAGTCGAAATAATCCCCACCGATTTGACTGGCAGGCTGATACGCTTGAAAAAACGAATAGCCGTCGATCTTCGGCGACTCTTTTGGCAGAAATGCTAACTGTACTTGCCGTGCGAGTTCCAAGTCTTGCTCGATGAGCTTCTGTGCAATAACTTGTTCATGAAGCTGAGCGTTCTCGATAGCGATACCGGCTTGGTTTGCAACCCCGACCAGGATCTCGAGATCTTTGCTCTCAAAGCCACCTTTTTGCTGAATGGTATCGATTTGTATGGCACCAATTGGTTCTCCGTCGCTATTGAGCAATGGAGCCACGATCATGGAGCGAATTCGGAAATCCGCGATACTCTGACTCATTTCGAATCGCTCGTCGCTACCCGCATCCAGCGACATGATCGCTTCGCCGGTCTGCATAACTTCTCTAAGAACCGTCCTGGAGACGCGAACCATTTCTTCTTGGTCCGGTCGCCGCGTCTTGAACCAACGCGGGGTGAGTTGTCCCTGCCCGTCCTTGAGTACGATAAAGCCGCGATCCGCTTGCAGAAAGATCGTAAACAAGGAGTCAAGAACTTTCGGGAGAACGGCATCCAAACCAACCGCCTTGCCCAAGTTCTTCATGATCTCGAGAACAGCCGACAATTTGGATTCAGCCGAAGCGTTGACCTGAGCCCCAAACTGACTCCCTCGTACATCCAATTTAGCAGTCACTGAACGCATGACTGGTTCGTCGTCTCGATCATCGATCATCATGATCCCGAGACTTGAACCATCCGATGCACCGAATCGAATCTCGGAAAGGCTGCCATCGTCGTGGTACGTGAGTTCGATATCACAGATACGAATCGAATCACCATCAACGAGTTTGGTGGCTTCCCCAATCAGCTTGCCGTTGACAAAGGTGCCGTTGCGACTGTTGAGATCCTCAAGCAAAAAGCTCGCTCCGCTTTGCGTGAGCTTGGCATGTTGCCTGGAAACCGAACCACTCTCGAGAACAATATTGCACTCTGGATGACGCCCCAAAACGTATTGAGGTTGCTCGAGAGTGTAGCGACGCCCCATCGCGGGGCCGGTGACGGCATCCAGGTAAGGCATAGGATTACTAAAGACAAAAGATGGAGGAATGCGAAGCCACCATCTTAGCTACTTTTTGGAAAAGCTTGTAGCTAACTCTAGAATTCGGCCAACAGAACCATTCGATGGCCCCTTAAAGCGGACGCAAAGTGAATTAAAGAGCTATTAACGGGTCGTTGTGCCCGTTGAACCGCCCGCCGTTGCAGGAGGCTGGGGTAAAGAGTAAGCGGAGTTCATGCCTCCCATACCGTTTGCGTTCGGTGCGATGACGGTCGGCAGCGAAGCGGCCGCTGGCACGGCTGGAACACTTCCCGAACCGGCGCTGGTCGATTGAGGGGTCCCGAGAAGGCCCTGAATGTTGCTGCCTACAGCGGACGCTTGCTGAAACGTGGACTGTGCTTGGTTCATCCACTGGTTACCCTGGCTCGCCAAATTCTGAAGTGATTGTGCGCCGCCAATGCTGGCGACGAGCTCCCTAGCAGGGGCGAGATTGGGGTCGATCTGCAACGCTGCCGAGGCATATTGCTGCGCCCCTGGTACGTTTTTTCTGGTGAAGTGTAAATAGGCCAATTGATAATTCGCCATCGCTGGAGTGTGTGCGTTCAACAACTCTTCAAGCGCTTTGTCTTCTTGTCCGAGATCGAGTAACACCCCTGCGAGCGCTGTCCGATGACTGGTGCTCTTGGGCTCGAGGGCTACGGCTCGCTGCAACTCTTCGCGAGCGGCATTTAAGTTACCAGATTTGGCATGTAAATTTCCCAGCTCGGAATAGGTCGAGGCAGTCGGGGAGATTTCAATGCACTTTTGGTAAAACGAAATCGCTTTGTCTCTCTCGTTCAGCCGATCGTAAAGCCTGGCGGTGGCTATCAGGGCTGCCGCGTTCTTGGGTTCTATCTCCAACGCTTTGCTGTAGCTATCCAATGCCTTCTTGTAATCCCCAGTTGATTCGTTCAATTGACCGGTCATGACGTAGACCTCGGGATTGATCGCGTTGGTTTTCGGAGTGGCCGATAACGTGGCACCCGTCGGCTGTTCACTTGCTGGGGCGGCAGTGAATGGCGATGTGATCGCTTCCTTAGCTTTGCCATAAGCGGAATTGAAAGCAGTTCCTACCGTCGAAAGCTGCCCCTTGGTTTTCGATGCCCAACTAGAAAGCCCTGACGACTGCGGCACTGCAGACGCCTCCGAAGTTCGCGTTGGCCAAATCGATGTACGAGTCCCCGGCGTTGACGTGCAACCTACGCTCATTCCGATGAGACTGGCGATGCTCAGGGTTGAGATTCGGACGGCTAGAGATCGATTTGCTGGCATTTCGTCGCTGCTTGATTAATGGTCGTGGACTTCCTATCACTTGCGCTATCGGTACCGGAACAGCTTTCCCTTGAGTTACATTCCCTACAATCGGACCGAAAGTTTCTCTATTGTGCTAGCGATACAGAATCGCGTAATTTCCCGGGTCAGCCGCGGATGGGCCCTCTTTTTGGCTGCGGGGAATCTGCGAACAAAAAAGTAAGCGACCGGTAATCCGAAGACGCTTGTTTGGACATCGGATATGACGCGGAACGGAGGCAAGGATGCATTCCAACACCAGATGGGCAGTATGTTGCACCATTGATAAAGGTATTCATGGCGGTTTCATCAAACGCAATTTGATGATGCTGTTAGCGGCAATCGCGTTCTCATTCCTGGGATTCTCCAACATCAAGAATGCGTCGGGGCAATCACCATCCTTTCTCTTGGGTAGATCGGATTCGGTGAGACACTTAGCTCCTTACTTGACTGCGCGAAACCCGTCGTTAGCTCACGTGATTCGCGCTCAAGGCGTTTACGCTGTTACCGATGTTTCAGCGATACCCGTCCTGTTACCTCACATCGTGGAAGCCCTTCAAGCCAACGATCCGGCCACTCGCAATGCCGCCACCAGGGCTATTTCGAACATTGTTCTTAAGCTAGATCGCAACACCTACAAACGAATACCCATTCAAAATTGGAATTCGATTGAGATGCAACTCGAACGGGCCGGGTCGCTCTTGTCATTGCAACCCCAACACGTGAACCTGCAGAATGACATCGAGAGCTTGCTCCGACGCGTTAATAGTGGGGAATGGGATCGCCAAGCCAAACTCAGAACTCGCAAAACACTAAACGCGAAACAACTTAGTTTTCTTTCGGAGCTTACGGGCTCAATCGACGCTGGAGCTCCGCAGAGAGTTCACAAGTTCGAACGAGGCATCGATCACTTCAGTGTATCGGAGAAGCGTGAAATCCTGGAGCAACTTTGCCAACAGGCGCCACCCTCCTTTGTCGAGATTGTCATCCTCAGTACGAACGAACACGATGATGACTTTATTGACTCTTTGCTTTGGTTAGCCGAGGGGAATGACAACACGACGTGGGAAGTGTTGCTCGCTAGCTGCTGCCCACAAAGCAAAGAGACTCGAAAGCGATTAACCGAGTCGATTCTGAGAAACGCTGCTCGGCCATCACTGAAGTCGGAACTGATCCAGACGCTCTCTCGAAGCAGAGAAATCGAACCTGAATACGCACGGCGATTGATTCGAGACTTTACTCATTTCCTAGATCAGCAGAACGATTCCGAATCGTTTGCCTTGCTCAACGCAATGTCATCGTTTCTCAATCGCCACAAAGGCAGCATCTCTGCAAAACAGATAGATGAGCTTAAGCAGATTGCTCTCAAAAATATTCTGCAGCAAAAACAGGATTCGAATTACCGCTCCAGCTTGGTCGGATTCGTTGTAGATACGTTTCCAAAAGATGTGTTTGTTGCAGATACGCTCGTCCACACTCTCAAAGAATCAGAGAGCGATTCCTCGATTCAATTCGATACCTTGGCAGCGATTTCCAGCAACCCTTACTTCTGTCAAAAAGCGAAACCACAACTGCTGTTTCACGCGACTCGCGGCGACACTCCCACCATGGAACTGGCCTTGCAAGGGCTATCGCACGTCCAGGATCTCAATGTATCTGATTTGGAAAAGCTGCTTCCGATAGCGTTCGGTGATGGGGATAGCTCTCCCGCGAATCTGGAATCGCAAATTCGCGTATTGGCCGCCAAGGCGATCGCCGCGCAAGGCCCCAACGCCGTGGCACCCCTTCGCGCTTTGTTATCACAACGCATGAGTCGCAGAGCTCAAACCGGTGACTTGGAACGATTGCTACGCACCATTGAATTGTGTGGCCAAAGAGATGTGGAACTCGATGCGATGATGAGCCAATTGGTAACGGACCCCTTCAGATCGCTCGAAATCCGCATCGCAGCGTGGAACGCAAGGGCCACGACTGCACTGTTGACCGATCGCGTCTTAAAGGAAATTCATCTTTACCTCAATGACTTCGAGTATGAACCGGAGGTGCGAGCGAGTGCATTGTGTGCGATGGCACAAATATGCGGAGCTTGCTCGATTCCCAAGCTTTCCTTGTATGCCCATGACGACGATCCTCTGATCCGGATCTCAGCGCGATTCGCACACCATTATTCGGGAGAATCCACCACGGCAGCGAGATTGCTCATCGACGAAATCGGATCGGTAGCAAACGACGAAACCTTAAACGACGAAGAAAAATCCCAATTCGAGGAGACGATTCGAGACTTAATCCTGGAGCTAGGCGATTCGGCAGAAGATGCGTATCGGACCGTCCTGAAATCGGAAACTTATTCTCCCGTCCAAAAGTCGGTTGCATTCCGGGCATTGGCTTCGAGCCCGAGTCGCTCTTGGAACGAACTGCTTTCGCTTGTCAATGAGACCGATCTCGAAAGTCAATTCAGTCGCGAAATCCGAGCCGCTTGGGATTTCGATACGGATCTCGTCCCCGCCCTTTATGCAAAGATTCTTAAGTCGAACCCTGAAACAACTCTCGCTCAAGAACTATGGCAGATTGCCGAAGACACTACACTCGGCTTGGGCGCCGGTGATGACGGGGAATTCTGGGGCGATAGCGCGTTGCGGGTTGCCATACAAAATAACACATTACAACCCCGCCGCGATGCGTCTGCCGTCGCATCGATGCCAAAGCAATCTCAAACACCTGACAAGACTGTCACCAACACGGAGGCGTCAATGTCACCATCGGAGACGATTGCAGAGGCAGCGCCCAATAACGCCGCTAAAGGGCAAACGTCTACCTCGATGGAACGAAATCAAAACGATGCACCGGAGAGGACCTCGCAAAGCTATACGGCGAAACCGACTCGCCTGATGGCGCTCAATCAGAACATTCTTCAGAACGAGTCCGGTTCTGTAGCCCTCGCCAATACGGATCGAGTCGTGAGCGTTTTCTACGGGACCAACAGGCAATTGCGAGCCATGCCCAACTTGGGCGGAACCTTACGCTGGGGAGCCTTTGTATTGTCACTCGCATGCTTCCTCGTTTGCGTCGTCAAGTTCGCCAAACAGCGGTCGATGAAGTTTGCGATCATCGCATTGCTCGGGCTGATGGGCTTAACATCCATGGCCCGCGATTCGCTCGACATCGCGTACTGGTTCCCCAATCGCGCTGCGATGTTTACGGGCGAGTACTCTTCAGAGATCAAGTATGGCGTGTGCGACGTCAGCATTCCTCCTATCCATACTCCCGGTGAATTGGAATCGCCGTCATTGCTTCTGAGATGGGAAGTGGTAGAGGATCCAGAGAAACACATCGTTTTAAAGAGCACACAACCGCTGGATCGAGACGATTTCTTCTCCAAACTGCAGCACACGCTCGACAGCAAGGGTAAGAGTCTGCTGGTTTTCATCCATGGCTACAATGTCTCGTTTGATGATGCAGCACGGCGCACAGCCCAAATGGCGTATGATCTCAAATTCCCTGGCGCACCCGTCTTTTATAGCTGGCCCTCGTACAACAATTGGTATCGCTATCCAGACGACAAAGCGAACATCGAACGCAGCGTCGATCAAATCAAAGATTTCTTGCAGCAACTGGCTAAAGACTCCAAAGCCGAAAGCATCAACCTAATCGCTCATAGCATGGGCAATGTTGGACTCACTCAAGCCATCGCAAAAATGGGGGTCGACCGGCCCATTTTCAACCAAGTCGTCTTGGCAGCGCCGGACATTGACGCCAACGTATTTCGCAACGAGATCGCCCCCCGCATCACAAGCAAAGCGAATCGATTCACTCTCTACACGTCCAAAAACGATTTAGCTCTCGTGGCCTCTCGTTTTTTTAACTCAAGCGGTCGCTTGGGCGATTCGCGAGAAGGCCCGATCGCCGTCCCGGGCATCGACACAATCGATGCCACCGATATTGATACGAGCCTGCTGGGACACTCCTACTATGGCAGTAATGCGAGCGTGCTGGATGATATCTCAAGCTTGCTGCTGGGCAAACCACTATCGGAAAGATCACACTTACGAGCTCAGAACGATGCGACGCCACCCTATTGGATCTTTGATCCGTCATGGCGAACGGTCAAAAATGGTACGACCAATTCCGAGCCTATCACTCGATAATCAATTCCCAAGCATCAATTTGGAACAATCAACTCCGCCGACCTCCGCCAAACTCCCTCGGGAACCTAAACTCCGATCCCGTCTGGTGTGTTCCAAAAACCACCTCTCGCATGATCAAACCCTAGACGTCGCCCGCAGGTTGTACTCACAATCTGCCCCTGTTCAAAAACGACCTGACCTCCGACAAACGTTTTTACCGGCCAGCCAGTTAGAGTCACACCATTCCACGGACTCCATTTGACCTTCGTAAATTGATCCTCGTTACGTATCGTCTTCTTTAGAGTCGGATCCACCAAGACCAGATCAGCATCATAGCCCACCTCGATTCGCCCCTTGCCGACAATCCCCCAAACTCGCGCCGGGGCGTCACTGGTCCAAGAAGCAATCTGCGTCCAGGAGCATTCCCCGCGACTGGCTCGATCCAAAAGCAACGAGAAGTAGTTTTCCACAGCGGGCAAACCACTCGGGCTAGCAGGATAAGGTTGCCGTTTTTCTTCGAGCGTATGGGGAGCATGGTCGGTCGCAACGACTTGGATGACTCCGTCAACCAGCGCCTTCCATAGTTCCTCCGTATCATGCTTTGTCTTGATCGACGGGTTCATTTGTATGAGAGTCCCGAGCGTGGCATAGTCATCAACCGAAAAATACCAGTGATGCGGGCAAAGCTCACATGTGATCAAGTTTCTATGATCCTTGACCAACTCAATTTCGGGTGCCGTGCTCAAGTGAAGGACATGGAATCGATGGTGATGCCGATAAGCAAGATCGAGAGCACGTTTCGTGGCGATGAAAGCAGCACGATGGTCTCTCACTCGTGAGTGGTCCGCAACGGTTCGATCCGAAGGCAACCGACTCATGTTTTCATTAACCGTTTTTTCGTCTTCACAATGTGCGCAGATGGGAAGAGTCGTTTCGGCAAAGATTCGTTCGAGCGATTCTTGATCATCGACCAATAAATCGCCAGTACTCGAGCCAATAAAGATCTTGATCCCAGGGACACCGACGGCTGCTTTTAGGTCCTGGACATTACTCGTTGATGCACCGATGTAGAATCCATAATTGACTACGGACTTAATGGCCGCCAAAGCGTATTTCTCTTCGATCAGTGTTTGATTCGTTGCAGAAGGTTTCGTGTTGGGCATCTCAAGAAATGATGTCACCCCACCGGCCGCGCACGCTTGACTAGCGGTCCGCAAGTCTTCTTTGTGGGTGAGCCCGGGTTCGCGAAAGTGAACTTGATCGTCGATCAATCCAGGAAACAAAACCAAACCGCGAGCATCGATAACATGCTGTGCGGAAACCGATTCCGGTGCATCGATCGCCACAATCTTTCCGTGCTCGATCAAAACGTTGGCATCAGCGACTCGATCAGGAAATACAACGCTTGCGTTTCTAATAAGTGTTTTGGACATCGATCGAACTTTCTGATCACCGGCAAACAAAAGCCGGCAAACAAAAGACTTTAGAGTCGGAGGCGACAAGGCAGGAAAATGAAAAACGTTTCGATCGGTTCAGTAACCTCCCCAAACCGATCCGACAAGTTCGTTCAGAACCATCTCGCGTTTACTGTACAATGGATAGTGAGTTGTACCAGAGGACAGAGCGTAAACCCAAGGGCTCCAGGCGAGAAAAACAGAGGATCGGAGAAAATGATGGTTGCATGGAAACAGAACAAAACGTATTCGAAACGCGAAACAACAAGAGAGGTCCACACGATGATTCGCAACCTGTTGATTTTCCTAACTCTAGCGTTAAGTTTTTCCGAACCATTGCGTGGCTCATGCCAGCCTCCTGGTTTGGCTTCGCGACTCGAATACGCCCTACAACGTGGAGAAACGCAGACCATTCTTTCGGAGCTAAACGAACAGATTGCCCAAGAGCCAAACAACGTTGACCTCTATATCATGCGAGGATCACTCTATTTCAGAACTGGTCGCGTAAAAGAGTCACTCTCCGATTTCGACACCGCTGTGGAAAAGTCTCCGGAGGTGCTGCCGTATCTCTGGCAACGTGGAATCTCTCAGTACTATGCCGAAGAATACAAAAAGGGGGTGGAGCAGTTCCAAGTACACCGAACAGTGAACCCCAATGATGTGGAAAACGCATTCTGGCACTTCCTCTGTGTCGCCAAACTCGAAGGTATCGAGAAAGCATCACAGAATGTGCTTTTAGCTGGCCAAGATGCCCGAGAACCTCTCATGCAAGTCCAACTGTTGATCCAAGGGAAAATGACGGAAAAAGCTGTTGAGGAAGTCACCGAAAAAGGCCCACGATCGACGAAGTTCTACGGCTACCTCTATCTCGGTTTGTATGCGGATGTTAACGGAGATACCGCTAAATCGATTGGATATCTAGAGAAATGCCTGGGCGTCAATTACCCCGGATACATGAACGATGTCGCCAAAGTGCACCTGCAGCAACTGAAGGCAAAACAAGAGAAGAAAAGCTCGGAAGAAAAATAGAAAAAAATTTGCCGCAGGGTATTCCCAACGCGCGATCTAGTGTTAATATTATTTCGTTGTCGCTGAGCGGATTTCGGGCGTGACCGCATGCGACAACACAACCTTGCCCCATTGTGCTTTGACTGGATTTCGGGCGTGACCAGTCTCGGTGCTTTGGGGCTTTTTCGTTTTTATACGGCTCGTTTTCTTGCAACGGCTTTCTTTTGAAGCTCCGCTTTTCTCGGACGCTCTCTTCGAACGCGTGTCACTGCAAAGCCCAGTAATCTACGAGGCCCAGTAATCTACCAGGCCTAACAATCTGAGAGGCCTGGTAATCTTGCAGCTTGCTCAATTGTGACCTATTAATCTTGCGGCCGTTTCGTCTCCTCGGACCCGCTGTTTTGCCCAGAGCGGGCAAGCTCTCAGCAAACCGAAAGACGAATCGCCTTCAGCGGATAGGCAGATAGACAGACAGTCATGCAGGTCGCGGCCGCTCACTCCGGATCAGCAATCATTCTTTGGTACATCGCGTCCCGAATTTCCGATTGCTTCCATCCGCTTGTGTGCCCCTTGCCTGGCTCGATGATGACCTCTCCTACAAAGGCTGGATTCGCCAGAGTTTGCGTCATCTCCCGAAATCGCTCCACCGCCAAATTCAAAAAATACTCGTCCTTATCCCCAACCCAAACATGGATCTTTCCCTTCAAACGACTACCCACGTTTGACCAATTGTCTTGAAGCACCATACGCAAATCATAACGTTTCCAAGCCTCAGCAACTTGACGATTGATTTGGCCTGATTCGCCATTCCAAAGAGTCATTGGCCCGTCGGCCCCCTTCGGGCCGTAAACGGCGTTCCAACTGGCCCACTGCTGACCACCCAGCTCCCATCGCCCGCCACCCAGCACTCTCTCCAATTGGCATTCATGGCGAACACTGTAGTCGGTCTCCCCGTTCCGATTTCGTTTGGCAGGCACTTCGGAACCATCCTTTTGAAGAAACGCGTTTTCGTGTTCGTAGATGTTGATCAGCTGAAAGTTTCTGAAATCGACACCGTCCGGACATGACGACCAACAACCGTTGAAATCGTCCGGATAGAAAATCTGCAAAGCCAGCGATACCCAACCTCCCGTACTTCCGCCGGTGGTAAACCTAAACTTGCCGGAGCCGGCACACTGGTACTTTTGCTCAACATACGGAATGATCTCCTCCAACAATGCACGTCCATACGGCCCGTTGTTGGCTGAATCGACATAGTACGGATCACCAAACGGTCCTGCTCCATCAAGCAGAATTTGTACGAACCTGGGATCTCGTTCGAGCCCCAGCACGCTGCTGCTTCGTTGCCCAAAACCTCCGATGTGCACAATCAGCCCTCTCGTTCCCGATGGCTTCTGCGAAGAATTCTCACTAGCGTCTATGTCTTGCGCAGGCAAAGCAACACCAAAGCGAAGGGTCATCGGGCGATTGTGAAACGCAGTCAGCAACGGGCTCGGTATCTCGACTTGCTCATACCCTTCTCGTTCACGGCCGGGGCGAGCCTCGATCGTTTGAGTGAGTGGTATAGAAACCTTGGTACCCTTTGGAACAGGCAGGGATATCTCAACGACCTCGCTTCTGATGTTTCCTGGTGCGTTAGGCAAATTGATCGATGGGTTAAACGCCAAGATTGCCTGCACCTTGTATGGCCCAGGTGGCAAGCTATCGAGATCGACTCCAACAGGAAATCCCACAGCCGACTTATCGATTGGAATGGGACGATCTCGCTCGATTTTGTTGAGAGTCATCCCAAAAGTAGGCTGCCCAGGAAAGGAAGCGTCCGTAAATCGCGGCCGTCCGTCACCCGAACTAAAGGCCACTAAAAGTCGCGACGTAGATTCCGGCAACTTGAGATTCGCGTCACTAACGACGACCTCCAGCCAAGGCTCCGATCCCCGAGCTACCACGACAGTACACAGGATGTTGAGAAACGCAATCAACAGAATAAGTGAGCGAAACCTGGCTCGCAGTGGAATGGGCTTTAGTGTCCAAGAAGCATGAAAATCGGCCCAAAAGCCAAAGGATTTACCAGCATGTTGCGTCATAGACATCAACCAAAATCGTTTGAAGAAAGGTACAACAGGAAAGAGCCAAGCGTTCACGACACTTGCTCGTGCACTCGTCGCAGTTTAGACTCTTTTCAAGAGTTTAGCGCTATTTCCCAGAAATACTTTCACGAATCGCATCGCTACTTTGCTAGGAAGTCAAGGTAGTCGCAAGGAGCTGCTACATGTTTCGTCGTGCCTTGGTCTCAACATTGTTGGTTTCTACGTCGGGGCTAGCCTCTATCGTTGGCTTGTCATCACAGATGGGATTCGCCGAGGATTGGCCTCAGTACTTGGGCCCTAATCGAAACGGCATTTCCTCCGAGTCAGGATTGTTAGGCGAGTGGCCGGAGTCTGGCCCAGCTCTCGATTGGACCTTTAGCGACGCGGGCATCGGTTTTTCCAGCATCACCATTGCGGACGGGCTTTTGTATACCTGCGGCGCGAGAGACGACCAGGAGTTCCTTATCTGTGTCGACCTCAAGACGGGAAAAGAACTTTGGTCCGCTCCGATGGAACCAAAGTTTGATTTCAACGGGAATCAATGGGGCGCTGGCCCGCGATCCACCCCGTCTGTCTCCCAAGGAAAAGTGGTCGCCCTCGGCGGGGGAGGACAGCTGGTTTGTTTGGATGCAAAATCGGGCAAGCCACTTTGGAAGCAGCACATGATGAACGACTTGGGCGGGGAGGTGAATCCGGTCGGTGGCGGTCCGGGCACCAAGCCCGGCGAAGCGAAGTTGGGCTGGGGATACAGCTGGTCTCCATTGATTGATGGGGATCGTGTCATTGGCAATCCTGGTGGCCCACAAGGAGCCGCCATCGCTTGGGATTTAGCAACTGGCAATGTCATCTGGCGCAGCGCCGACTTCATCGATCAAGCGTCGTATGCCTCACCGATCGTTGCAGAGTTCGAGGGAGTCAAGCAATATGTTTTCCTTCACAACGCTGGCCTCACCTCGATTGCCGCAGACGACGGACGCAAGCTTTGGTACTGGGAAAAGAAATACCCAGACGTTGTGATTCCGACTCCGCTCATCGTTGGTAACCAAATCTACGTTAGTGCGGGTAGCAGCCCATCGACTTGCGATCTGATCACCATCAAAAAAGATGGCGACGGTTTCGCACCCCAATCGGAATACAAGCCAAAGGCTCAAAGAGTTATGAAGAACTCGGTCAGCGGCTCTGTCATCATCGATGGCAAAGCGTATGGCTACTCTGACAAGATAGGTTGGGTTTGCCAAGATGTTCAGTCCGGCAACCAAGTGTGGGCTTCCCGCCAACCGCTCAAGGCTGGGTCCGTGATCTCTGCCGATGGAAAGCTTCTGTGCTACGACGAAGAAAATCGAGATGTAGCTTTAGTCGAAGTCAACCCGAAAGAGTTCGTACTCAAGTCTAAGTTCACACTGCCACTAGAGACCAAGTTCCCTGCTCCCAGTGGCAGAAATTGGACTCCGATGACGTTGTCGGATGGCAAGCTATACGTCAGAGACCAGGAACATATCTTCCGGTTCTCGATTAAGTAAGGCTTCAGATTCAGCAAGGCTTCAGATTCAGCAAAGCCCACGATTCAGCAAGGTGCACTATCGGATCGGACTCTGTTAAGCAACCGACGGTTGCTTAACAGGTCGGGACGCCTCTGCCGGTTGAGGGAGAGGTTCGACATAATCAGGCTGATCGCTTTCCGATTTTCGTTTGAACAAAAGGGACAAATCATCCAGATACGAATAGATCACTGGCACAGCTAAGAGGGTTAACAGCAGCGAAAGCGTTTGCCCGCCTGTTGCCAAAACCGCAATCGATCGACGTTCCTCAGCTCCCGGACCTGTCGCAATCAACAGCGGTAACAACCCAGCGACAAAAGATATCGTCGTCATGAGAATCGGTCGGAATCGATCTCGGTTCGCTTCAAAGATGGCCGTAGTGCGATCAACTCCCTTGCGACGTAACGCATTGGTGCAATCGATCTGCAATATGGCGGCTTTTTTGACCACACCGAATAGCACCAATACCCCCAGTGCGGAATAGACATTTAGCGATTCGCTTCCGAGCCACAGACTAATCAGACCAAAGGGAACAGAGAGTGGCAACGTAAAGAGAATCGTGAGCGGGTGCACCAGATGTTCAAACTGAGCCGCAAGAACGATGTACATAAACACAAAGCTTAACAACAGGACCCAACGAAACTCACCAACTGTTCTCTCTAGCTCGCGACCGCGACCGAGAACCCGTGTGTCAAAGCCTGCTGGTATGCCGATCTTTTTAGCTTCCGCATGAATGGCATCGATGCGGTCGGACAATGAGAAACCCTGTGAAATGTTGGCTCGAATTGCGACCATGCGCTGTCTATCGAGACGGTCGATTCGAGCGGAAGCATCTCCGAACCGAAACGAAACGAGATTTTCGATCCTGGTCAAAACGTTAGCACCGGCACTGCTTTCCGTCATGCTTGATGAAGCCGACGCCCCCTGAGCGGCACCAGCAGGATTGGCTCGCACATAAAGTTGCGAGATCGCGTCCACATCTTGTCTGTCGACACCAACAAGCCTCAGTTCCACATCATAGGCATCGTCGACCGACGGGTCTCGGTAGCGAGAAACACGATCGTCACCCCCGACTGCGATTCGCAGCGTGTCGGCGATTTCTTGAACCGATACCCCCAACGATGCCGCTCGTTCCCGATCAATATCCACGAGCACTTCGGGCTTATCGAGGCGCAGAGTGGAATCGACATCGACAATACCGGGGATTTCTTTAGCTCTCTGCCTAAGGGCTTCGCTAAACTTGGCCATCGTTTTCGCATCTGGCCCAACGATCGAGTAGTCGATGTCAACATTCGCCCCTTGCCTGAGCGATGTGAGATTCCGAATGGAAACCCTAACATCGGTAAATGATTTTAACATGCCTCGAATTTCGGCCATCTTTTGTTGCTGGGTATAGTTCCCTTCAAACGCCTTGGACGGAGTCCCGTTCCAAAGCTCTTTCACAAACCGAGAGATGGAAAAACTACGTGTTTCCGAATCCGCCAAACGTACATACACGCTGCCGCTATTGACGCCACCAAACCCGCGAGACCCCACCGATGCGAGCGTAAACAAAACCCCATCTACCGATCGGAGTCTCTCCTCGATTTTTGCCATGGCAGTGTTCATAGCGACAATCGTTGTCCCCTCCTTGGCGTTAATGCTCACTTCGAATTCTGACTCATCCACATTGGTCGGAATGTAGTCTTGTTGAACCCAAGAGTAGAGCGGTATGTTGGCGAGAATGGTAAGAAAGCAGAGCAGGAGTGTGGCAAAGCGATACTTCATTGCGAAACGCAGACTAAGCATATAACCCGCTTCGATCCACCCATACACGCCCCCCCGCGACGATACTCCTGAATGACCATTCGCTTTTGACTTTGGCTTTTTCAGTAGCAAACTGCACATCATGGGGGTCAACGTGAAGCTAATGAACATGGAAACCAAAATAGCGACCGTCGCGGTGATGCCGAACTGAAAAAGCATCCGCCCTGTAACGCTAGAAAGAAATGAGACCGGCAAGAAAACGATCACCAGTGAGGCAGTCGTCGCAAGCACAGCGAGACCGATTTCTTTTGTTCCCTTGATGGAAGCCTCTTTCGGGTCCATTCCCTCTTCTTCAATACAACGGAAAATATTTTCCAATACGACAATCGCATCATCGATCACCACCCCGACCATCAGAACCAGCGCCAGCATGGTTACATTGTTGAGGGTAAAATCGAAAGCCTTCATAAAGGCAAAGGTCGCAATGATCGAAGCCGGTATCGCTACCGAAGCGATTAAAGTTGACCTCCACGATCGCATGAATAGCAACACGGTCAAACAAGCGAGAATGGAGCCAGAAACGAGGTGGTTTTCGATCTCATGAAGTGCAGCCAAAATGTAACGCGACTGATCTTGGATTACCGTGAGCTCAATATCGGATGGGAGTAATGCTCGCGCGCGATCGAGCCGTTGCTTAACCGCGTCGATAACTTCGACCGTGTTCTCGCCGGCTTGCCTTTGCACGCTCAACGTTACGTTTGGGACTCCGTTCAATCGAGATATCGATCGCACCTCTTTTGTCGCGTCCTCGATCGTGCCCAAATCTCTCAGTCGAATAGGAACTCCTCCCACCGTATCAACCACTAAATCGGAGAAGTCTTTCGATTGAGGAACGCGGCCCATCGTTCGAAGCGCCCGCTCCCGAAGCCCTTCATCGACGCGGCCACCGGGCACCTCCGTGTTTTGCTGTACGATGGCGTCTCGAACCTGCATAATCGACAATTGGTATGCTGCCAACCGTTGCGCTTCGACATTGATTTTGACAGCCCGCTCGGCGGCACCAGAAATGGACACTTGGCCCACACCTTTGCTAGATTCGATTACGCTTTTTACGTATCGATCAGCCAGAAAATAGAGTTCGAGCGAGCTACGATTGCCGGAAACCGCAATGGTCATGATGGGGCTGGAATCAAAATCCGACTTGGAAACGACCGGTGGATCTATGTTTCGCGGTAATTGCCGAACGGCGGCGGAAACGGCATCCCGAACATCTTGAACCGCCGCATCAATGTCTCGGGTTAGGGCAAACGTAACCAACACGAGCGAGCTGCCGTCCTGAGAAATGCTTCTCAGCTCCTCGATTCCCGCCACGGTCGCCACGGCATCTTCGAGAACCTTGGAAACCTCCGATTCGACCTCCTCCGACGCTGCACCAGGATAAGCGGTTCGAACAAACACCGTAGGCAGGTCGGTTTTTGGGTATCGATCGATCCCGAGCGTCGGGAATGCGACAATTCCCGCCACAACCAATGCCATCACAAGCATTAGGGCGAAAACGGGGCGTTTTACGCAAATCTCGGCCAACCAATACACTAGATCACCAAATTCGGGTGGAAAGGAATGGGAACAGGTGGGAATATATCCATCGAGGAGCGACGTTCGGGGCTAATTCGCTTTGAGGCATCTAGTTTAGTTGCAGTGCCGCGAATCCTCTACCTTCAGCGAGCGATCCTAGGAAACTACGCGGAAGAATTAACTACAAATACTTCAATTGTTTAACCCTGGAACAACCATGACAAACCGCTCAAAGCCTCCAAAACCGAGCCTGAATCGAGGCCTAAGTCTGAAAACGATCGCGTTCTTGGTTGGCGGGCTGGCTGTTTACGCCCTGGTTCAACCCATCGTTAATCGCAATTTTGGCTGGAACCTGCCCGGGCCGTGGCAGATTGTAGAACGCTTACAATCCCCAGAAACTACTAGAACCCGAGAAGTTCAGAAAGAGATTGCCAAGGCCGGGGAAAAGGCTCCAAGTAACTACAACTCATCCCCAGATAAGAGCCTAGCATCCCCTCACAAAAACCAAGAATCCGCCGACAGAAGCTCAGCGAGGTCTCCGGGAACTGACGCCGAACGTTCCGCAACCAATGTTGAGACGTTCCTTAAGAAGCTACCCAAAAATCGCTTCCAATCTCCAGCAGGCTTGGTTTACGGCCCTGGCTCAGACGAAGGGCACCGATTAAAGCATATCGAACGGCACTTGGTCGATATACCCAATCGTCCCGGATCGCACGGTGTCTTTGAAGGCAGCATGGTCGACTTTTTAAAGGCGATTGATCAAGCCTACCTCAAGGCAACCAAACGAGAAAAAGGAACCAGCATGAAAGAGGATGATGGCGCAACAGTTTTTGAAGCGACATTTACCAGCCCCATCGGCTATCTCGGGGGCGAGGCTGGTACGAGACAACGAAATCCAAAACTCAAACGGATGCGATTGGTTGTCCGAGACGGAAATTCGGTAATCACGGCGTTTCCGATTCGTTGACGCCACTGCCACTAAATCTCCATTCGACAACCTGTCATCTCTACAAATATGCCTCGTGCTACCCAATGACCAATCCCATCCTATATATCTCGCATTGTCCTGTGTGCGACCAAGGACTTGTCAGACCTCGCACTATCGCGCATCAATCTCGTTTTCACCCCATCTGCCAATGCGATGAATGTGATGCATCATGGGAATCGCCCAATCTGGATACGCGTCTTTCCAGGACAGATGTGGACCTTATGCTTTCCGACTGCGACTCCTCTCACTGGTCCATCATGGAGGAGATTTGCCTTTTTGGTTGGGCAGGCTTTATTCGTCCTAGACCAACTTCGATCTCGAAAGCCTCGGAACAGCCGTAACCAAAACGAAAACAAAGAAATCATCGACCATGAAAAAAGCAATCATCCTCAGCATTGATGGCCTCGGTACGAACCTAGTGGGAGCGTATGGCAATAGCCTGTGCCCAACCCCCAACATGAATACCCTGGCGTCTCGATCGATCTGCCTAGACCAGTTCTGGGCGGACTCTTCGGACCCTCACGTTGTATTGGCATCTCTATGGACTGGAACCCACGCACTCAATCGCGACTATGACTGCTTTTCCGAATGGACCGAATGGATCAAACAAGGGGTTCTGGTTACCGACGATAAAAATCTAGTGGAATCAACAGCCGCAAATCTCTTTGAAAGAGTGCTGCTGGTCGAACACCAAGGGACCGACGAGGGGACCGAATTCGAAGAACTACTCGAGGCAGCACTCGGTGCGTGGGTAGCGGAATCGCAAATGTTTTCGATGCTTTGGATTCACTCTCGCGGACTGAGAGGCCCATGGGATGCCCCCTACAGCTACCGAAAGATTATGTGCGACGAGGAAGACCCGGAGCCGCCGCAAGACATCGTTCCCATCTCGTTTGCCGTCCATGCATCGACCGACCCAGACGAAATTTTCGGAGTTTCGTGCGCTGTAGTGGGACAAGTCGTTGTGATGGATCAAGCGATCGGAGAACTGCTAGGAACGATTCGAGAGTTGAGTCAAGAAAACGATACTCTGGTCGGATTGATTGGCGTTTCAGGCTACCCACTCGGCGAGCATGGGATGGTCGGGGGTGAGTCCCCTGCGTTGTATGCCGAGTCATTGCACTGCCCCTGCTTGTTTCGATTTGGTGTTGATATGCCCGTGGGCGTGCGTTTGCCGACAATCATGCAACCTCACGAAATGGGAGACTGGTTGGCCATGTGGCTGAATGCGGAAATAGAAAATCCTATTGATCAAGTCGATTTAACAATGCTCTGCGACGAGACGATCGACACTCCTAATCGCATCGGTGCAGCCATCGCGGTCTCAGAAAACGAGGATTTCGTCGCCGCTCCGGCGTGGTCATGCCGGTTTACGACGCCCCCGAATGGATCACAGCCACAAGCAGAACTCTTTGCGAAACCTGATGATCGATGGGAACAAAACGAGATTTCGATTCGAGCGACCGCTATCGTCGAGAAAATGCAGGCGCTGCGGGACAAACTCGTTTCCGCTCACTCGTCCCCCAGCAATGCCGAACCCGTAAATTGGCTCGATGACGATTTGGTCAAACCGTCACGATAATCGTGAACAATCCGGCTATTGCAACAAGTTGACGATCAAACTATTCCATTGCAAACTTCCTTTTTCGGCCGCTTGTTCAAACGCCGCTTGAGCGAACAGCCTGGACCTGTCCACTTGGCCATCGAGACGAAGCACCGTGGCCACAACAAGCAAGTGCGATACGCTGTTTGCATCATTGCGAAGCGCTAATTTGGAAAACTCATTGAGAGTATTCGTCACATCAACGTGAGATGGAGCCAGATAGTCTGAAATACTCTTTCCGAGAGCACGTTCGTCGAGCCTCGCTCCCGCAGCACACGCTTGATTAAATCGATCCAAAACCAACTCCACTGCGATCGGTTCCTTGGACGCAAACAGCGAAAGAACCGCGCTACGCAATTGCAACGACGAGTCGAACGTGCCACTGGCTGCCACAAAAGAACTAAGCGTTTGATGGGCGTCAAACGAGCCACCAGACTGCACAATCTGATCCACTAACATCGACTCTGGCGATATCGGAGGATCAATCGTTTCTGCCGAGGAGACGACCTCGACGGTGGACGCCCCATCGTTTTCGTAGTTCGTATCATCGACCGTCCACTGAACATAATCTTCATCACTTAACTCGTTTCGATGGGTGACAAAGCGAATCGCAGATTTGGACAACTCCGGACCATAAACCGCTTCCTCCCACGTCAATTGCTTCAGGTTGTCGGTTTGCTCCGACTGAGCACGAGGATTGGATGTCGCGATCGAACGAGTTGCTTCGAGGGCTGACTTTACGGAATTCGTCGCCCACTCGCTTCGGTGCTGAGCGTGGTTTATTGCCTCCCGCTGTCCCCATACACCGTTGTCATCTACCCAATCGTTCGCCCTCTCAAAAACTTGGGCATTCGAAGGCTGTTCGACGACATTCTGACTAAACAATCGAGCATGTGGCCCTCTGACGACATTCACCCCCGGCAGCAGAACCGGTGCTCTGTGATAAATGGGCCGGTGAACGATCGGTCGATACACTACGGGTCGGTGAACGATCGGTCGATACATCACGGGGCGATACACCGCTGGCCTAAAGGACACGTGGTAAAAGGAAATCGGCGTATGACAAGCGTGGCCGAAACTGTACCAGTGAGCATACGATGGGAACGAATAAGCTGGAAACGAGTAGGCAGGGAACGAATACGAACTAATGCCGTAATGATTCCAGCCGCAATGCGAAGGCAAAACATAATGAGCCCTCGGGTAACATCGATTCCACCAATGAGCCTCTGCCTGGGAAGCCATGCCCACATGGAGGCATCCAGCCGCAACGACTCCGGCTAGAACCTGCTTAGTTCGCCTCCCCAGACAGCTGAGTAAAAACGCCTTGGACTGTTGACCAATCTTGAATCCAAACATTTGGTGACCCTCACAGCTTGTAGCAGTTGGAATCCGAAAACCTATCCGAATCTCACTTGTGCCATTGGCATGCCGCGTCCAATTATCACACTTAAGTGCCCTGTTGCCAATATTTTCGGCCCCCTTCCGGATCAGAATCTTTGCCCCGGCCCACAGTCTAGCGACAATACAAATTGCAATAGTACGAACAAAAAAGCTAAAGCCTCAAAGCTTCAGGCTCAGTTCCCGATCGCTGGATTCAACATGGGATTTGATGAATTCTAATCAAACTTTGCCGGTCGTCTGAGCCCCTACAATCGTCACAATCGCTACCGCTTCCCAGCAAAAATCAATGCTCCGTTGTTGAATCAACCCTGCCCGGCAACTAGCCTGGAATCTCATTCGACGATTGAATTTACTACAGAGGTGTTTTGATGAAAAAGATCGCGTTGGGCTTGTTGGCTGCCTCCTTGGTGTATCTCGGAAGTGCAAAAACCGCAGAGGCACAAGATCCGTTTGCTTTCCAATTCGGTTATACGCTTGGATACCAGAATAGTTTCAGATACCGTGTGCCGACCCCACCGTACTTCGCGGTGCATCCACCTGTTTATTATGGGAAACGTTATGCACGCCCCTACGGCGAAAGCCCCTTTGCGTCATGGCCGCTCTTGCAACCCAATCCGACGTACATGCCGATGCCAACGGCAGCGCACTCCGCAGTCAGCATTGCGAATCCTCACTGCGAACAACACATTCCAACGATCCATGTCGGCGGTGGAGAACCGATGGTAGACAAACCTGCGACGACTGCGACCAAGACGTCAGAAGCGATCGTTATCATCAATCCTTACGCGCTGGAACAATACGCGAAGAGCACCGACAAGTAACACAGCTGTCGTAGATCAGCTGACAACACTAGTGACATCGAATGAGTGGCCGCGATATTCATTGCGGCCACTTTTTTGTTTTCAGGCCTTGATAAAAGCGTGCGTCCCAATAGCTGGCAGACTCACTATTCCTCGTCGACCGTTTTCGTTCTTCCGAAGGCAAAATCGAATTCGCTAAGTGCCGGCACCATCATCGCTGCGGTGGCAAAGGCATAAGAAACAGAAACCGTTAGAAACACCGTTAGCTCTTGATCGCGAAGCAAGAAACTGGTGATCGCAAAAAAGGTCAAGAACGGGAGCAAGAATGAACTCGCCGTTATCGCCGGAGACGGATTGCGACTTCCCAATGCCATGTAAAGCCCAGTACCTCCACCGAGAATGATGAACAAGAAAGGAGCAAGCTGTCGGCCAAACGATCCGCGAAACATCAACATGATCAACATGCAAACCGCGATCCCCAAAAACAGAAAGAATACAGTCCCCAAACTGGTCCCAATGGCAACGCGACTTTGCGAGTAAATCATTCCGCAGTGGATGCCCAACATCGTCACGAACAATACCATGACGATCAATGTTAAAACGGTAAAGACGAGATTCTCAGTCCCTAGCCCTCCTCCCCACCACAGAAACACACATAGTGCCATCGGTGCCAGAACCATCTCCTTGGTAACGTATAACACTCCCAAAAGCTTCCCGAGCAGAAACGACGGTGGTGTTATCTCGGTAACCAGCAACAGATCTAGTGCTCCTCCGTCACGCTCGTTGGTAATGGAATTGACGGCGAGTGCGTTTACGATGATGAGCGAAAGCACTATGAATGGAGCAAGCAAAGAAACGGTTTCCGGTACAAGCTTTTCTTGAAACGATGTGATCTCGTATGCCACTCCGCTTGCCATCGTGCGTTGAAGCCCAAACGCGACAATTAACGCGAACAACAAATAGGCGAATCGCACAAACACTACTTTGCGACCATACGCCCAAGTTCTCATTTCTCGCCAAAGAACTGGGTTGTTCCATACCTTGCGAGCCGGCCGACTCTTCCACGCTTTGACCTGCCTCCTCTGAGCCATGTCAGTCGAAGCCTTCGCGTTATCCGACGTCGAAACGGATGCAATCGATTCTCCTATGAAGTTCTCTCTCGGAATATCCTCGTCAGCTTGGGATGCGACTGGACGTCGTTCTCGCGACGGGTTCCAAACTCGTAGCAACCCAATGGAAAGAGCTGTTGAAGCGATACCAATCAACAGCACAACTCCCCCCGATAAAAGTGCATTCCCCCCTGGCAGATCGAGAGACAGTATCGGTTTGCTCGGCAACGGTTGTGTCACCTCGATAATCGCACGCAGCGGACTAATCAAACTGGCCCATTCCGCTGGAACCCAGAAAATCAATCCCGAGGCCACAACCTCTCCGAGCGCCAACCAAAACGCTAACAACAACGTTGTCACAGCCAGCGCCTGAAACGTCTTCTCTCTCCAAAACGCGAGCGTTGCGCCAATGGCAGCGCAAGTTGCAAGAGTACACGCAGTGATCCATGCGGCTGCCAAAACTTGCTCCGGTGCAACGCCTCCCAGGAGCAAAACAAGAAACATCACCGGACATGCCGCAAGAAATGCATTAAACGATGCCAACAACCCGGCGCCAATCTTTCCGATCACAACCTCGGCGTTGGTCAGAGAAGTCATCAGCAGCAAGATTATGGTCTGCTTATCCTTTTCATGACTGACGGCCGTTGTTCCTGCGAGCGCGGCTGTAAACATCAGCACGATTAGCTGAAACGGGGCAATCAGTTGAAAGATCAACACACCAAACTTGGCAAGATCGCCAGGATTTTGGACCGGCTGTATTCCGGCCATCAGTAGCCACGTCGTGCAAATGATGCCAAAGACCATCAATGCAAAAACGACCCTCGCTACGAAGTGCCGCCCACGCCTGGGAAGTGTCGCCGTCTCTCTATGAAAAATAGGTCCTATCATGCCCAAAGTTTAGCTGCGATTTGCGCTTAGTGCTATTCGTATCCGATTCTTCACAGAAAATGCCAAACTTTTGAAAAATTGTCTTGCTCATCATCAAGAATCGATCATGACCAGACTGCAAAATCGCCGACCATTATCTAGATAACCGCATTTAGAAAACCGAGGGGTCTATGAGCTATCTTCGACATTGGAAATTAGCCGCCGCGCCATTTCAACATCCACGCACAACGGACGATGTCTTCCTCGGACCCGCCATCGCCGAGGCTGCCGCTCGCTGCGAATTTGCCATCAGCCAACGCAAGCGACTGTCGTTGCTGGTCGGCCCCAGTGGTTGCGGAAAAACGGTTACCCTTTGGCGATTGGCTCAGCAGCGAATCCTAAAAACCGTCAATGAGCATCCGTGCATCGTCCCCTTTTCCGGACAATCGAACTACGACATTCTCAGCAACGCCATCCAACAGCTAGATCCTGATTCGCATCAGGAATGGGTTAACGTCGATCAGCAGCTTCTAAAGTTTTCCGAAGCTGTCTCAAGTTATCGCATCGTGGGCCACCATTCCATTTTGATCATCGACGAAGCAAACAACTTGTCGGATTCGCAATTGGAATTAGTAGGGCGAATAACGAGAATCCCAGGACTGTCGCTCATCATCGCCATCAGCGAAGAGGGGCTGGTGGATCTTCCACGAAGTCTGCTGGAGCTTGCCGACTTCCGGATTGCCCTGCCTGCCTGGGATCTGGGATTGGTAGCCGATTATTTCGATTTTTCTATAAGTAAGGTGGGAGGCGATCCCAACATTTTTGACGCCCAGGCGATCACACGCGTCCAAGAATTGGCTGATGGAGCGCCTCGCCGTATCGCGCAATTGGCCGATTTGGCGCTAGTTTCGGGCGCTGTAAGGCGTTTAGGGCAGATCAGTGCCGAGTTGATAGATGAGGTCTGCAACGAATTTACTTTCACGATCGGATCGAATTTTCCGATTTTCTGGGAAAGTCAGCAATTGAACCCTACGATTCTCGAGTAAGAATTGAGGTAAGGAATTGCTGTCACAGGCCCAAGTGAACTTTTCCTTTTTCTCTCATGTCGGTATTTTCAGATTTACACCAACTCGACATGGAAAGGCGCTGGCCATGAGCAACTCCAAAAAAGTCTTCACAATCGATCAAGCGAGAGCGATGTTGCCATTGCTCCGGCTTATAGTGACCGATATTGCTTTGGCCCACCGAGAACTGACCGAACGAAAATCCATCATTCGCAAGGTGCAACGTCAGCACGATCGAAAACCTCGATTCCATCTTTACGGCGATGAGGTTCTTGAGATTCATGAAGAACTCAAGCAGGATGAGGCTCATCTCGAGGCCTATGTTCATGAATTGGAGCGACTCGGTGTGATTCTCCGATCAGCACATGACGGGGTCGTGGATTTTCCAACCGTCGTTGACGAACAGCCTGCATTTTATACGTGGCAAATGGATCAATCGGACGTAGTCGATTTTCACTTCGCTGATGAATCTACAGCGGATCGCAAGCCGATCGTAGCAGGCTAACTGCTGCGGGCTGGCAACTGCAGGCTGGCAACTGCGGGTTGACTGTTCTTCTTGATTTGCTCTTGGAAAGCTGGCTTGTAGGCGTGCACCTCTCTGATTCGTGGTTCGTCCATCGCTTGCCTCGTGTTGGATTGATCGTGAGCCTCAGTCTTGGCAAGCCGAATGGTGATTCCGTGGGAGGCTAGTTCGAATTGTGTGTGTTGGGATCCATGGCTGCATGAAATTCATTAGAATGCATCATCCACATGATCTCTTCCTCTCACACTTAGAACGACATGGCAGACGACGTTTTTTTAGCAATTGACTTGGGTGCATCCAGCGGTCGAGTCATTGCAGCGGAAGCACACGAATCGACGTTTTCTTTGCACGAAGTTCATCGATTCGAGAACCAACCGGTGTCGGTGGGTAAGCGATTGCTTTGGGATGTGTTGAGGCTTTGGAGTGAAGTGGAACGAGGTCTTGAGCTAGCGGCCCAACGGTTTGGTTCTCGAATCCGAAGCGTCGGTGCGGATACTTGGGGCGTCGACTTTGTACTGCTGGATAAAAACGACGATTTCGTAGGATCTCCATTCTGCTACCGCGACCCGCGCACTTCGGGAATGATGGAGAAAGCGTTCGGGCACTTGAGCAAGACGCAAATCTTTCAGAACAGCGGCATCCAGTTTATGGAGATCAACACGCTTTACCAACTTTACAGCATGCGGTCCGAAGCCTCGCCCCTTCTCGACGTGGCGGATCGATTTTTCATGATGCCAGATTTCTTTCACTGGCAACTTTCGGGGGTCAAAACCAATGAGTACACGAACGCCAGCACGACCCAGATGCTAAACCCTACGACTCGCAGCTGGTCCAAAACAATCCTCGATGCACTCGAGATTCCGAGCCGATTGTTTGTTGATCCCATCCAACCCGCCACTCAGCTCGGGCCGGTTCGAGACAAGATCCTCAAGAGAACAGGACTACCGAATGATTGCATGGTAACGGCTCCCGCAACCCATGACACCGGCTCGGCGGTGATCGCGGTCCCTGCTAAAGATTTCTCACCTGCCAAACCTGATTGGTGTTACATCAGTTGCGGAACATGGTCGCTCATGGGAGTGGAGTTGGCCGAGCCGATCTTGGATGAACGTTGCCTGCAATTGAATTTCACCAACGAAGGTGGGGCTGAGGGGAGCGTTCGGCTACTCAAAAACATCGCAGGGCTTTGGCCGTTTCAGCAGTTAAGAGCATCTTTGCAACGAAGGGGCAAATCGCTTCCATGGGACGTCATGGCAAGCATGGCGGAAGCCGCTCCAGCCCATCAAGCGTTTATCGATTTAGACGACCGCCGTTTTGTTGCCCCAGACGATATGCTGGACGAAATGCACAACTACCTCCAGGGTACAGGCCAGTCCGTGGCTGACGATGCGACGATGGCTCGGGTAACCCTGGAGAGCTTAGCGATGAAGTACCGATCGTGCCTTGCTTCGCTCGAGCAATTGACGCAATCGCGAATCGATGTTATCCACATGGTTGGTGGAGGCATTCAAAATCGAATGCTTTGTCAAATGACCGCCGATGCCTGCAACCGTGTCGTGATCGCGGGCCCCGTAGAAGCGACCGCGCTCGGTAATGTTGTGGCTCAATGTATTGCGAGTGGTCGATTTCATTCGATTATGGAAGCTAGACAATGGATGCGAAACATGCCAGACATTTGCACCTATGAGCCAAAGAATGCTAAGTCTTGGGATGATGCTTTCGCTCGCTTTGTTCGCTAGAGCCCGAGGGTAGAGAGTCTGACGGGCTGGCTCGCTACGCCGCACTTCGCGTCGGAGACATGGTTCTTCTGCTAGGTAAATAAAAAAACAGATGCTTGTTCAGCATCTGTTTTTGATTTGCTTTGGCTAAGACAATCGCGGTTTCCCGGACTACCTCTGTTGAAGGATGGCCTGGATTCCGAAGGTGAAGAATGTTGGGATGGCGAAGTTAACAACTTCTTCGATTGGCTTGTGACGCAGGATCAATGTGTCACCAGGCTGAATCAAAGGTCGTTCCCGAGGGTCTTGGGTTGCTCGTGCCAAGTCGACTTCGATCGTGATTTGGCCATTGCATGGTGTCTTCCTGAGAATGAACAGCATACCTGGTGCGACCCCGCCGAACGAACCAGCCCCGAAGCCACCACCGCCACCACGACCGACTTGCGCTCCTACACCAGCTCCCGCCATGGCCATAGCTCCGAGAACATCGAGATCGTAATCGCGAGGTATCAAGAACTCTCCGCCTGGTAGCAGTCCACCCGTGTAGAAGACTTCAGCATCTCTAGATTCGATGTAAACAACGTCGCCGTCCTCTAACAAAATATCCTCTGGTCGGAAACTCGGAATAACCCCTGGAGGTAACCGCATTGGAATCTTCACGACAGATGGATCATCTGGAAGCGGAGGAGGGCAGGAACATGGATTTGGGTTGCTGTAATAAGTCGAGTAGAACTGTTGGATGAACGAGTCTCGCTCTTGCTGTCTCACTCGACTAGCCTTAAGAATCTTAACCTCGTTCCTTGCACTCAGACCAGGCAAACCGCCTGATGCCATGAGAGCGTGCAGTACATCGTTTTGGTATGCAGGTAACTTCACAACTTGCCCAGAGGAACTTTGGTCAGAACCTCGGAAAAAAGTCCCACGTGGGCCGAACTGGTTCATCATCTGTTGTGCCTGTACATTAACATCTTGGCGAACAACGACTATGTCAAAAGTTCGCTCTTTCATGATGGTAACGCTGGGTTGCAGCACGGAAACATCCGGAAAAATCTTCGCATCGATATACGCTTTTCGGATTAGATCTCTAATCTGGGAGACCGTCATCCCCTTGACCTTGAGAGGCTCAATAGACGGAAGCGAAATCGTACCATCTTCTTGAACGAGGATTGGATAACCGATCGAAGGATCAAGGGTGCTTTCCTTTTCAGGAAAGTTAACCGGTGGTGGTTCCTCTGGTTGGTCAGCCTTGGTGAAAGGCAAAATACCTTGAATATAGATGCCAAGAATATCGCCTTGGTCAATTAAGTATTGACGTGGCTCTTCTTGCTTGAGCCTGGACGGATCCAGTGGCACCAAGTTACTCTTGGATTGAGTCAAGAACTGGGGTGGCAACCTTCTGGCTGGCACTCCGGAAAGTGGCTGTGTCAAGTTGGTACAACCACTGCTGAGCCCTGCCACCAGCAAGAGCCCGGTTAAACAAGATGATCTGTTGATGCGACGCATCGAGCCTCGCAACGCAGTTAGTAGTCTCTTTTGCACTGTCGCAGGATTCCATTCCATAGACATTTTGGTCACCTCAGAGCCTTGATTGGGCTGTTATGTATATTGATTTGAGCTGTTAGCTTGAGCATCGCTCAGCAACTGAGAATTGAATCAGGAATAAACCAATCTACTTGGATTCCACGTCCGTGACTGTCACGGTAATGTCCGATGGAGATTCGCTTTGCAAAGAGAAATCGCCGGGAATAGGTGCACCACCCGACATATTCACCCCTGGCTGCAATCCATACGGATTGGGAACCGCGTCCGGCGGAACGGGATACATCCCTTGATATGCGGGATCCATCAAGCCGTGCTGAGCATACTGATGCTGAATGTTCGCCGACGTTTGGACTTGGTAGTAATTGCCGATTCCGTCTTCTTCGGCAGCTCTCGCACCGTGAGGATAGCCGGCAAACCATGCCGCGACTCTCGCTTGGCCTTCACAAGACTGGTACTTCCAACCCCAGTACTCTCGAGGTGGAAATATTGGAACGCATCCCGTACCGCCGTCCGCGACGTCCATGTATCCCGCTTTGAATCCCTTGGAGAAGTCTCGAAGGTGCGGCTGATTCGTAAAGCACTCGAATCGCGAATTCCACGCGTTCTTAGCAGCCCAGGCATTGCGATCCCGAAGCCTTTTCTCGTTCCAGTAATTTCCGATTCCCAGACCTGTATAAAGTGTCTGGCAACCACTGACGGGCAAGAGAACCGCCGCGAGCAGTGCTAACAATAAGCGTCGTTTAACGGGTCTCATCACTGACCCTTTACTCGAGAACGTTCTTGGTTCTCTCCATGTGACCGACATTCGGATGCCCCCTAATTTCGATACAAGCAGTGAGGCACTTAGAATTCCGAATAGAATATCTCCCCCCACTCATTTTTAGATATCGACGGGGGCCATGTTTGAGTTTAGCGAATTTGACAACGATTCAATTAATGCCATTCGTAACCAAGGTAGCGAAGGCGCGGGTTGAAAGCTTTTTTCCCTAGCTAACGCTTTTTTCTAGCCCGGTTTATCCCTAGCCTAAAGTTTTTGCATGACGCTCCGAGCTTTGTCGCTAAACTAGGAGGTCTGAAAGAGAGCTCATGTCAAAAGAAAACGACCCCAATCCATTTGATAGCAAACGCAGTCGATCGACTCACAGACGCTCCAGCAGCCGAAGCGGTCGCAGGCATTCGTCATCGTCGAGCTCGTCGAGCAACGAGAAAAAGCGAAATTGGCCATCCCTCGACCAGTGTCTCAAATACATTGGCCAAGCTTACTGTGTCGTTCTTTTAATGCTAACGCCATGGCTTTTTGGTTCCGTTGGTTGGGAATCGCAAAGGCTGCTTCTTATCTCAAGCCTCGGATTGCTGTCCACTGTCGGCGTTTACTGCGGCTACAGGTTTTTGCGAAAATCGGAATTCCCCAAGGTTCCTTTCGTGAGCTGGCTCTTCGTCGTTCTTGCAATCTACGCATTCATTCAGAGCGGCGCGATGTTTGAACGCGACTCTAACTCGTTCGCCCCTCCGTCGGTAGCGCTTCAAAAATGGGGGTTAGGCGAAGGCGAAGTCACACTCGCGAATGAACGCATGATGCTGGCCGATTTCAACAAACCAGATTCGAACGCTCCTTGTGATTCGGAAAACTACCAGTCCAGTAAATTAGCTTGGAGCGTCGAACCGCTTCATACGAGAGGAGCGATCGGGGCGTTGCTCGTGTGCGCGCTAATGACCTTCTGTGGAACTATCTTTTTTTCCGACAAGCAGGGCCAAGTTACACTCTTTATTGCGATGACTGCGATAGGTGTGGCGGTAGCATGTTTCGGTTTCCTCGGTGCCTATTCCTATCGTTCTGAAAACATTCTTGGCCTGAGAACAGGTTCTTCATTTGCCTGTTTCAAATCCAAGAACTCGGCGGGTGCATATCTCAACATATGTTTAGCAGCCAGCATGGGACTTGTCACATGGGCCATGTTGAATCTGCGACGCAAAGATTCTGACATTCGCTACAAAGTGTCCGATGCAACAATATTGATGAAGCTTCGCGGCGTCATCGAAGACTTTCTCTCCGAACTCAACACGCCACAAATCGCAGCTGTGATTTGTTCTATCGTTATCGGCATCTCCGTTGTGGTAAGCCAATGCCGTGGTGCTGTTATGGCCGCCCTCACCGCTCTCATCGCGACCGTCCTATTAGTGGGCAAAAAACGATCGAGCGGCACGAATGCAATAGCCCCAACTCTTATCATCCTAGCCTCATTGGCCGCCTCTGCCGCCTTTCAATTGGACGAAAACTCCTACGAACGTTTAGAAACGCTCGCCGAATTCGATCTCGAAGCGGATTCGATCTCAGGTCGAGTTTACATTTGGTCTGTTGCACTCGAAGCGATAAAGTTTTTCGGTCTGCTGGGCAGCGGACTCGGAACATTTCACTATGCGTATCTACCCTTTCAACACCCGAACTCACCTGGCTGGTTTTATCATGCTGAAAGCCTCTATCTTCAGATCGGTGTAGAACTTGGCTATTTGGGACTGTTTACAATCATTGCGGCAATTTTCTTTGTTGGTACCAAGCTGCAGTCTCGCGTGCCCACCGATGCGTGGAAGGCGATCACTCCTATTCGAGTCGCGGGCGCTTTTTTGTTCTTTAGCCAAGTTGTCCATTCTTCGGTCGACTTTGGTTTGATCTTGCCTGCTCTATCAATCCCGGCATGTTTACTACTCGGTGCGACATTGCAAAGTCTCGGTGTCGCGAAACAAATAGCGGAAAAGAAACGCGATCAGCGCGCTCTAAAAGACAGCCCTTCACAGCCTATCGCTTACGGCAAACGACTTGCCGGGGTCGTGGCCTTGTTTAGCATCGTGATTGCTCTCGGAGTCAACGTTAAACCCAGTCTCGATATTCTGGCCGCGACAGAACGATTAGATAACGCATTCAAAGAACTTAGCACGCCTCAACCCTCGGAGCGGAAACCTGGCGCCCTCGAATCACTCTTAGAAACATGGACGCTGACGGCTGACGATCTGCAGAAGAGCCCCGATGCTTTAAGATTACTCGCACAGGCTGCGATACAAGACCTGCGAGTCGACATGCTGATCGCAAGTCCGTCGAATGATTGGAACGCGAGCTGGAGACTAACGGATCCTCTGCTTTTGCAATTAGGACTAGATCGAGAAAAATCACCGGACAAACAATCTCAGATCCTTGATGTTGCGGGCGGAAACAAAGCTATCGATACCATGAAGCTTGCGTCGAAATGGTATTCGCTCGCTCATGCCCGATCGCCGCTCGATTGGCGACTGGTCTGGGGACGCTGCCGCACGACATTAACTTGCTCGCGAGAAAACATGGCAGCCCTTTTGAGCCCCGTGGTTCAATTAGGTCAACATGCGACAAACCAGTTGATCGAAAGCTCCTTGCTGTTTCGAAAACAACTGAATGATGCGCAGGTCGATCGCATATGGCAACAAGCGATGAAAACCAAACCCTCGACCGCCACCCAAACGGCCAAAATGATGATCGAGGAAAGAGATCTGCAGTCTCTCGACATCAGTGTCTTTCCGCAAAGAGCCGACATCCTCAGAACACTCGCTACCAGCATCTTCACATCTGCTAACTACCCCGAGATTCATCGCGATCTTTGGATGCGAGCCCGAGATGTTCTCGATGACTCGGAAATGTCTAGATCGGCTCGCGAAATCTGGCTTGCCGACGCTGCCCGTGCCCTCGGGGAAGTCGATGAAGAAATCAAACACCTGCGGGTCGCGACAACTTACGAACCGAGCAATTACAAACTCGCATGCAGATTAGCGATGAAATTACTCGATGTGAGTGACGTGGAGGCCGCCAGATCCATCTACAACAAACTGCGACGCACCGAAGCAGATGCCAAAGAAGTCAAAGACCTGGGCATCCGATTAGGAAACCGATAAACGAACAGCCCCATTATCAAAACGTTGCTCCACCGAATCCTACCGATATTCCCGCGAGCAGCCCTCCCACGAACGTCTAACGCCACTCGACTTGCAGTCCCCCCTCGCCAGAAATTCATCTTGCGTCTCTTTGGCATAATCGCTATCACCCGCGATTGACCCCGTGCGCTCGAATTTCGATCTCAATCCACTTTTCCTTTTCGCAGATTCGCGTTCTCGAACTAGCGTTCCTCTGAAAAGCCGGAGTGCAGATCCCCCCATCACTAGAAATTCCGAGTAGAGACTTGCAATACCCTCCAACAGCCACCGTGTCGCAAAATCAGTCGGATGAATCCACTCTCGGCCAATACATTCCGCTTCTTTATCACTACAACATGCTACAAGATGACGATCGTGTGGGATCGTTTCTTCAAGCAATCAAGTTCGTGATTCAACCAGGCATGAATGTCGTAGAACTCGGTGGCGGAACCGGCATTCTGTCATCCTTTGCTGCTCGCCAAGGTGCAAACGTCACCTATGTCGAAAGAAATCCGGAACTCGTCTCTATTGCCTACGGCTTCTTGGACAAAAACGGTCTCAAAGCCAATGTTGATGTAGTTCAATGCGATGCGATGAGCTTTGTCCCTGAATCTCCCGTCGATGTGGTCATTTGTGAAATGCTTCACGTCGGACTGCTCCGCGAGAAACAAGCGCAAGTCATTGAGGCGTTCAAAGCCAATTACAAATCTCGATTCCCCAACCACACACCACAGTTTATCCCCGAAGTCACCATGCTCCTGGCGCAACTGATCAACCAGTCTTTTGATTTTCATGGGTTCCATGCTCCGCTCCCGATGTTCCAAGCTCCAGTGATGGGACAATCGCGAACAACGGAACTTTCGAAATTTCAAACGTACGCGAACATCGACTATCAAGAATTGATCCCACACCGATTCGAACAAGGAATCCATTTCCAAATCGAACTTCCCGGAACGGTAAATGCCGTTCGCTTTGCGACACAGAACATCTTGGCCGTAAACATGGCCGAACAACGTGCGATCACTTGGCCAAACCAATGCCTAGTGCTGCCCATCCCCAGCCCATTCCATGTACACTCACTAACCTTTTCCCAACTAGATTAGTCGCAAAAAAAACCTCCGCACAAGAAATGCGGAGGTCTGTCGCTCGTCGAAAAGACTGCCGTTTGCTTCGCTCTGAGCAAACGGGTCTACAATACTATTAGTCGAGATAGCGATTGAAAACATTTTCTAACAGCTCTTGGCGGCCACTCTGATTCGATGCTGCCTCACCTTTCTCCATGATGAATTTCTCGAGCTCCGAGAAATTGGTGTGCCCGGCTTCGATCTTCTTGCCCAAGTCTGTGTCCCAGCTGCTGTAACGCTTGGACACATGCTTGCTCAATGCACCGTCTTCAATCATCTTGGCCGCAACTCGCAAACCTTTCGCGAAGGCATCCATACTACCAATATGAGCATAGAACAAATCGATAGGCTCGAAACTCTCACGACGAACCTTGGCATCAAAGTTCACACCACCAGGAGCCAAACCATACTTGAGCAACACCAACATGATCTGCGTGGTGAGATAATAATTAGTGGCAAACTGGTCTGTATCCCATCCGAGCAACAAGTCGCCTGTGTTGGCATCGATCGAACCCAACGCGCCTTGCATGCCAGCATACTCTAGCTCATGCATCATTTCGTGACCCGCCAAGGTCGCGTGATTGGTCTCAATGTTTAGCTTGAAGTAATCGGTTAAACCGTAGGTTCTCAAGAAATTCAAGCAGGCTGCCGCATCGGAATCATACTGATGCTTGGTCGGCTCCTTTGGCTTTGGCTCGATCAAGAACTGCCCTTTGAATCCAATCTGCTTAGCATAATCAACAGCCATATGGAAGAATCGACCCAAATGATCGAGCTCCCGCTTCATGTCTGTGTTGTACAAGCACTGATAGCCCTCGCGACCACCCCAGAAGACATAGTTTTCACCACCCAACTCATGAGTGACTTCCATGGCCTTCTTAACTTGGGCCGCTGCATAAGCAAACACCTCCACATTACACGTCGTGGCCGCTCCATGCATAAAGCGTGGATTGCTAAACATATTCGCTGTACCCCACAGCAACTTGACACCACTCCGCTGCTGCTCTTCGCGTAGCACCTTGGCGACCGCATCCAAATTCTTATTGGACTCCGCCAACGTTTTTCCTTCAGGTGCAACGTCCCGATCATGAAATGCGTAAAAAGGTGCATCTAACTTTTCGAAAAACTCAAAAGCGACGCGAGCCCGATTGCATGCGTTCTCAACTGAGTCCGTGCCATCATCCCACGGACGAAGCATGGTAGCGCTGCCGAACGGGTCGCTGCCCGTTCCACGCATGGTGTGCCAGTAAACCACGGTAAATCGCAAATGATCTTTCATGGTCTTTCCAGCTACAACCTCATCTGGGTTGTACCACCGAAAAGCTAATGGGTTATCGGAATCCGGACCCTCGTATCGAATCTTGGTCACTTCAGGAAATGCCGACATCAGAAATCCTTAATTTCTTTGAGGTTGTGTGAAAAGGACAAGTCTGGCAGGCCAACAATCCCACCAGACGAAACGATTTTCAACAGCACTCCGATGTTTTATCACATGCCACCCATCGTGAGGAGGAGGGCGCGACGCCCAAGAGGGAATTATGGTCCTAACTAACCCACGGCTTAAGTAAGCTTAATAGTCCCAGCCCGTAAAACGTGTACTCGACATCCTCAGCCGGATCCAACTCAAATCCAGCAAATCCCCCCTCCATTCGAGCCATGGACATCCCGTATCGAAAGGCCCCCTTGGCATCGATCTCCTCCAAAAACCCGAGATCCCAAAGTGTCACACACGCCGTAAAGGTGCTCAATAGATCCGGCAACGGCATTCGTGTATTGGCCTGGAATCCCCCCTCTTCGGTTTGAATGTTCACCAGAAATTCTGCCGCCGTTTCGGATACCTCTTGGCTTAATGCCCCGAGCGTTCGCAAAGCTCCGATGGCCGCTGCGGTCGGATTGGTGCCCGACCTCTTGGCCACTCGAACCTCCAAAAACCCTCCATCGGCCCGCCTTTGCTTTAAAAGAAAATCAACACAAGGGTCGTCAGCAGGCAACGAATACCCCATCAACTCTAAGCAAATCGCTACCAGAAATGTTTGATAGGTGCTCCCAACGTTAGCCTCTAACGTACGCGCAAAACCGCCATCGCTCCGCCTCAACTGATGAAGCATCGTCTGCATGCGTGCTTGCCAGAGGTCCCGGTTCCCCTGCAATGGATTCTTCTCCGTAGCAGCCTCGATGAGTGCCGCCCCGTAAACCAAGGAGAGTAGATCAATGATCGACTCTTGACTCTGAGTCTTCATCAACAGGAACTGACTCGCTCGCTCGGCGACATCCCCAGTAAGCGAACCTAAGATTGCCAACGAACGGAGCGCGAACGATGTGTAATACAAGTCGCTCTCTCCCTCGCGGCCTCCCCATCCGCCATCCTCTTTTTGAGAACGCAATAAGAACTCGAGGTGCGGTTTGACGCAGGCATCTTCCAATAAAGCTGCTCCTGCCGTCAACTGAATGGTAAGTCTCTCTAGATAACCGAATTCCATCAGACTGCCTGATCCTGTAACCGTGACCTGACTAGGTGCAACATGCGTCGCTTGTCATCGTCCGAAAGACCCTCACTTAATGGCCCCACTAAACACAGCAACGAAGCAATTCTCTTGAGCGACGCGTCATCGACAACTAGTATCGCCTCCAACCAATTCTCCAAATCGGAGAAGTCAAACTGCAACACCTCGGCTATCCTTAGCGCATTCTGAACTTGCGAGCCCTGGGCGTGAGCTCTCAAAAATCGCAACAGCTCGGAGGTCTTGGGCAATCGACTGCGCCGAAGCACATCAATACTCCTCAATTGCCCCGATCGACTGTAATCGGCAAAACGCTCGGCAATCAAACTCAATACGTTGTCATTGCGACAACGCGATAAGGCGATGGCACATCCATCGGCCACCGACGAATTCTCGTCGTCTATTCCGTCCGCAAACACACTTTCATATCCGACCAATCGGTATCTCGATGCTAACTCTAATCCCGTTTCTAACACATGCGGCTTTCGCTCCCCACTTCGTAACTGCTCAAACGCGATTTGAAGTGACTGCTCCGCTCGCCCCTTGAGATATAGCGATTCGAGATGAGGATAATATCCAAACGAGACCATTGGCTGGATGTCCGATGTAAACCAGTCTGCAACGGAATCCTCGTTGAGAGAATCCAATAAAGAAACGCGAAACCGAAGCCGATCCAGGTCGATCCGGAAAAAGATCTTTGACTTTTCCTTTAACTGGGCGATTTGCTCAATATGGTCACTGAAAATCAAGGGCGATGAAACCGAGACGGCCTCCAATAACTTGCCTGCACAACGACACGCACGATCCGTCAATGGACGACCGGCCGACATCACTTCGGCGCGACTCAAGGTTTCTGACATGAATTCCTTGGGAATCTCCAAATGCGTAATCATGGGAAACTCGGGAAACGCATCCTGGGTTGTAAACTGATCCCATGCGGAAAAAACCGCTTCGCAAACTCGTTGATCGGTACTATACCCGTTGCTCAGCATCTCCAATGCGGCAGTTCTCACCATCACATTTTCGTTCGTTAACCAATCGACTAACCTCAAGTCACGCAACGCCATTTTCAACCTTGATCCATCTCTCGTGTTTTGCACTGTTCAATATCGCTTCGCATAGCATGATTTCTCGATGCCCCTCCTCAAATGTTGGGTAAGGAGCAAACGGTTCGGCATGCCCCTCAACCGAATTGTAAAACGATCGAAACAGTTGTTTAAACGTGTCGGGAAAGCCTTCGTTGTGACCACCGGGATACTGAGCATGCATGGCTGCTCGGGTATGCAATAGACTGGGGTCTCGCAATAAAATCTGATTCGCAGTACCCCGATTGCCTATCCATAGCTCGTCAGGATGAATACTGTTCCACGACAACGATTTTTTTCTGCCCGCTATCTGAAAGCGAATCGAATTTTTCTGTCCAGCAGTGACTTGAGAAACGTGCAGCACGCCCCGCTCCCCTCCACCAAATCGGAGCAATATATTCCCGCTATCTTCCGTGTCTATCGTGACATCATGCAAATCAACCGGCTGCTTCTTCATGCCCGAAAATGTCTCGACGCCTCCAGCCGGTCGCTGCCGAACGGGATGAACTGTCTGCAAATCGGCTAACACGGCTTCTACATCTAAGCCCGTTATCGATTGCACCAAATCGAGCCAATGCGTTCCGATGTCTGCCACCGCTCTCAATGGGCCTCCCTCAGAACTTAGGACTCGCCAATTAAAATCTGTCGGCATCAACAGCCAATCTTGGACGTACTCTCCCGTGACATGATAGATCTCACCTAGCTCTCCCGACTCTATCATCTCGCGAGCTTGCACACATATCGGATAAAATCGGACATTGTAGTTCACTCCCGCATGCAGCCCTGTCTCCTTAGCCAATTGCACCAGCCGACCACTTTCCACTGAGTTCATAGCAAGCGGCTTTTCGCACAACACATGCTTGCCGCTCCGAAGCGTGGCAGCGGCTTGTTCAAAGTGATACCGATTGGGACTGGTCAAATGAACGACACTAACCGAGTCGTCGCACAGCAACTCGTCAAACGATCCATACGCTTTCTCGATCCCAAACCGCTTTGCGGTCTCTGCCGATTTGGAAACGTTCGAACCCAACACACCTCGAACCGTAACCCCAGCTCTCTGCAATCCTTCAATGTGAACCGGACCGATAAAGCCTGTTCCAACAACTGCGGCTTGACTACTGTATTTGCGATTCATTGACTCGTGATTCCCAACCTTTCTACCAAACACCGTGATCTTAACGGCAAATCATCCTGTAGAAACCTAGTGTTTCGATCCAAAGCACGAGATATTAATGACCGCAATTCGATGAATGCACAAGCCGATTTCCGAGCAATAACCTAGCGAATCACTCGAATTCGAACAGGCGACGTGGTGGGATTGTCGTTGGCTTCCGCTCGCAAATGAAAGTACCTAACTTGCTCGGGCACCCAAGCCGCCGCAGTAACAAAAACCTCCCTAGCATTTTCTGACGCAGGAATCAAAAGCCCATTGAGTCCGATATTGTCGACGAAAACGCCATGAGGAAGATTACGTCCTGATTCTTCGTTCCCAAAAGCTAAATCCCCTGCCACCCCTCCTCGATCTATCGCCAATTGAACCTTCACGGTCGTCCCCGCTTTGATGACGACCTCGGGAATACCCTCCGCTTCGAACCCTTGACCGATCTCAACAAGCTTCAATTTTAGCTTCGTTGGCTCTGCTTTCTTTACCTTTAAATCAAATGGCTCGCCATGAATCATCTGCCCATCCAACGTTCTAGAGCTCGGGGTAAACCGAATCGTGAACTCTCCAGGAATTCGATCCTTCTCCCCCTCAGGCATGTACAACGTTCCTCGCCCGACGATCTGTTCGCTCTGGACATTCAAATCCTGTGTCATCTGCAACCCGTCAGGCACTCCCGAAACGTCAAAATGAATTTCTCCGTCCAATCCATCCCATCGTTCTGCCGCAATCGAGAACTCGGTGCCAACTCCCGGCCTAACTACAATCTCTTTCTGCTCCGCTCGTACGGTGAAGCGTGAACGAGGAGGCATCACCGACAGTTTATAGTGATAATCACTTCCCGCTTGTCCGCGAGCATCTCGCAACCGAATCAAATAAACGCCTGACTCCGGCGCGACGAAATGAATTCGGCTGTCGGTCCCAATCTTCCTATCCGACGCATCGTCGTTGGAGTAATAAATGGGAAACACGGGCTGACCATTCGGTATTGGTGCCTGGTCTTTTTGTAACTCTCGTACGATCCACGCGGGCTCGTTTAAAGCATGCGTCGATGCGGTGGTGTCAAAATAAGTAACGCGATTTCCTCGCCCTGGATAAACTCGAAATCCCGAATCGGGCCCGCGCGGATACATCCAAAGCTTGACCACTTCTCCTGAAGCGTAAAGATACTCGTTTAACTCCATATCCTCCCAACGATGCAACCGAAAATCATCAGCAATCGTGGAGTCTTTGCCTCGAAAGGTGAAGTAGGATTCCCGGACCGCTTGCAACCGTGTCCGCAAAATCGGTTTCCCTGATTGATCGAGCACATCCACCAAACTATCCAACTTGGACCCCTTGGAGGCAGCCTCTACAGAAATGATCCACTCTTCTCCCTGACTCGCTTCAAAACTATACCAATCCCCTGGCTCATTCCCGACAATATCTTGATCCAACAAAACACCCGACACAATTTGCTTGGCTCGTATCCTCTGCGATGCACCAGACGACCGACCCCCACTCTCCTCCAAGATTTCGACAGGTTGCTGCGACGGCGATTGATCAGCCTGAACACGGGATGGTCGATCTGAATCGCTTGGCTGCATAACGCGATTGACACTCGCAACTCGTTCCGCAGAAACCAGTGCCTCGATCGAGAAGACATACACCTCCCCATCCATGCTCGCTACTGCGACACTCTGTGGGTCACACCAATCCACACCAGTCGGAACGTCCGGTATCTTTCCCAAAACTCCGACCGCCTGCAAATCTTCACCTCTCCACAACTTAACCGTCTTGTCCTCTCCAACCGTGACGACGTACTCTCCGCCCTCACTTACCTCCAACGCCAACACAGCCCCCTCGTGCGCGAAAACCGAATGAGTCATCGTGCTCACAGCCGTTGACGCTTGAGATTGGATCAGCCAACTACGAATTCGCTTGTCAGCACCAGCCGCTATCACTCGCTGCCCGTCCCGACTAAATCGAACCGAATACTGCTCACCCTCGCATTGTCCAAATGTGTCCAACCTCGCACCGGTCGACACATCCCAAATCTTTATCGTTTCGTCCGCACTGGCACTCGCGAGAATCGATCCATTCGGATGAAACGCTAAATCGTAAACCGCTCCGTTATGCCCCTTTAACGTTCGAATCTGATTGCCGGTTTCGATATCCCACAGATGAATCAATTTGTCGTGACCAGCTGTAGCCAGTAGCTTGGCATCAGGACTCAATACAGCCGAATTAACAACGTCCGAATGAGCCTCCAGTGTCCTGTCTATCTTCAATGACTTATCAAAGCGGCTCAGCAAAAGCACCTGCCCCCCGACACCTGGAATCCCAGCAGAGACGACAAAACTGTTATGTTCACCGCCAGTACGAATCTGTGTCACCTTGCCCGCAGCCAGCACCACCGAATTGACATCCCAAGCTTTCCCAACTTCTTTTATTCCCAAACCTCCTTGCAAACCAACTAGTTGCAATCGCTGATCAATTGCCGCAACGGAAAAAAGTGGCGATACTCCACCATTCTTAGCTAACTTCGGTGCAGCACTTCGTTCCATCAGCGTTTGTGGTTTCAACTCCCCACGCGCTCCCTCCTCAATCCACCGCCGAACCAATTCGATTTCCTCCGCCGTTGGTTCCAGCTCGTCCTCGGGAGGCATCTTCGGCTCTTGGCCTAGCATCAGTTGCAAAATCTTGGAGCTGCTGGGATCCCCCGGCACAATCAACGCCCCTTTGGGATAGCCCGATTGAATGCTCTTTAAACTGGCCAAACTGACATCAGACTCTCCTCCATTCTCGCCATGACAACTGACGCAATACCGCTTAAAGATAGGTTGGATCTGTGTTTCGTAATCAACGGGCTCCGCTGCCAAGCCCCGCCCCCCACTCAATGCACAACACACACTCTCGACAACCAACACTATGGACATCAAAAAAGAGATCGCATTCGCTCTCTTCGCACGCGAAATGGAGGGCATACCGATTACCGATGATTTGGAATGTGGGATCATGGCGAGATGACTATACGGGATATTCTGCGAGATATCCTGCACGGGGAAGGAATCGAGGGGGGAAACGATCGCTCAGAAGTCCGCAAGGTTGAACTTTGGAACGGCGCCCCCATTCTAACAACAACCGGCATGTTCATGAACGAAAAGAGCCGTTTAGCTAAACCAAATTTAAAGTTCTTAGCCCTCGGGCCACTCCAAAAACGGCTGATCCACGACAAGATTCGTTACGATTCCCATCGCTTGAAAACTACTCTGGACGATAAAGCCGACAAGACTGCAAAGCCGACAAAACCGACCGCTCACGACTACTCTCCTTTGCACGCGACCTGAACCACCCGAAGCGCGTTCTTGTACAGCACCTTGTGTATCTCCTCCTCGGTGTACCCACGTCGCATTAGCAATTCGGTGATCACGGGATACGTCGAAACATCTTCCATACCGACAGGGGTCTTCCCAATTCCATCGTAATCGGAGCCTAACCCTACGTGATCGATCCCCGCTGTTTTTATAATGTGCTCGATATGGTCGACCACGATCGATGCATCGCCCGCCGGGTACGGATTTTTCAGCTGCCAAGCCTTATACTCACGATCGACATCCTCCTTGGAATTGGGATATTTGCTTTGCAACTCTCGCCTGACCTCAAACATTTTCAACATGATCTGAGCGCTTTCTGGCACAACGAATCCAGAGAAAAAGTTCACCATGACGACGCCGCCGTTTTCTGGCAAGCGTTTTAAAACATCATCAGGAACATTTCTCGGATGATCGGCTATTCCGCGAGCCGACGAATGCGAGAAGACGACCGGTGCCGTCGATATGGTAAGTGCGTCATGCATGGTCGCCGGCGACACGTGCGATATGTCAACCAACATTCCGAGTCGATTCATCTCTCTTACGACCTCTTCTCCAAATGGACTCAACCCATCGCTTTTCGGAACATCGGTTGCTGAATCAGCCCAAGAGAGCGTATCGGAATGAGTTAACGTCATGTAACGAGCCCCCATGTCATAAAGCTTACGAAGCTTAGGGATAGACTCCTCGATGCTATGACCACCTTCCATTCCAATCAACGAAGCAATCTTTCCTAGCCCCCTAGCTTCTTCAATTTCGGCAGCGTTGCGAGCCAAATGAAAGACATCAGGATAACGAGCAATCATGTCGTGAACCAACTCGATTTGCTCGACGGTCGTCTGAAAAGCGTTCCGAGTTCTCATGGTGTCCGATGGTACATACACGGACCAAAACTGAGCCCCCACATGGCCTTGAAACAAACGCTTGATGTCGGTGTGAAGCTCGGGCTGATCTTTTCGCAAATCGATTTGATCGAACCGCTTGGAGTATTTACGAACTTGCCATGGCAAGTCGTTGTGGCCGTCAAACACATAGCCTCGTCGATGGATCTCCATCGCTTGTTCGGAAACGACGATGCCACCTGCCTTACCAGTAGCCGAGTCCCCCGGTTGCGAAGGATTGTTCTTCTCCTCTGCGAAACTGACCTCACCGCCAACAATCAAAGAGAACACGACCACGACAAATCGAACCAAATGGTGCATTTGGTGTTGGATCATTCTGCGGATTCCTTTAGTGCATTAAGAAACAGACAACCCCATCATGCCATGGATTAGGGTGACATACAAGGTGCAAGCCCGATACGAATGGCCAACGTGCGGAATTGCAGTGTCACTGAGGCTGACGATTCAGTAGAACTCTCTTATAATCGCCACTTTATCCGACACCTTGAGACGATTTTTTCCGATGATCCAGCAGAGACAACAAAAACTCTTTCGTGCCTTAAAAGAACAAAAGATCACCCACTTTCTGATTACTTGCCCCTACAACGTTACCTATCTAACCGGGTTCAAAGGTGAGGATAGCTACCTGTTCGTTAGCGATGACCAGCTTACCATCTGGAGCGATGCTCGATACGACGAACAAATCCGGGAAGAGTGCCCCGATCTAGCCATGGAATTGCGAGGCCCCACCGAGTCTCTTGTGGAAGCCTTCGGAAGATTCGCGAACAAGAATATCAAAACCGCCTTGCACGTGGAACCGACCTCGACCTCATTTGCTCAGTGGAACAAACTCACGGAAATGGCTACCGCCGCGACATTGATGCCATGCGCCGGTGTCGTGGAGAGACTTCGCGAACGAAAGGATGCGTCGGAAATTCAAGCTATCGAGCGGGCCATCGATATGGCTCAGCGTTCGTTTACGGCGACCGTGGCTATGATGACCCCCGATTCTACGGAGAAGAATATCGCCGACGCACTTGAAACCAATATTCGCCATATCGGTGGCGCTGGCTCCGCTTTCAAACCCATCGTTGGCGTGGGACCTCGGGCTGCATTACCTCACGGTCGCCCCTCGCAAAAGAAAGTAAACGAAGACTCCTTTGTTCTCGTTGATTGGGGTGCGAAAGAAGAAATGTACCTCAGCGATATCACGCGAATCGTTATCACCGGTACGCCATCGGCCAAGCTTCGTAAAGTCTACCAAGTCGTTCTCGATGCTCAACGTGCAGCAATCAACGCGATCCGACCAGGAGTGCTTATGAGCGAAGTTGACTCCATCGCTCGAAAAATTATCGAACAAGCCGGCTTCGGCAAGAAATTTACCCACTCCCTCGGTCACGGATTCGGACTCCAAATACACGAAACAGTTCGACTAGCGCAAAACCAAAACAGACCGCTCGAACCGGACATGGTCGTTACGGTCGAACCAGGCATCTACATACCGGGCTCGCTCGGGGTGCGAATCGAAGACGATGTCTTGGTAACCAAAACGGGCAATCGCGTGCTTACGTCTCTCCCCAAAGAATGGGATGAAATTTCGGCGCACTCATTTGCTTAAAACATGGAATGATTTTTTAGATCGATGGAGTAAAGCCCCGTGGCCAAGATGTATTTCTACTACTCAACCATGAACGCAGGAAAATCAACCATCCTGCTTCAATCGAGCTATAACTATCACGAACGAGGTATGAGGACGCTCATCTTTGCTCCCGAAGTCGATGATCGATTCGGAATCGGTAAAGTGAGCTCTCGGATCGGCTTGGAAGCCAACGCGATTCCGTTCTCCGCAAACGCGAACCTCTTTCGAATTATCCAAAAAGAAAACGACGCGACCAAGGTGGACTGCGTTCTCGTTGACGAAGCGCAATTTCTCTCGAAATCACAAGTGCGACAATTGTCGGACGTGTGCGATGATCTTGATATCCCCGTCCTTGCATACGGCTTGCGAACCGATTTTCAAGGTAACTTGTTCGAGGGAAGCCAATTTCTTATGGCTTGGTCGGACAACTTGAACGAGGTGAAAACCATATGCCACTGCGGACGAAAAGCCACCATGGTTCTGCGACTCGACGCGAGCGGCCGACCTGTCCGCGAAGGTGAACAAATCCAAATCGGAGGCAATGAAAAGTATGTCTCCGTTTGCCGAAAACACTTTAAAGAAGGACTCGCCGAACGCAACCAAAAAGATTTACCGTTCGGCGATCTCTAGACCCGAATCCTTACGCGGCTCGATTCGCGGCCGCCTCTGCCAATCGCAAAAGACCTTCCATGGACTGCTGACAGAAACTGGATTGACTCGCATAAGGTAGCAAAAACCCTTGAGCCTGCTCGACGAGGCGGTGCGCATACTTGAGCGTGTACTCGCCAGCATCAGTGTTCATCAACGCTTGCTTGAGCCGACCCAACGCTTGTCTGTCACGACGCTCTAATGCTTCCAGCAATTCCATCTTCTCTTCGCCGGCAAACCCAACCTCCAACGCGCGTAGCGTCGGTATCGTCGGCTTGAATCCGTCTAAATCCGTGCCGAGCGTTTTACCGGCAGATTGCTGCGAACCCCACACATCCAACCAATCATCGAACACTTGAAAGGCGACTCCCAAATACTCTCCGAAAGCCCCAAAGTGCTCGCAGGTAACAGTCGATGCTCCAGCAGACCACGCCCCCAAAGCACAAGCGACTCGACACAAGGAACCGGTCTTCCTGCCCAAAACATCTAGCTGCTCATTGATCGTGATATCGAATCGCCCACCCAAGGCTCCTTGCTCAATCTCTCCTTCGCATACCTTCTTAGCTGCCGACGCAATCCAACGACCAGGAAGAGTCGATTCTCCTTGGTTGGCTAAATCGTACGCGTGAGTGAATAACCAATCCCCGAGAAGAATGCTCCGCGATACCCCATGAACGGTATGCAGAGTCGGTCGATGCCTGCGAAAATCAGAATCGTCAATCACGTCATCATGAACCAATGTCGCAGTGTGAACCAACTCTACCGATGCGGCTAAACGAATCGTCTCATCAGTAATCCCACCCGCAGCTTTCGCACACAAAAGGGTCAAACAGGGCCTTAATCGCTTTCCTCCCAATTCCCTAACGTGCTCGAGCATCGTTTGAACGGGAACCGAATCCACTCGCAATCCACTCTGAAGCAGTCGCTCTACCGCCATCAGCTCAGGTCGAATCATCCCGACCGCATCGGCCAACACTTTGCGGTAATCATTCGCTCCGCTAGTTCCGAGCACTTGCCCCTTCATCGAATGGTCCACAGTGACCTTCATCGAATTTAATGCGGCGGCAGAGGGTGTCATGGTACGTTACTTTCTTAGTGATTGGATCGTCGATAATCGCCCTTGGTCCCGCCCGATTTACTATCGAGATAAACCTGCGTTATCGTCATCGCTTTGTCGATCGATTTACACATGTCATACACCGTGAGCAAAGCCACGCTCGCACCTGTCAACGCCTCCATCTCCACTCCCGTTTTACCAGTCGTAGTGACAGTGACGATCCACTCCATTTCGCAATCGGATTTCCAAGAGCACTCGGCTGTGACTCCATCTATCGCGATCGCATGACACAAGGGGATAAGTTGACTGGTCAGCTTCGTCGCCTGGATGGCAGCAATTCTGGCAATCTGTAAACAATCACCCTTGGCTAATTCGTTGCTTCGAACCGCTTTCGCCGCCTCGGGACGCATCAAAATGCTCCCGCGTGCGACCGCCGTTCGACGCGTCTCAGGCTTCGCTCCGACATCAACCATTCTGGCTGCACCGCATTCGTCTACGTGTGTCAACGAACTACGATCCTTTGGACTGATCTCTGACATTGCATTTCCCTTGGGCAACCCAACTGCGGAGAATGACATTGATTCCGCTCCGAGTCGGTAAATCGACCGTAAAGGCCTGCGTGATGACCGAATTTGAAGTTACTAGTTAACAGCCATAAAAAAACCCGCGTGGAACTCCATCGCGGGCTTGATACAACGCCCCTTTTAAGGCTACTTATCCGCCATTAGCCCGGAGCAGAAACCCCTGCCCGGGAGCCTAATCCCCCTAAGCCTTGGCTGAGTACTCCGATTCGAAGAACTCCTTGCTGTCGTTAACCGTCGGCTTAATGGTCTTCTTGCCCTCTTGCCAGTTCGCAGGACAGACTTCCCCATTCTTTTCAAAGTACTGAAGAGCCTGAACCATTCGTAGCGCTTCGTCTACACTCCGCCCCAGTGGCAAATCGTTCACGACCTGATGACGGACCACTCCGTCCTTGTCGATCAAAAACAAGCCTCGCAATGCGACGGCATCACCGACCAGCACGTCGTAATCACGCGCGATCTGTTTGTTGAGATCGGCGACGAGCGTGTAGTCGATTTGACCCAAGCCACCCTGCGTTCTCGGTGTGTTTCGCCAAGCCAAGTGCGAGAAATGACTGTCCACGGAAACCCCGAGCACCTCGACGTTTAACTGCTCAAACTCCTTGACTCGATCCGAGAACGCGATGATCTCGGTCGGACAAACGAATGTGAAGTCCAACGGGTAAAAGAACAAAAGCACATACTTCTTGCCCTTGAATGAACTCAAAGTAACATCCCCAAAGGATCCGTCTCGCAATACACCCGTCGCTTTGAAATCAGGTGCCGGTTTCGTAACCAAAACTGCCATAATGCTTTCCCTTATCTAAACCAAGTTTTGTGTTCAATGATCCATCGCCAAACTCTCTCAATCGCACAAGCCTGAGCCATTGAGCCAGAGCCTCTGCGTCTGGAGACCGCCGGTGATGCTGTGATCCCGCCGAATGCTGTGATGTAGTATGTTCGATTTTCCCGATTCGTAATAGCCTAAGCAGAATCGGGCGACTCCGGTCCTGTCTGACCGAACACCAAGACCATCGGGCCTTAACGCAACCAGAATCCCCTTTCTATTGTGGCAAATTGTCAAGGAGCACGGTATGAACTCAGAAGATCCCACGAACGCTAAACGAGCACACTCGACGACCCTCGCAGAAATGACCGCATGGATCGATCATTTCTCCGACGCGCGTAACTGGGAACGCTTTCACTCTCCTAAAAACTTGGCTATTTCTATCGCAATCGAATCGGCAGAACTGCTGGAACACTTTCAATGGACCGACGGCGGGCGATGGCGTGACGGGGAGCAAACTCTTAATCGACAAGCCGCCGCAGCAGAAATGGCGGACGTCCTGGCATACCTCCTCCGCTTGAGCTCCGTTCTCCAGATCGACCTGGTCGAAGCACTGGCGGCGAAAATGGAAGAAAATGCAAAGAAATACCCGGTTTAACGGGGAAACAGCCCGTTTTTCCAATGTTTTTTGAACTTTGTGCCGAAAAATACAGTGTTTTTATTGGTTTTTTGGGGTTCCCCGGTTGCATTTTGCTCCCCGCATCCTTTAATTCAGCCAAATCGCATGTTCGTAGTCGGACATGGAACTACTCCGTGATCGTTTGAAAGGGA
>JALOQS010000010.1 GCA_025459355.1 Pirellula sp.
AATGACAATCTCGCCAAATTTGCCAACGGCAACGATTTTCTTATCGGCAACCAATATCACTCCGTCAATGATCGGATCACCAACACTGGTCAAGACTTTACCGGCACGAATGGCAACGCTAGGCTTAGGTGCAGCGGGTTGTTCCGCCGTCGGTTCTTGTCCGAACGCTACGTCACGACCACAGCTAAGGGCCAGTAGCAACGCACAGAGCTTCCACACATTTCTTCGATTCAACATTATTGCGAATCCTTTTCGTAAACTATTTGCCCGTCGATGACAACGGCCAGTACCTCGGACGCTAGATCAAGCGGCGAACCACTCAATACGACAAAGTCAGCATCTTTACCGACCTCTAGAGATCCAACTGAACCTAGCTGAAAAATTTGACTGGCTCGATCGGTCAATCCACTCAAAGCAACTTGTCGACCAAGTCCCTTGTAAACGGAATAAGAAACCGCATCCGCCAATCCAGCCGCTCGCGCCGCAGCATTGGATTGAAACAAAAATGGAACGGAGTGAAGTGATAACTCGATCGGTATATTGACCGTTTTATCGCGAACCGTTTTCGTTAACGATGGCCCGACAACAATCGGTATCGAATGCTTGTGCGCGGTCTCGACCATTTTTGATGCCACATCGCCACCGACAATAACCAAAGCTAACCCATACTCTTCTTTGAACACGCGAATCGCAACATCGAACAGTGCATCCTCCTTGACCTCCACCATTGCCACAATCTTCTTGGCAAACAAATCACGGAATGGTTCCAAGTTCGCAAGCACGCGTGGCTTCTGAGGCTCTTTAGGCATTTCAGGAGCTTTGAGCTCGGCCACTTCGCTAGGCTTTTCTTGGCTGGGCTTTTCTTGTTTGCTCGAACCAACATCTTCAGGCTTTGTCACACCGTTCGGTTTGCTGTCTGAAGCGGGCAGCTGTGTAACCGGTGCCGGTGCCTCTTTCTTTTCCGTCGGCTGCGTTGCTCCCCCGTCGGTCTTCTTGGCTTCTTCTAACTTCTTAGCTTCCTCAGCCTTCTTAGCTTCAGCAGCCTTTAGTGCCTCGTCATACTTTTTCTTGGCATCGTCGTACTCTTTCTTCTTACGCTCGTAGTCGGCGTACTCGCTCTCATACTTGGTCCAACTGTCGGTATATTGCTTGGCCGTTGCGAGCGTTCTCTTAATCGAGGATTCCGCCGCGCTTACCGTCCCGGAAAGTGCAAATCGAAGCGCTACCGGATCTTTCAAAACTCGCGGCTTATCTCCCAGCTTGAACGCAACGACAGGGCTCGGCAGTTGCGTGGAACTTAAAAAGGCCGTGGTCAACCCACCTTTTCTAGCCGCTTGAATCGATTCATCATCCATCGCCAATAGATCCCCCAGCTTGGTTTCTAACCCAACCTGAGCTGTCAACGGCGATCCCAGTCCAAGCTGCGACCCAACATCGATAAAGCCTGGAACGATGACTCCATTGGGAAAATGTTTGCGATCAGCGTTGGTCGGAATCGAAACCTCTTTCCCAACTCCAATCAGCTTGCCGTTAGCCACAGCAATCATTCCGTTAGACACAACTCCGGTCGGCGTATAGATGGCCGATGCACTATACAACGAACCGGATGACTCGCCGACAGATTGATACTCTTTCTTGCCATTGACATAGGTTTCTAAAATCTCGGTGCCGTCTCGGAGCGGCTCGCCGGTCAATACGAGGAAATCGGCATCCGCCCCAGCTCTAAGCACTCCGATCTTTCCTTCTAGCCCCGACATCTTGGCAGGGTTCGCCGTCATCATCCTGATTACTTGCTCAATCTTGATGCCGCTTCTCAAGAACGATTTGGCCAAGAACATGACATCTTTCAAGTCATCGTCCGAACCCGGTTGAATAGCCACTTTCGAATCAAGCCCCATGGCAATCAGTTTGGCGGCGTTCTTCCAACTCGGCGAGAAGGCTTCATTTTCATCGGTCGGTATCGCGGGATTAGCAACCGCACCAGGGCTCGCATCAGGTCTCAAAACGACTCCCACGAAATCGGTTTCTTTCCACATCGATTCGTCTTCGAAGGGAACAACCGACGTCGGGAAAACCAACATCCAATTCAATTCGAACCGTTTCGCCAACTTGATGGCCGCTTCCACTTCGGACTGAGTCTCGGCGACAATGCGAAACGGCGATTTATTGGCAATTGCGAAAGCCAAAGCCTCAAGCCGAGCATCGTTTACGGCATCCGCCTCACGACTCGATTCTAACAGCGCTGCCAATCCGGACACTTGCTCCAGATAACTCGCACCAATCTGGGGGCGCGTTGGTTCCAATGGCCGATCGACGGAGACCGCGCCGACAGGTGGCTCATACACGGTGGGTGGGTTTAGAGCGGACCTGGAAAGAACCACTTTGATCCCGCTAGTATCTTTTAGTCTCTTTGTGTCCGGTAGTCCTTTGCCCAATTTGACCATTCCAGACTGACCGGGCAATAGACGTCGATTGGCAGGGGCAATATGGACGCTCGTTACTCCGGACGACAGATACTGATCATATTCGCCGTAAAAATCAAAGGCATCGATGGCGCGATACTCCGGTGTAACGTTTCGTTCGTCGTCGGTGCTACCAATGCCAATCGACGTTTCCATCGCAACAATACCAGGCATCACGGTCCGCCCGTTGAGGTTGTGCCGTTTCGCTTGAGGAGGAATGGTAACGTCGGTCGCCGATCCAACGCTCTGAATCTTGCCCCCCTCGACGATGATCACCGCGTTTTTGATCGGCTCTCCATCACCCGGCCAAAGAGTATCGACAAAGTATGCATCGATATCTCCCGCTCTCGCAGTTGATGCGATCAGCAACAGCGCGAGACTGCAAAGATGTTTCATGTTCATAGTGAATCGCATGTCCTTAATCCGCTGACGGGGCAAGTAGACGAGCGAGTTTCTCATCTTGGGAGCGATCATAAACCACTTCTCCACGAACGATGGTCTTCTCGACCCACGTTTCAAGCTTGAGTGGTTCACCGGTCAAAATCACAAGATCCGCGTCCTTGCCCGCTTCGATGGATCCGACAAATTCATCGATCCCCAACATCTTGGCTGGAACGATCGATAGCGTCTTGAGAGCTTCTCCCTCAGACATTCCATTTTTCACCGCTACCGCTGCTTGATACCAGAAGTAACTGCTCGCTGAAGTCGTACGGGCCGAACTTTCCGAGGTCTGAAAAACAAAGGGTACGCCGGCGTCTTGGAAAACCTTGGTCAGTATAACCTTGCTATCTTTCTTGGTTCGCGGATCGGTCTCCCAGAAGATAAGTGTCGGATCTAAGACGACTGGTTGCTTGGTGCCCTTTAGCAATTCCGCAGCCTTGTAGGTGTTTCGACCTAACACAAATGTTGCGTTGAGCGAGTAATCTTTAACCAGTGACTGCGCCGTGGTAACATCCATCGCGGTATCGCAGTAAAGGAAAACAGGCAGTTTGCCTTGCACGACCGCCATCATCGCATCTTGCCCTCGGCTAAGTTCGGCGGCTGAAGGAGGAGGTGCTCCATCGGCCGGTGCTTCAGCATTGGTTTCACCAGGCTGTTCGGTTGGTTTCTGTTCGTTGTTAGCTTCGCCGGTTGCTTCGGCGGGCTTATCCCCTTTTTCTGCTTCAGGTTGATTTTTCTTTTCAACCGCAATCTTGGCCTTCTCTAGTTCTCTTCTAAGTTTGGAGATATGGGCCATTCGACTTCCTGAAGTGGGTCGAAGAGAAATCTTCATCCCAACGTCCCGTTTCACAATCATGTCATTTACGTATTGACCCGATGTTTTCAACACGACGCCGTGACCACCGATGAGCGTGCTATTTCCGGGAACAATCGCAGCGGTCGTCACTCCGCTTCGTCGACACTCTTCAAAGAACTCCATGACTGGATCGATACCATCCACCACGGATAGAAACGGCACATTTTCATTTCGTTCATTCGCTTGCCCCATCCCCTCGGAGGTATGTGGATCGATGAAGCCAGGCATTACCACTTGTCCGGTTATATCTAAAACCTTGGCTTCGAGCGGGACCTTGATGTCTGCGCCGACGGCTTCGATTTTGCCATCGCGAACAATGATGGTCCCTTTCTCGATCGGTTCGCCTGCCAAGGTGATGATCTTGCCGCCGACGATGGCGAGCGTATCGTTACCCATTCCGGTATTGCAAGCACCCCAAAAGGACACCAAAGAACAAACGGCAATCTTAATCGTTTTCATTTTTACTCCCCTGAAACTTAGGTTGGAGTTGATGGATCTAGTGCGTAAACTCAAAGTCAATACTCCTAACCTATGAACCACAGTTTGAATCGAAATCATTTCTTGTCCGATCCAGCTGAATGAATTTTTCCGTTGACCATGACCCACTGAATTGATGATGTGAACTCCAGTGGATCACCGTTAAAAGCAATCAAGTCGGCATCTTTATTGGTCTCGATGGAGCCAACCTGCTGGTCTATTTTCAAGATCTTAGCGGGACTCAACGTAATGCTCTTCATGGCCTGATTACGATCGAGTCCAAAGCGAGTCGCGAACCTCGCTTGATCAAGTAACTCGCTGCCGGCTAAACAAAAATCAATGCCCGCAGCCGCAAACTGACTCGCAACATTCCATCGACGCTCTGTCCCTTCAGGACCACGCAATCCTGCCGAGCTCGATCTCGATGTCAGGTCTGTGTATATGATCGATGGCTTGCGTTCGATAATGTCAGCCATAATTCGATAAGCTTCATCACCACCGATTATGATGGGACGAACGCCAAACTCGTCTTGCAAAACGAACGTGCTACGAATGTCGACATCCTTGCGACTCACAGAGTAAATCGGCAACTCACCTTTCATGGCAGAGGCGATGATCGAACGGCTTTCCGGCGTAAGAAACGAAGCTGGTTGGTCGTTCTGTGTTTTGTGCATGGCGCTTCGCAAGATCCATACGACACCCATACGATTGGTTGGTTGACGCATAAAAATCGTATCAGGACGACCTCGTGCTTGGTTTCTTGATGTGGGGTCGCTACTAAGCGCGATCGTCAAGCCATGCTTTTCGGTAAGGACCGTGGGCTTATCTTGGGAATGCCCTCCTCCACTGATTTTTATAATCGAGGAACAACCCGCGATGACACTTTGTGTTCCTGGTAACAAGTGAGCCGTCGTGATCCCTTCGTCAATCGCCTCTTTGAAATCCCTGGAATTGGGGTTGAGGGAAAATGACGTATAAAAGTCGGGTGCTACCTCTGTGGAAATCTCCGATGTTCCCCCAGCGATACCGTACGATGCGGCTGCATTCACCAAACCAGGCATGACCCAATCGACCTCAACGGTTTCAATATCCGGAGCGTCGATCTGTCCTGCTACGATTTTGATCTTACCACTCTCTACTAAAACAGCGCCGGGAGAAATCGTCTCGCCCGTCCCAAGCACAACATGCTTGGCTCTAACGAGAATGACGTTGCTGTTTTCCGAATGGGCTGTATCGCGCTCGTTGCTGCGCGGTTCGCTGCTGCGTGGTTCGTTGCCGATTGATGTAAGAGTCGAGATCGATCCCAAAGTTAGGCTGCAAATCAGCAGCCCGAAAAACTTACGTCTTTGCATTATTGATTCTCCTCACTGACGATTATCTTGCCGTTTCGAACTCTCGCCAGGATCGTGCTCGAGAGATTGAGTGGGTCATCTGACCAAACCAAGAAATCCGCAGACTCGCCCTCCTTGAAGCCTACTTTTCCTTCGCATTCAGGAAAGAGTTTTGTATGACCACTCGAAATCGCAAAGCGTGCCCAATTCGGGTCCATCCCGTGCCTCACGGCCAAGCTCGCGGTGGCTCGAATTTGTGTTCCCGTTTCTCCCGCAAAGTAAACGTCAATTCCGCCCTTGTGGCAAGCGACGAGTTCATCCATGTAGACGGGAAAGTCACCTTCTTTTGTAGGCATTGCAATGATCGAGATTGCCAACTCTTTAAGCTCTGCTGCATACACTGACCAAAACGATGAGCCAATCAATGCAGCACGCAATTTGTGATCACGAATAATTCGAATCGCGGCTTCTATCTCCGCTTCGTCGCTTACCTGGAATATGGCGAGTTGTTTACGATCTCGCAATTTTGCAATGGCTTCGCTCCTCGACTTTTCGATGCTGGATAAAGTCGCGTCAGGAACAAACAATCTGGAGGGGGCTCGCTTTCCATCCAACGCATCACGAACAAACTTAACCTGTCCTGCCAGACTCGATGGAAACCGATCGACATTGCGTGCCTCGGAGGACAAAACGATCTTGGCTCCGATTCGGTCAACTAATTTCGTTGGTGCCAGATCAGTGGAAACGAGCGACAACTGTCCTGCCAACGTGTTTGCTGAGGACGTGGTTAATCCCACCTTGAAAAGCCCGGTGCGTTCCATTCGTTGGCTGTTACGCTGATCGGAGAGGGATAGGTCACTTGCACTTAGATGCGATGAATCGGAATCGGTGCCTCGTGCGTTCGCATCAATGCCGTAAGTCGAATAAACCGACACCAGTCCAGGCGTTATAAAAGCGTCCCCTAAATCGATTAACGATTCGTTCGTTGTTTGCGATTCCTCGGTCGTGGTTCCGACCTTTGTTATCTTTCCTGATTCGAGGGCCAACTCTCCCGCCGACAGTCCTTGTGGAAGAAGTACTCGGGATGACTTCAACACAGTTCGATCCGCGAGTTGCGGTATGACTCGACGCGATTCACCAACTTTCGAGACGCCGGATTGCGAATGGCTCGCAACCGCATCAGGCTTAGGCTCTTTGTATAGCTTTCCGTTGGCCATAATGAGGCCAATCGACGAAGCGGTATCAAGCGGGTTTCCGATAAAGCCAACCAAATCGGCTTTGTAGCCAGGGGCAATCACGCCAATCTGTTTCTCACAGCCGATCAATCGAGCGGCATCCACGGTTACCGATCGGAGCAGCGACTCATGACTGAACCCGGCAGTTGCCGACACGGCGAGGTGCTCTCGCAACATACGCGATCCATTTCGGATATTGGATTTCGTTTGAACAACCACGACTCCTTGATAGCCATTGAGTAGCAGAGAAAGTTGCTCGATGCGATCCGCTGACGCTTTTGAAGGAATCCCCAGATTGGCGAAAGGACCCACCACAATTGGTGCTCTCGATTTCTTAACCTCGGCCAGAGATGAGCCTAGTTGATCAAGTCCCTCCCATACCCACTGCACCTCGGCAAAAGCTTTCTTAAGCTCCATCGCGTACCGAACATCGTTAGCATTTCGGACTTCAAATCGAACAGGTATCTGGCCAGTAATGACCCCTACTAACCGTTCCTTTACCAAATCTTTTTCTGGCTTAACGGGCTTCTTCGGAGTCTCTTTAGGTGGTGTCGCGGGGGCCGCTGCAGCGCCGTCTTTCGGTGCTGTCGGTTTATCTGTTGCTTCTGGTGGCATTGGTGTTCCGCCCGGATTAGGCGTACCAGATCCCGGCGTGCCAGATCCAGGCACTCCAGTACCCGGCGCAGGAGCAGGACCGGGACGTCGTTCTTCACCAGAATTCTCTCTGGACCGACGGGGGCGACCAGAACCTTCACCTGGTGAACGCTGGCTAGCATCAGCTGCCGTCGGTGCAACGTCTTGTTTAGGAGGTTCTGGTGTTTTGGCGGCATCCTCTTTGATTGCCTTCTCGTAGTCGTCCCACTTCTTTCTGTAGTCAGCGACACTCTGCAATGATTTCTTGATCGACTCAAAGCGAGCCGCTCGATCGCGATTCGATGGCGAATTGCCGAGCGACATCTGCAGACCAGCCGTTGGATTGAGGATATGCAATGAGCCTGGTGCACGAGGGGCAACCGAAACCGCAGCTCCGAGACCACTCATTGCACCTGCGGATGAAGGTTGCACGTAAACAGTCGTCACCCCGGCGTTTAAGACATCGGCCCAATCTTCAGCGAATGGATCCAGCGAATCGGTCGCGAGCAAACTGCCGTCGCTCGAGCCTGCATCTCCCGGCGCATCTGACATCCAAAGCTGACTATTAACATCAATCCATCCCGGAGTGATCGATAAGCCCTTTGCATCGATGACTTGAGCGTTTTCTGGAAGCTTTAAATTGCCGTCACCAACAGCTTCGATAAGCTCCCCTCGAATCACAATGCGACCATTTTCGATGACAGGGCCGGTCATTGTATGCACGGTTGCGTTAACAATCGCAACCGCTGGGTCCTGCCGAGCATACGTGACTCTCGATTGAGACGAAAACGGAATGGCGAAAGCAATCACGACAAGCAGTCTTGCGGCCACCAACAACGATCTCGAAAAACAAGCCTGCGGGGAAGGGAAGGCATGGCAAGAAAATCTGCCGATTCGAGGCCCCATATCGAGGCGTTGAGTATGCCGTTTTTGCTTGTTATCGATCATGGTCACCGGTGCTTGCACAAAGTAAGACGAACATGGTTTACGACACTGAGTCCAAGATGACAAATTGCGATGCGACGCGGTGTCCGCGGCGTTGCGACAAGTCTAGGAACAGGATGAGGAGAGGTGTGTCACCCGAGCCGTACGCACAGTTTAGTCCGAACATCTTAACGTGCGGGCGAATAATTGCATCTCTTTAATTTCTAACCGTCGCAATTTCCGGATTTGTCACCATTCCGAGTTGTACAACAGGCTCGTTTGAATGCCTTTTTCCAACAATCCGGGGCCGCTCAAGGCCGGAAACGCAAGGTTTTCTGGAATGCAGCCCATGACAAGGCTTCACGCGGCTATTTCGCCGCCGATGCTGGAACCTCGCGACGCCGTAACGCTACCACCCCCTCAACGAGCATCAGTCCCGCCAGAACCAATAACACGACGGCAATCCATGCCACGGGATCTCCGTTTATCCCTTTCGCGAATTTGCTGCGAACAATCGTCGTTAATGCCCACGAACTCATAATGTACATCAATACAGCCGGGATCCCGGCCACAAACCAGACCCATGCCTTTCTACGCGTGCGCCACAGCCATACCGTGATCCCCAACAAAGTGAGCGCTGCCAACAATTGATTACTCGCCCCAAACAAATCCCAGAATGTTCTCCACACCGGAATCGGGTTCCCCTTAGCATCCAAGGTCTTTTGCATCACGAAAAAGATAGGGACTCCGGCGGTTAACAATGTCCCAAACCAACGTCCCGCTACACTTCGCCAACCGGTCAACTCCTGAATAATGAATCGCCCCAATCGCGTGCAGACATCTAACGTGTCGTAAACAAACGTGTTGAACGCCATCAAAGCAAAGATGACGCCCCAAACTCTTGGTACACCAATCGACTCAACAAACGAACCAATCCCATTGGCGTAAATGAAATTGGGACTCGCACTAGCCAGACTCGAATTGACAGGTAGCAACATAACGCAACATAACGAAACGATTGCAACCATGGCTTCCAACAGCATTGCGCCGTAACCAATTGGCTTTGCAGCTTTTTCACTCTTTAATTGCTTGGAGGTTGTCCCTGAACAAATCAAAGAGTGAAAACCAGAACAAGCGCCACATGCAATCGTGATGAACAAAAAGGGCATGATTGGTTTGTCTGAAGAAAACAACGATCCCTTGAACGCTGGCTGCTCGATCGTTTGCCCACCCAGCATGATTCCGACCGCGCCTGCACCGAGCGCTGCATAAAGAAAGTATCCACCTAACTGACCGCGTGGTTGCAACATTAGCCACATCGGAGTCATAGACGCGATGGCACAATAAAGCAACAGAAAAACATCCCAAATGCGAATCGCGTAATCGGCCGCTTGAGCTGGTGTTAAGTCGCTGTTGATTGACATCAGTATCGCATCGACATTTAAGGGTATCAGCGGACCAACCCAAATCGCGACGACGACCAACGGCAGAAACAACCATGTTGCAGTTTGCATCGATATCTTGCCGCTACGTACCACGAGCCCCATGATGACGGGTAGCGTTAGATACAACAATGACGATGTTGCGACTCCGCCAGATTGAACCAGCAGCGTTGCATTGGGATCTGCCTTGGCTTCGGCAATCGATTTGTAAGTTTTTTCCGTTGATAAATCGAGAGCTCCTACAAACATCGTTGCCGTAATGTCCGTGAACGCAACGACGATATAGACCAATGCCAACCAAACAAATGTGAGAAACAACAGATACGCTCGACGACTGATGTGAATGCGAACGACTTCGAGAATCGATGCCGCTTTGTGCCTGATCGATGCAACCAGAGTCGCAAAGTCATGCACACCACCAACGAATATCGCGCCCATCAATATCCAAAGTAACGCGGGTACCCAACCAAAAGCCACCCCTGCCAAGATAGGACCGACAATAGGCCCCGCTGCCGCAATGGCTGAAAAATGCTGACTCAGTAACGGTGCCGTGTCGCATGGCGCGTAGTCGATGTCGTCTCTCATTGAGATTGCAGGTGTCGGGCTGCTGTCATCCAGCTTGAACAACCTCGCCAACAATCGACCGTACGTAAAATAGGCAATACTAAGCAACAGGGCCGAGCCAACTACGATCGCCAACAATCCCATGGATGCGTTCTCAATTCCATTCCAAAAAACGATGTGATGCCCGCCGCGTGGACCGGGTATCTATAGAGACTAAGTTTACCACATCGCGAGAAACCAACCAATGTCGGCTTGAGGAGAAAGCAGCTTTCGGTCGCATTCGGTATCTCGGAACAATTCCCGAACGACACACGCTATAATCGCCTACATGATCGCGCAACTTTCCCTTGAATAATGGAACCTCTCCCGTGAAAAACGCATCGAATCGACGTCGGTTCTTGTCCCAAACAATAGCCGCTTCTGCTGCTGCTCCCGTTCTTAATTCTCTCATTTCAACCTCGCAAGGATCGTCGCCGATTCGCTCAGCCAACGAACAAATTCAACTTGGCATTATCGGGATTGGACCTCGGTGCATTTACGATCTCAAAGCAATCTTACCCTTTGACGATGTTCGCTGCGTTGCGATCGCTGATGTGCAAGCAAGCCGCAGGGATGCTGGCAAAAAATTGGTCGACGACCACTATGGCAACACCCAATGCGCACTCTATCGCGATTTTCGGCAGCTATTGGATCGCAAAGATATCGATGCGGTGTTGGTAGCGACCGGCGACCGCTGGCACGCGGCGGCTTCCATGCTGGCTGCGAAGGCTGGCAAAGATGTATACAGCGAGAAGCCGTGTGGGATCACCATTAACGCCTGCCAAGAATTGGCCGACACAATCCAAGCAGAAAAACGTATATTCCAAGCTGGCACACAGAGGCGAAGCGTTCCTAACTTTCAAAAAGCGGTCGAACTGGTCCACGCAGGCAAACTTGGAAAGCTACAAACCATGTACGCTTCGGTCTATGTGCCCGTGCTCGACAATTCTTGGCTACCCGCTCAGCCTCTACCCAATCGAGATATCGTCGATTGGAATCTTTGGTTGGGACCCGCTCCCTGGCGGCCCTTTAACCAAGCGTATTGTGATGGCCAATGGCGAGGCCAATGGGATTTTGACTCGGGCGCGAGACTACTGGATTGGGGCGCGCACACTGTTGACCTTTGTCAGTGGGCTAATCAATCGGACCATGAAATGCCGATCGAGTATGAGCCCAGCGACGATAAGATTGTTTGCACCTATGCCAATGGGGTAAAACTAATCATCGATTTTCTGAAGGATCCTTTTGGGAACCGAGCCCCTAACTATGAAACGCGACTGGGAACATGTCCCGTCCGCTTCGTCGGCGATCAAGGGTCTGTCGAAACGGGCGATTCGGGCGAGATGCTAGTCACTCCGGACTCGTTGCAAAAAGAGATCACCGAAGACACGAAACGAGTCAAGGGTTTAGATGTGTCGGCTCATGCGAGAAACTTTTTCGATTGTATGAGAAGCCGAAAACTAACCGTCGCAAATCATGAGGTCATGAGAAAATCCCACATCGCATGTCACGTGGCAGCTATTGCGTGGATACTAAAGCGAAAGCTAAAGTTCGATCCCGTCAAAGAAGAATTCGTCGACGATGCCGAAGCCAACCTCTTGCGGAACCGCCCCGAACGACGATGGGCTTAGACATAACCCCAGCCGATTTGATCGGGCCAAGCCAAACGCTTAATGGCTCCATCGGTTAAACGCCTAAACGATAACAGTAGTAAACAGAAGCAGAATGCAGAGCAAAGTCTGGAACGGCGAAACGTACCGCGATGAATTCGGGATGTTCGATTCTAAGCTACAATTTCGTTTATGACTTTGCCGTGAACATCTGTGAGACGGAAATCTCGGCCGGCATAACGATAAGTCAATCTTTCGTGATCAATCCCCAACAAATGAAGCATCGTGGCATGCAAATCATGGACACTGGTTGGCTTATCGACAGCTCGGAAGCCGAATTCGTCGGTCGCACCATAAACAGTCCCTCCTTTGATCCCTCCCCCAGCTAACCAAACACTGAACCCATAATGGTTGTGGTCACGACCCAACGTCGATTGACCATCGCCGGACAATTCCACGGTCGGTGTTCTTCCGAATTCACCACCCCACACAATAAGGGTATCTTCGAACATGCCTCGCTGCTTAAGATCACTCATCAGTGCCGCGATGGGCTGATCTATTTCTGCCGATAGCTTTCGGTGACTCGCTTCGATCGCGTTATGATTATCCCATGGCTGACCAGCCCCGTGCCACAACTGTACGTAACGAACACCTCGTTCTAATAACCTGCGGGCAATTAAAGTTTGCCGACCATGCACACCATCGCCATACGAATCCAATGTCGATTTGCTCTCTCCACTGAGATCAAACGCCTCGGATGCATCCTTTTGCATACGGAACGCTAACTCAAAGCTCTGGATTCTGGCATCCAGTCGCTCATCAAACCGCTGGCTTCGATGCAGCTCGTTGAACTGGCGAAGCAAATCCAACTGACGTTTCTGGTCAGCGTATTTGATCCGCGGATTGGTTATGTTCTCAATCAATCGCTCCACCTCGCGATGTTGAGGATCTACAAAGGTCCCTTGAAACGCGCCTGGCAAAAAGCCTGACTGCCAATTCTCCGCGTCCTTGATCGGATAACCGAACGGGCACATGGCGATAAAACCTGGCAGATTTTGATTCTCCGAACCTAATCCGTATAGCACCCACGACCCCACACTCGGTCGTGGCTGAACGGAATCGCCACAGTTCATGAGCATCAGCGACGGTTCATGATTGGGCACTTGCGCATACATGGATCTAATCACCGCAATATCATCGATATGGGCTGCCGTTTTTTCGAATAACTCACTGACCTCGATCCCGCTCTGACCATATTTCTTAAAGGCGAAAGGGGAGGGAAACGCGGCACCGGTCTTTCGCTCCGTGGTCAACGTGTCACTCAACGGCTTGCCAGCATGAGTCACTAACGCGGGCTTGGGATCGAACGTATCAACGTGCGAAGGACCACCGTTGAGAAAAAAATGGATCACCCTCTTCGCCTTAGGAGGATGATGAGGCAACGACAACGATCCCTGGGGCTTGGACAACGGTGTCTCCGCTCGTAACGCTGACTCCAACATCGTGGTTAAAGCGACACCCCCGAGACCCAACGATGACTGAAACAGCATCGATCGACGATCTAGGTTCTGTTGGAACATTTGGCCACGAATTGGTTTCATATTGCTTCGAACTCGGAAGGAAATTTCAAAATCATAATCGTCAGTCTACGAACAGGAATTCGTTTGAGCACATGAGTACATGGACGAATTGCTCCCACGGGCTGAGTTTGTACTCCTCTGGTCCTCTAAAATCAGACTGAGAATTCCAAACTGGCTTCTCATCGGTTGCCGTACCCGAGGACGTAGCGGATTCGGCAGTCGCTACTTTGGTAATGACAGGAGCCCACAAAAACTGATCCGTGTTTAACTCGGAGACGATATCGACCACAAAATTGAGGCGATCACCTTGTTCGAGGTGAATGTCCGTGAGATCAAGTCGACTTTCTGAAGCCTTTAGCTGCACCGATGTCAAAAGTTTGTCTTCGTTGTGAAAGATATGGAACCGAACACCGTCCGCAATGTCGGGTTGATGTTTAGCCAGCGATGCAATGGACACGGTCATTTTTTCGGGAGCGGTCCAACGGCGCACTACCGCATGTGACAAATCATTGCCAGGATGACCTCCCTCGGCCGTTAACTGAGCCCAACCAAATTGGGAGTCTGGCCAGCTGGAGCCTCCTTGCCAAGCCGTTCCATTAAAGTGCGGAAGCGGTTTGAACTCGGCCATGGATTTGGCGTTAACGTCCAGCTTACAAACACCGTAAGTCCAAGGGTCGATCTCCCTGGATTCGATCGCTCCAGTTTGCTCGGCCGATTTCAGAAATTGCAATCCGATTTGCGTTTCCTGCTCCGTGGGCTGTCTTTGGAAAAGAATTGGAAAGAGTTGCGTTATCGCTGTCTCGTAATCTAGCGGCGATTCCTTGCCCAGCGAGTCCCCGCTCAAAGACTTCCCGCCTAAAGACTTCTTGGCGACGGCTCTAACGTTATTGGCAACAAAGGAATTATTGAGAAAGTAGAGGGACTGCTGCGGAATTGTTGTTTCACTCCGCCGACCGATCGAAAGATCTGGGTTCGCAAAATCGAAAACCCGTAGTGCATTGGGCAAGAATTGACGATCGACAAATCCATACAATGCGCGACGCGTGCTCCCCTCGGACCCCGCCACACGTCTCTCTTGTTCGAAGCGGGGTGTTATCTCTAGCCGTCCGCTAACGCTCAAGATCGTGTCGCATTGTTCCTCCCATCTCAATCGACGCGGCGAGTGCCTCCAAACAAGTCGATTTTCTGGGTCTGCATCAAGAAGCTTTGTGATGGTCTCTCGATCCGTGACGTCAACACCGCTTGATAATTGATACGCCCTCGAAAGAACAATTTTCCGAATAATCGACTTCGTACTCCAGCCGTTTTGCACGAGATCATTTGCAAGCCAATCAAGCAATTCGGGATGGCTCGGAGCATCAGATCGCAATCCGAAGTCGCTCGTTGATTTAACGATACCTTGACCGAAGAAATGTTGCCAAAGTCGGTTCACCCAAACTCGTGATGTGAGCGGGTTATCGGAACGTGTAATTTGGTCCGCTAGCTCCCATCGACCACTACCAATGCGAAACGGGGTTGGCGTGCCGTGTTGATCTTGTGGAAACATGGTCAAGTAATGCAGATCCACCACTTTTCCTTTGTTGGCTGGCACACCACGTTTAAAGATTCTTGGCAACACAATTGCCTGCCGATCAAACAATCCGACAGCCACGCGTTGATTGGGATTGCTGTTAATCCGCCATCGATCAACCTCCCCCTGAAGACGCCACATTTCGGTACATGTCGCCGAATCAAAAAACCCTTCGATCGATACGATCCCTTCGTCAGGGACTTCGCACGGAGACGAGGCGCTGTACAACAACCTGACAAACGGTTCAGATTGCAGCGATCGCGAGCTAGCCATCTTGGCATTGAGTTCATTAGCCCCCACGGACTCTCGCTCTTCTCGAACTTTGGCTAACACGAGACCGTAACGATCCGCTACCTCTCGCAAACTTTGGGGTGGATTACCAAACTCGCGTGCTATCCAAGGATGGATCGACGGATCCGACTGGATAGATTTCACGATCTCCATCGCACGCGCTTCGAATTCCTCGGCAGGCAATGCAGAAAACAAAAACCATGGCTTGAAGATCGCTTGGTCGGAGTGATTTTCAGAAGAACGCACCGAGGCCAAGTAACGTTCCCAACGCCTTACAAAGGCAGGTATCAGATCGTTCACCGCGAACACTTGATCGAACCCCTCTTCGGGGAACTTGTGAAGCTCACTTTGCGAGTAAAGATAATCGGCCAATCTCGTTCTCACACGATTCGATGCTTCTTGCCGACTCTTGAGCAACTGTTCGTTTAACGTTGCCTGTCTCTTAATAAGTTCAGCCCTCCACTCAGCATTTGATGCGGGGGGAGATACGACATCGTCAACGAGTTCGATCTGTCGTTCTGTGCTGTTATGGAACACACCATAAAACGAATAATAATCCTCGGTCGGAATCGGATCGTATTTGTGGTCGTGACATCGAGCACAGGAAACCGTCAATCCTAAAGTCGAACGTGTTACGACATCGATTCGATCATCAATGATGTCGTGCGTGACACCCAGAAATCTTCGGCCTAATGTCAAGAACCCCATGGCAGCTAAGTGCGACGGATCGTGCGAGGCATAGCGATCCGCTGCTATCTGGTATTGCAGGAATCGATCGTAAGGCAGATCGGAATGAAATGCGCGAATGACCCAGTCGCGGTACGTGTTGGCGTGCACTTGGAATCGCTCCTCGCGAGCATAGACGTACCCTTTGGTGTCGGAATATCGCGCGATATCTAACCACATTCGCGCCATTTGCTCACCGAATTGAGGCGAGTTTAAAAGCTCGTCAACAATCGAGGCATACTGCTCAGGTGCAGGATTCTGTTCAAACTGGAGAACCTTTGAATAATCTGGGGGCAATCCCGTCAAATCGAATGAGAGTCTTCGGATCAATGTCTTCGGATCTGCCGGCTTCAGTGGGCCAATACCCGCTTCACGTCGCTTGAGATCAAGAAAGTCGTCGATGGTTAGATTCGAAGAAACCTGGGATCCGAACAGTGATGAAAAATCTTGTGCAATGGGTTGAAACGCCCAATGCTTTCGGCTGCTCCCCTGGTCCTCATCCGAATTCGATCCATTCGCATCGATGGTCGGCCATTTTGCGCCAGCCTGGATCCAAATTTTCAAATCAGCAATTTGACCGTCTGTTAATTTGTAGTCAGGTGGCATCTCCAGCCCGTCTCTTCGCTCAACCGCTTTCATCAACAAACTGGCAGAGGGGTCACCCGGCACAATGGCGGGACCGTTGTCGCCACCTTTGAGAATCGCAGAGAGCGAATCCAATCGCAATCCGCTCCATTGCTTTTTGTCACTGTGGCAAGAATAGCAGTGCTCGTGAAGGATTGGACGAATCTTGGTTTCGAAAAAGTCGAGATCGTTCTGATCAGCTCCTGCGGAACGAATCAGCACTACACTGCAAACGACAATCAGAACAAGGGAGAGGGAGGGTCGTATCATCATGGCGGGTGGGTTTGGTAGGGAGGGATGCCTAGCATTATAGCCGAGATTGATGCTCTGATGTTATCCGCCCGCGATAACTAAAGCAACAATTCGTCTCAGAGGGATTCGACTTCGTAAGTCCAGACTCGAAAGGCAGTTAAACGATTCTCGCCGAAAATGGTTGTGAGCGCGACATCCGCCGCATCACGACCTCGTGCAACCAGAACTCGACCTATCCTGGGGGTATTGTTTCGTGCATCAAAAGTGTACCACCGATCATTGAGAAACACCTCGAACCAAGCACTGAAATCCATCGGCGCATCGCTTAGAGGGACACCTATATCTCCGAGATAGCCAGTACAGTATCGGGCTGGAATGTTACAGTTTCTGCAAAATGTGATTGCTAAATGGGTGTAGTCGCGACAAACTCCCACGCGCTCGCGAAAAACGTCAAGTGCCGTTCTTGTTGCTCTCGCTCGGGTGTAGTCAAAGCGAATCGCTTGGTGAACATAATCACAGATTGCTTGGACTCGCTGCCAGCCAGGAATCGTGCTACCGAAAAGTGACCAAGCAATGTCTTTTAGTTCGCTATCCACCTCGCAGTATCGACTCGACAACAAGTAGACGAGCACCTCGTCAGGTAGATCTTGAACAGGATGCTGCACCGCAAATGGATCATGATGGTCAGGCAAACCGTCATCTTCGACGGTTGCATTGCTCGATATTTTGAGGGTCCCCGAGTTTGCGAAAAGACGTCCACAGCGGTTGCCATACATGTCTCGATATTCGCGTACACCTAGACTATTGCTCGCCGGCCATTGCTCGGCAGACCACTGTTCGGCAGAACGAAGGGTGCTCAGTCGCGTCGGATGAAGAAAAAGCATCGTCATTAATGGAGATGCTTGCGGTAATTCGAAAACTATTTCAAAACCGACCGTTATCAGCACTGTTATAAATCCTTCAGGAACACTGGTTCCAAAAATGACAAGCACTGTTTTGGGCAATGTCAGAAACAGGGCCTGAATGGGGCAAACCAGGCGAATGAGTCAATCAAGATTTTGCATGCCCATCACCGAAGGACGGCATTCCCAAGATTAACGAGCCATCCCAACTCGTTCGTTCTACACCCATTACGTTCGCGATCATGGAAAAATATTCGAAAAATGTTCCAAGTCCTTCAGATTGTTTCTACAGCAATCGGGGTCGAAAGCGGCCGAACAAGGAGTTGTCCCTTGCTTTCAAACGCTGTCGTGGTACGTTCAGGTAGATCAGCGGCGGACTGGTTGCCCCTTCTTTTGGAGATCTGCGATTTTCTGCCAGATGATCACCTTACTCACCCAGGAGGTGAAAATGACCGCTTTAATGAAATTGCCCCGCTACGTGTTGAGGCATGATCTCGCTGCAATAGGCCCAGCGAATCAAGATCCCGATAACAGCCAACCAGCTTGCGTAATTTACGGATTCTCGGACAAACCCGATTATGATCTTTTCCGTAGCCAGGATACGCGTCTTTTAAAACCCTATCCATTGGTGGCTCGCTTTCTGATCGATGAGCTGCGAAATGGTTCGACTGCCAAACAGCTAATTGTGCTGAATGCATCGAGCCCCAGCCAAGAGTCCGTCTATGCAGTGGGTATGAAAGAAGTGCTCGATGCGTTCAACGATAAGCTAGACCATGTCGAAGCGTCCCATGAATTGAAGATCAATCAATCGAATCAAATGTACCAACTGAAACGCATTGAGAACAACCAACCAGCGTCGGCGTTGTACTAGGTGACCTATGAAAGACGACCAAGACAAATCGATCCGATTGATTGAAATGATCGGCGGACCATTCGATGGACGATGGCAAAAACACAAGTTGCCCGTTCAAAGTCTGCCACGAGAAAGCGTCTGGCTTGTCTGCGACGAAGCCTTTCGACTTATGGACTCCGAGACTTTACCGCGCGAACCGCATGAATCTCATGGCCAGCTAACGAGCGTCGCACTCTACCGACTCGTCCACACAGACGGCAAATCGAATTACACGTACTCCGGTGCTATCTCACCACGGATGTTTTGCAGTTTGCTTCAGAAAGTGGACCACGATTCGAGACGAAAAGAGTAGCGAGTCACTCGAAACAGCCATAGAAGAAAGCATCTTCTAGGGCGATGACTTGGTTTCGTTCCACCTATCATGCAGGCCGTTCAAGCGAAACATGCAGCCCGGCCAAGCGAAAAAAGTGGCAAAGGCGTAAACAAACCAGAATTTATTTGTCCGCAGTTGAAACGTCTTGGTTGATCGCTGGTGACCTAGTTTTCTTACAACTTGTCGCAATAACACTTCGTTTTTCGTGTTTCTCATTGGATTCCGCCGTCAGATGCCGTTGATTTCGAGCTCTAGCCAGAGACTCCGGGCAAAAATATTGAGCTTGCTTTTTTTGAGCAAAAACGACACAGTTTCGCAAAACCATGATTGCTGAATTTTTGTATCGAGTGATATCGTCCTCGGGGATTCTGCGAATCGATGCGAAACCCCGGAGCACTTAGTGTGAGGACGGAAAAGGAATTATTGATCGCGACCAAACAGTTTGCGGCAGAGAATAAACTACGAAGCTGGTTGGAGCTTTTCGTAACCATCGGACTTTTAGCTGTCACATTGTTTCTTGCAGTTTCCGAGCATTACTGGTTTGTGCGACTGGGGTCCAGCTTGGTGGCCGGGTTGCTTATCGTGCGATTGTTTATCTTCTACCATGACTTTCAGCATGGTGCGATCCTCGCGGGCTCTCGCTTTGCGAGACTCTTGATGGACACCTACGGGCTGCTAGTTCTTAGTCCACCGAGCGTTTGGAATCGATCTCACGATCACCATCACAAACATAACTCAAAGGATCTGCTGAGTAGCATGGGCTCGTTCCCAACCATGAATACGATTCAGTACCGTAGCGCGAATGCGATGGACAGAACAGCTTACTACTGGTCACGTCACCCGCTAACAATTGCGTTTGGTTACTTGACGATTTTCATGGGTGGCATGTGCATCCGAGCGATTCACCAAAACTTTCGATTGCACAAAGACGCCATTCTTGCGCTAGTCATTCACATCGCGATCGCCGTTACCTTGGGATACTGGGGATTCGACAAGTTGCTTTTCGGCATGACTCTTCCCTTAGTTGTGGCATGCGGCGTGGGCTCCTATTTGTTCTACGCCCAGCACAATTTTCCAGGTTGCCACCTGGAGGCCCGCGAGGACTGGACGCACGCCGGTGCAGCCCTCAAGTCATCGAGCTACTTGAAAATGTCTAGCTTGATGAACTGGTTCACCGGTAACATTGGATACCACCACATTCACCATCTCAATGCAAAGATTCCGTTCTATCGTCTACCGGAAGCGATGGCGGCTCTACCTGAGCTTCAAAAGCCCGCATCAATCACTCTGGGAGTGAAAGACATTGTCGCTTGCTTCCGATCGAACGTTTGGGATGTTGATGCCAAGAAGCTAATCAGTTTCCGCCAAGCTAAACCGTGCTAGTTTAGAAAACCGAACGCGGGGTTCCACTCGGACGTTTTACAAAGAACCCCAGCTCATTGGCAGTTCGACACCGACGACGACTGCCATTGTTTCGTTAGATCTCTGAGCGTTTTGAGGACGCAATCAAAACCTGAACCTCGCCCTGCCGTGATGGTCACCATTTCTTGGGTGTAGGGGTGCCTGAAATCAACCCTCACCGCGCTCAAAAGCATGCGATAGACGCCCGTCTTTTCGTACATAAGCTGGTTATGCCTATGGTCTCCGTGTCTGTGGTCGCCTATGACTGGTTTGGCAATGTGGTTCAAGTGCCTACGGATTTGATGCCAACGACCCGTTACAGGCTTGATTTCTAGCAACGAGTAGCGGCTGGTCTCGAAGTCACCGAGGGGCCATGGCACGTCGTACTGCTCGATGCGTGTAAAGTGAGTGAGCGCAGCCTGCTCCGGATTATCAGCCGTGCTACCTTTTTCCCAATCTTCGCCAAACTTTTCCCTTAGCGGCCTATCGATTGTGAATTGCTCATCAACGTGCCCTCGTACCAACGCTTGGTAGTATTTGTCGATCTTTCGATCGATAAAGAGCTGGCCTAACTTTCCAGCCGATTCGCTATTCAAGCCAAATAGCACGATCCCAGCCGTTGGCCGATCCAGCCTGTGCATGGGATAAACGAATTGGCCGATTTGGTCCCGCACCGCTTGCATCAACACTGGTTCATGCGGGAGCGTTAACTTGCTGCGATGGATGATGAGTCCCGCAGGCTTGAAGACGGCAATGTAATGCTCGTCCCGGTATACAACCGCTACAGGACGAGTCAATTCCTCATTGATAAAGTCGTCGGTCTCATCCATCCAAGACAACTACTACTTTTTCTTCTTGGAGGCTTTGTCAACCTTGTCTAGCAAAGCTTCGCGATCGGTTGATTCAAGCTCTCTGGCTAAACAAGCGAGCTGCCATGCTTTACGCTTGCCATAACTGTTCCACGCAAAGCTGACTTTCTTGCGGCTACCGTTTTCATCGGTCCACATCGCACAGTAGGCAAACGATTCGGCATTCTTCCATCGAGGATCAACATTGCGAACCGTATGCACCCCAACCTTACCGCTTGTGTTCCTGGCCGATTTAAGATTCTTGGTGGTCTGGACTGGCGGGGCGCTAGTCAGCCATTCTGCGTACTTTGCTTTAGCCGCCGCAAGCGACTTGGTCTTTCCACCGTAGGTTTTGTCATTAAAAAACTCTTGCTGACGCTTGCCACCGCGAGTTAAACGGACCATCCAGCCCTTTGTTGCGACTCCTTCGTAATCTATCCTGGTGATACCCTTAATCGACTTAGCCATGAATGAAAACTAGCCCTGGAAAAAACAGAGGAAACACAATAATGCGCCCAAGATAACTGATAAATCCCTCCCTGACTACTACCGTAATCAGAATCTAAGGCAGGAACTCTTTGGGCAGTTGCACTCCATTGGATTCCACCCACGTTCTGGTGGTTAATTCAATCTTTTTCCCACTCGGCGAATCAGAATTCTCGAGTACAATCCAGACAACCTTTTGGTCTTTTTCGGTCGGTGATTGGACCGTTGTTACCGGATTGGCCCGCCTGACCAAGGCGGTTAGCAAGTCCCTCAAAGGTTTCTTTTCAAACGCGAAATCTCGAATTTGCTGATTCTGCGTTATCCCCTCCTTTTGAAATGCCGCTCCGTTTATCGTCATTTCGATTCGGGTTTCGCCTGCTGGAAGTGAGTCGTTGAACTCCGTTGCAATAGCAGCCAACGACATCTCCAGTGACTCCTGCGCAAATGCCAAGCTCATCGGCCGATTGAGAATGTCCTCCACTGATAACTTGGGTGCGTCCGATTTGGTCGGTGGCATTACAGCAGATTGACTCGAATCTGATCCGATGTTTTGCAACACCATCCAAGCTCCAATCGCCAAGTTATCAACTGACTCGCGAGGTTGATAGAAATTGAAAACAAGCTGCCCTTCCTCGATACCCATTCGCGTGTTCTTGGCTACGCTACGTATCATCTGCGGAAAACGAGAAGCTATCAATCGCCAATAAGGCAGAGCGGGATTGGCGGCAAATTGGTTTTCTAAATTGTTCGCGAGTCCATCTAACGTGTCTCGCATTCTCGACATGATCGCACCTGACTTGGCGATGTCGCCGGCGACCATTCGGCCTTCGGCATAGAGGCTGTCCTTTAAGGAAATAGAGACGCTGAGCCCCTGAATCGTATCGTCGACCGTCGTTCGAAATACATCTTTGAAACGAGGAAAGGAGGAGTAGATTTCACGGCCATTGCCGTTGAGGAAACTCGGGGTTGTTAAGACAAACAGATCCATCTCGCTGTTGCTTACGTTGAGCAAGCTTTCGAGCTGCCGACTCAAAGGAGCAACGCCACCCGACGTTTCTGCAAATGAGTTGATGATCCGAATCGGTCCAACAGAAAACGCAGAGATCTTGCGCTCGGGGTCTTTAGAAAACCCATCGAACACAACAGCCAGAGTCCCATTACTCCAACAGTAGAGTTCCGAGTCACCGCCAGGTATTCGTTGTTCGCGAAATGCTGCATTGCGACTAGTGAAGTCTTTGATTGCTATCGGGGCATTGAGATCAACCTTGAGTATCATCTCCGATGCAGTCGATGCAGCAGCAGGATAAGCTGCGATCGTGACTCGCTTAATCTGTTCGTCGTCCACCTTTGGGTAACTTGACACCAAAGACTTCCACGTTGGCAAGCTCTCTATCAACCAAGCTTGTACAGGACCGGTCGATTGTCCCGTCCAAGCTCCCTGAGAAAACACGGCCATCAACCCCAGCCCGGGTGGCAATAACTCGACAGAGTAAGAGAGCCCAACACTGGGTGGAGCCCACAATGCTTTTCCATCATCCGGCTGAACAGAATAAAACTCGTCGATGGGGTCAATTGCCGGTTGTTTTTCTTCAGTCGGTTTTTTGGTAACAGGGGCTTTGTTGGAGGAATTCTCGCCGCTTGGGATATTGGTAACTTTCGTGATTGCCTCAGGCTTGCCGCCTCCTCCCCCGAGACTGGATAACACGGCGACCAGTATTCCCATAAAGCCCATGGAGCCCAATGCGAGAACGGGAAGAAACCAAGCTGGCTTTTTCTTTTTCTTTTTACCAGGCAAACCCTCTGCTTTCTTAGCTGGCTTGGCCTTAGCAGTCTGTGCGGCCTTAGCTGGTTTCTGTGCGGCCTTAGCTGGTTTCTGTGCGGCCTTAGCTGGTTTCTGTGCGACCACCTGGGCATTAACAGTTGACTGCGCCGGTGTCACAGGAGCCGGTGTCACAGGAGCCGGAGTTGCAGGAGCCGGAGTTGCAGGAGCCGGTGTTACAGGAGCCGGAGTTGCAGGAGCCGGTGTTGCAGGAGCTGGTGTTGCAGGAGCTGGTGTTGCAGGAGCCGGAGTTGCAGGAGCCGGAGTTGCAGGAGCCGGAGTTGCAGGAGCCGGTGTTGCAGGAGCCGGAGTTGCAGGAGCCGGAGTTGCAGGAGCCGGTGTTGCAGTAGCCGGAGTTGCAGTAGCCGGAGTTGCAGTAGCCGGAGTTGCAGTAGCCGGAGTTGCAGGAGCCGGAGTTGCAGGAGCCGGTGTTGCAGTAGCCGGTGTTGCAGGAGCCGGAGTTACGGGAGCCGGTGTTGCAGGAGCCGGTGTTGCAGGCGTTGGCTTTATTGGCGTTGGCTTTGACGAGCTTTGAGGAGTAGTTACGGGGGTCGGCTTTATCGCCGCTTTAGGTTCGGTGCTTTGATTGGAAGCCTCTTTGGCAACTGACGCTTGAGAGGAGCCAACTTGTTGCGTCACCGATTTCGATGCAGCTGGCTTCGAAGCCTGATCGATCACCGCAGGCGTTTTTTGCGAGACTAGATTCGAACCTTGTGGTACATCTTTTTTTCTCGCAACTTGTTCCGCTTGGCCAGCCAACTTTCGCAGCACTGTTTCGGCCTTCTTGCAACGCGCTGACGGATTCTTAGCCAAAAGACTTTTCAATAGCGATTGATGATGCGACGGTAATGCAGCAGGAATTTCGGGAACTTGCTGTGCATGAACCTTTTTCCAGCCCAAGGCCTCGAGCGAACCGCTACGCTTCCAAGCCGAATCTCCGCTTAACAACTGCAGCCATAAAACACCGAGCCCGTATAAATCGGTTTGCGGGCTGGGCTTTGCTTCGGGTAGCACAAACTCAGGTGCCGCGCCCATCCAGCGATTTTGATCATCTATTCCAAAGAACAAATCACCCTGTTCGGAATAAGGCGATCTCGGAACGAACAATATGTTGCGCCGAAGTGTGCAGGTTTCGCCATTATCCCAGCATAAGTTTGTGCTCACATTTCCATGTACTAATTTCGCGGCGTGCAATACTTGCAGCGCCTCGGCTATTTGGGACACGATCCGAGCGGATTCATCAACGGACAGGGGGCCGTCCTTCAGGCGTTCGCTTAAGGGCGATCCAGAAACGGGATCACAAAAACAGCTCAAGGTCCCTTGGCCTGCGATAACCGACTCCCATTTATCGAGAAACGGGTTGTCCAGTTCCCTGTGTGCCTTGGCAAGTTCGATCGATGGGGGCCAGCTCTTAGCTTCTGGTGCACAAAGCTGATTGGGACGTAACTGAAAACACCACTTCTTTGCGTTTTTAGTAACGTTAACGGCCTCAAACCAACTCGGTCCGAGCCGATCCGACAATGTCTCGATCAATCGGTAAGGGCCGACAATTAGCGAGGGGGGGTGCGTCTCGGAGATGCAGTTGAGTTGAAACGGTGTTAGCTTGCCCGACCGGAGTAACGCCGAAGCAATCCTTAGCGGATCTCCCGAACTTTCTTTGCCTAACGCGACTTCAACCTCTTTGGACCATTGCCGACAAACCTCGGGGGACGCGAGACCCGTCGCTTGCAAGCGTTCCCAAAACACAGCCGAAGTCATTTCCACGAAACTACTGACCCATTACGTAGGCAAAAATAAGTGGAGCTACAATGCTCGCATCACTATGGATCATGTACTTGGGAGTGGTTGCGGTCAACTTTTTCCAAGTAATTTTCTCATTGGGGACGGCACCCGAGTAGCCGCCGTAGCTGGTTTCTGCGTCGCTGATTTGGCAGAAATATCCCCATCGAGGCACCTCTTCCTCGAGATCCTGGATGAGCAAAGGGACCGCACAGATCGCAAAGTCTCCCGCAATCCCGCCTCCAATTTGGAAAAACCCAATATTTTTCCCTTTGGACGTTTCGCGATACCAATTCACGAGGTGCTCCATTTGGGCGGTACCACTTTTCAGGGCGTTATGAGATTTGACGGTTCCATCGATGACGCGGGCTGCAAACATGTTTCCCAGGGTGCTGTCCTCAATGCCGGGCGAAAAGACCGGGATGCCGGCTTCTTTGGCAGCGATCATCCAGGAATGCTCGACCGGAATCTGATAGTGCTGTTTAAGTTCCGGTTCGTCGAGAATCCGAAACATATACTCGTAGGGAAAGTAGCTTTTGCCGTTGTCCGCAGCATCGGTCCAGTACTTGAGGAGCCGGCTTTCCATGTGCTTCATTACCGTCTCTGGAATACAAGTATCCGTGACTCGATTGAAGCCATCCTCTAGCAGCGCGACTTCGTCCCCGGCACTTAATGCTCGCCAGTTTTCGATCACCTTGTACTCGTTGTGGGCGAAGAGATTGAACAAATCCTCTTCAAGATTTGCACCTGTGCAGGAAATGGCATGCACTTTTCCAGCCCGAATCATTTCGGCCAACGAAACTCCAATCTCCGCAGTACTCATAGCACCAGCTAAGCTGACGAGCATCGCGCCACCATCATCGATATGCTTTCGATAACCACGCGCCGCATTTAGCGTTTCTCTCGCATTGAAATGACGATAGTGCAATTCCATAAACGCTGATATGCTCATCGCATTGCCTCACAAGTCTCAATGGGAACGAAGTGGTTTGTCTTTTTACAAAATCAAAACGCTTCGATAGTGGATCAGAACGGTAGTCTACTGACGCGCCATCGGCATAACGACGTATTGGTAGCCATCATCGGTGGTGAACAACGCAGGTTCCGCATTGCTTCGCACTTCCAGCGAAAAGGGTTTTTCAAGTTCAAGAACTTTGAAGAAATCCAGAACAAAGCGGTAGTCCATGGTGATCTTGATCGTTTCGTCTACGTAAGAAATAGGAATCTCAATTCTAGATTGACCGACGTCGGCAGCACTCGCTGCTACGACGAGCGTTCCGTTTCCGAAAGCAAACTCAACTCCTCGCGTTTCCGTGTCGGCTAAAATCGAAGCTTGCCTAACAGCGGTCAAAAACGGCCCGACCAACCCTTCGATCTTGGTCCGCCCTTCTCGACTAGGCATGACCTGTCGCCAATTCGGGTATCGGCCTTCGACCAAGTGCGAGTAGATGGTGCAGCGATCTGTTCTAATTAGGATGTCGTTGCTCCTAGCCGCAATTCGAACAACTTCGTCACTCTCTACAATCGATCGCTCCATCAATTGCAGCGTCTTGGTCGGAACAATGGTGGACATGCCGGTGTTAGTAAACCCGCCGACCGACACTCCCTTGGCCTGCATACATGCGAGCCGGCGACCATCCGTTGCCACGGTTGCAATGTCCTCTCCATTCATTTCGAATAGCACGCCACCCAATTGATATCGCGTGCTTTCCACATCCGTTGCGAAGACGGTTCGACGAACGAGCTCTTTGAATAACTTGGCCCCTACCTCGAAGTACGCGGTTTCTTGGAACGAGGCGACGCTAGGAAACTCATCGGGATTTGCTTTGGGGAGATGAAACTCGGAATGCTCCCCTTTGATATCGATCTCGTTTTCTTTGGCTTCGATGATTAAGGTCTCATCGCTCGACTCTCTCAAAATGTTGCCGACCCGAGATACGTGCAGCAACACAACCCCCGGAACTTGAATGTCGACATCATCCAATTCGAGCCGAATTCCGGCGTCCTGGTCTGTGGCCATCATGACCGCCTTGCCATCGCGTGTGTCCAATTTGACGTAGGTTAACACCGCCTTGGGGCTTCGGGATGGTGCCACGGCTGCGGCAATTTGGAACGCATTTTGAAATGTGTCTCGTTTGCAAACAAGTTTCATGATCTAGCTTGGACTTGAGGGGAATGCGATCTAAACGGACTCGCTGAGCGTGCCATGTTTTACCAAGAAGTTTCGGGTTTTGCGAGTCTGCTTACCCTCGATCAAGTTTGATTCCGAGAGCAATTCCTTCCTAAAATTTGCCTTGCTGCAACATCCGATGTTCTAGCTGCCGAAATCCGGTAAATCCCCCAACATTCGCGATCTACAGCCCCAGGCTCCCAACCTTAAAGACGATTTCGGATTTCTGAAAGCCGATGGACTCGTAAAGTCTTATGGCTCCCAAGTTGTGTACCGTTACCTCTAACGTGATGTACCGGCAACCTTGCGAATGAAATCCAATCAGCGAGCGGCGTATCAACTCTCTGCCGATGCCTTTGCCACGAAAACTCGGGATGACCCCGATGTTCTGTATGGCTCCGTGAGTTGCATTGGTCCTGAGACCTTGTATGGTTCCCACTGCGAGCAAATTCTTTGGATTGGTGTCTCGGCCGACGGCCAACCAAGTTGCTTCGGGGACAAAGGCGTCTTTCTTGGAAATGTCACGCATGAGTTTCCGACACCCTTCCCGCTCGCCGAGACACGGAAACACATTGACGTCCATCTCTCGTCGAAAACTCTCCCATTTGCACATGCCATGCAACGTGAGCAGCTTCTCATCCCACTCTGCAAACGTGACATCCATCGAGCGCTGAGGCTCGGGTATGCCCTGAGAATGCACGTCGAATTGCATTCGGTATCGCTTAAAGTAAATGGACGACAACTTAGTTCTCCAACATTGCGGCACGACCACCCGCTCGTGGATCACAAGCGGCTTCCAATGTACCACCATCATCTGCCTTGGCATCTTTGACTCGTTGGATACCTTGAGCCACCGCCAATGGACCGGAGACCTTTACGTTATGTCCGAGACTCTTAAGCCCCGAAATTAAGTCGTCGTTGATCGCTTGGGTTTGATAAGGGCCTCCCAAGCTACCTTCACAAAACAATGTATCGGGCTGCCATTGATGATGGATGCGAGATTCTCCTATGGCATCTCCGATGTTCATTCCATAATCGATGCACCGAACGATGGTCTGTAATGTTGCATTGATAATCCGCGGTCCACCAGCCGCTCCACACGCCAAGATGGGTTTGCCTCCCGAGTCGAGCACGATACTGGGACTCATACTGGATAAAGGTCGCTTGCCTGGCTCGACCGAATTCGCTTCGGAACCAATCAATCCAAAAGCGTTAGGAACCCCAGGAGAAACGCTAAAGTCATCCATTTCATTGTTTAACATAACACCCGTCCCTGGAACAACCATCTTATTCCCCCAGCTGGTGTTTACCGTGGCCGTTAATGCAACCCAATTTCCTTGATCGTCCGCCGTGGACAAGTGGGTCGTATGCTTCTTTTCGTCATCCAATGACTTGCCCTGCGATGAGAGATGGCCTGGAACCCGGGTAGATCGGCTTAGATCAATTTTGCTGGCCAGCTCGTTGGTATACTCCGGGGAACTCAAGAAACTTGGTACATCAACAAAATCCGAGTCGCCCAAGTAAAAAGCTCGATCCGCAAAAGCTAACTTCATTGCCTCCGCTAGTAGATGATAAAAACCAGCCGTTCGTCCAGACTCTGAGACTTGCTTCATCTCAAATCGACCAAGCATCTGCAACATCTGCAAAATGTGTAGCCCTCCCGAACTCGGAGTCGGAAACCCCAATACCTGATGTCCGCGATACGCTGATTTGAGTACAGGGCGATCTTTGGCACGATAACTTCTAAAGTCAACTGCCGAAAGCACGCCGCCGCGTTCCTTGATGAATTCCTCGCAACGGTCCGCAAACTCTCCTTCGTAAAACCAGCCCTCTCCCTTTGTCGCTATATTCTCAAGCGTCCCTGCCAAGTCTCTCTGCACCCAATGGTCACCAGCTGCGTACGGATCTCCACTATCCTTAAACAATACGGCATAAGATGACGGAAAACCTCTTAGCACTTGTTCTTCGTTCTTGATGCTGGCCGCGACCGCCGACGACATGGCGACTCCATCCTGCGCGGCTCGAATTGCCGGTTCAAAAAGATCTTGCCAGGGAAGCTTTCCGAACCGCGAGTGTGCCGATTTCAGAGCGGCAATTTGACCTGGAACACCACACGCCAACGGTCCATCCTGACTTAACTTGACATCACCCACCCCATTTCTGAGGTACATGTTTTTGTGTGCAAGCCTCGGGGCGGTCTCACGACCATCGATCGCGTATGATGATCCATCTGCCAAGCGAATCAAAATCAAACAACCGCCACCAATCCCTGAGTTGTGACCATCTACAACCCCCAGGCACAACGATGCGGCAACGGCGGCATCAATCGCGTTCCCACCCTGCCGAAACATGCTTACAGCGGCCAGCGAAGCTAGCGGATGGACCGTAGCCGCCACACTCCGCCCTCTAACAATCGGCTTGGTCATGCTATTGATGTCTTGCGCATGAGATCGATTCCACAATGATGTACCACATGCGGCAGCAGCAGCTAGACCGCCTAAAAACAATCGACGCTTTGCCATTTCTCGTTTGGTCTTTCACTTTTTTCTGAGCACAATCTTTCGAATGTCCATCACTGCGATATTCGATTTGGTCTTTGGGCGAACTTGCAATACGGTTTCACCCTGCTTCAAAGTCCAGGTTCCTATCGACTCATAAATCATGTTTTGGAAATGACCTGTGTCCTTTACCGTGAATTCGATCGAGTGACCTCCGCAGATCGTCGCAACCCGCGAACCGCCATTGCCTCCGCCACAACCGTATTGAAGCTCTATCTCATAGTTACCATCTTCGGGTATCTCCAGTTTCCATTCAGCCCAATCGTCAACCTCAGTCCAGTAGCCTACAACATTTTTGTGTGGCTCGGGCTCGTATCGAATGTTCTTTCCGTGCACTTGAACATCGGCTGCGGCCAAGGTCAATGTTCCTTCGGGGGTTTTCAAAACTGGTTTTCGGCCCTCAACCACTTTATCCATCAAGGCTCTCCATTCCTTCCATTTCTTGCCAATAACCTGCGCAGATTCACCCTGAGCCAGCTTCGACGGATCTTGGTCGACGTAGATTTTTTTGTGAAGCACTGGATCGAATTCAGGGTTCGGCTCTGCTGGTCTCACTCCTACAGACTCTCTCCAACGCATGAGCGACGACCTTAAAGAAGAGGCCATTTCGGGATTTTTCTCGGCGAGATTAACTCGCTCCCCTGGATCGGTTGCCAAATCAAACAATTCCATCGACTCGTCTTCGTGTTGAAAGACTAGCTTCCAACTGCCCTTGCGAATCGCCGATGCAGGCCGACTCCCTTGATTGGTGTAATGCGGAAAATCCCAATACAAAGTCCTGTCAGATGAAAGCTCTTTCGCTTGATACCAATGATCCTTAAGGCTGACTCCATCCACAGGGCCTACACTGGTTGCAACTTTACCTCCTGCACACTCGATCAATGTGGGCATTAAATCCAGATGACTAACTGGCTGATCGACGGTCCGCCCCCCCTGGATTCGCCCTTTGGTGGAGTAAACCAATAACGGGATTCTTATCCCACCTTCGAAAAGGAAACCCTTCCCCGCCCGAAACGGTGCATTGTGGGTGACTGGTTCCGCGTGCAATTCCGGTACATGCAAACCGCCATTGTCACTGGTAAATATGATCAATGTATCGCGATCCGTATTCAGCCTTTCAACGGTTTCGATCATCATCTCCATCGCCTCATCCATGGACCTAAGGTTAGCCGCGTACAGTGGACTAAACGCTTCCTTATGGCGATTTTTTGCTTCATCGGTTGCGTCGAGCATGACGTGGGGAATGTGATGAGGTACGTAACAGAAAAATGGTGATTGCGATTTCTCCGCCATGAACGTGACTGCTTTTCTTGTAATCAAGAACTCGTTTTTTCCACCGTCTGCCGTAGAGACTTGCACCGATTCTTCCGCGAGCGTCCCTTTCGCAGAGACTTCATCGACAACATCGAACCCTTGATGAGTCGGGCCATGATGCCCTCCACCAAGATGCCATTTGCCAAAGAGCCCCGTTCGATAACCGAGTCGTTTGAGCTCTTCCGCAATCGTCTTTTCTTCCAAAGGTAACGCCGAGTGCATTCGAGCGTTGAGCAATTTCTGAGATGGGGCGTCGGCTCGCCCAGGCAAAAAGCTGGTTAAGTGAAGTCGCGAGGGAGATTTACCTGTTAACAATGCTGCCCTGGCGGCTGAACAAATAGGCAATCCACAATAAGCGTTCGTGTAACGCACCCCCTTTGATGCCATCGCATCCAACACGGGTGTCTTATGATCAGAACGTCCATAACAACCCAAGTCGGATACGCCCAAATCATCAACCACGACCAAAACAATATTAGGCTGATTTTCCTCTGCGACTTGAGGAGCCTCTCCCCGTAACAATGCGCTCCAGGCAATGGACGTGAACCAAATCGTTACAGCGCATGCTGCAATCGGACAACCATTTCTTAGGAAAAACACTATCACCTCCAGAGAAGAACCATTTCTCGACCCCGCCCATTCTAGCAGACAAAATGAGATCCAAGTCGCTTTGGTTTCGATTTGCTAAAGTGGCCTTCGCACGCGGAGAAGACGAACGATAGCCGCAACCGCAATACGTTACTTCGGACGATCAACACTTCGGACGATCAACGAGGTACTCTAGCGTCGCACCCGGATTCGTTTCGCGTAAGGCGTGCAAGTCGGTTTCGAGGCCTACTAATCCTTGGCTCAATCCCGGACCGTAAACTTGACGATAAAGCAGATAGCTGGTGGTCAAACGCGGATTGATCTCGATCAACATTCGATTAGAACAATACAACTCGGACCGGCCCTCATCAACACGCTCCCGCCGGCTGCTTTCTGTGGGCCGGCTGTCTTGTGTGGGCTCATGCTCCAGCGCGAGGTAATCGATACCTATCCAGCCAAACGCGCCGGGAATCAACGCCAAAACCTGCTGACACCAATTCTCGATGCCCTGCGTCTCCTGATGTGTTAACGGCCCTCGCGCGCCCAAGTAATGAAAGCCGTTCTCGTCGAACTTGAGCAATTGTTCGGTCGCTCCCAATACCCGCAGTGCTCCGCTGTCTTCGACCAACATCGCTACGCTACAGTGCCGGCCTACGTTCCACTCTTGAACAATCCATCGATCCGGGGATGCTAACCCGAGCACCGCTTCTAGTGTTTGTTCCCATGTTTCATACCGCGAACAACCGCCGCCGCCCGCACCGTCGCGAGGCTTTAGCACAAATCCTAAACCTGATGAACGTGGGAATTCCTGTACCTGACTAATGTCACTCGCTAACCATGTGGTGGGTTGCTCAACGTGGGCTCCTAACGATTGAAATGTTTGCCATTTGTCACTCGCAATCCGCAAGAAGTGAAGCGATGGAGCAATAACGACAAACCGCTGGCCTCGCAAATGCGCTATGAGACTTTCCAAAATATTGTCGATCTCCGGTGCAATAACCAGCACGCGATCCGCCCCCAACGCTGCACTCGACCAGTTCTCCTCTAAGCGCCGAGCGGAATCGAATTCGACTAAACAAAGACCGTGATCTTTGAGTACCTGGATATCCTCGCCATTGAGCTCCCGCAATTGAGGATCGACAACCGATGTTACCTCATGCCCACATGAGATAAGGTCAAACACGACCGCTCGCCACATTTCGAGTCCTTCGTGAAGCAAGGCTTGCATTTGCGGATCGGGCAAACGTTCCGTCTCATTGGATCCAGGCAAGCCAACGAGCCCGCCGCAGCAAAGATACTCAAGTACGGTGATTTTCATCCGTGAGAGAAACCGTTTAATGGATTGATAACAGATTGACTCAATTATTCGATTCTACGTAGATCAAGATTGGTCTTGGCGTACGTTTGAGCAAACCAAATTCTCCACGCATCTTTGTTGTAAGAATGGTTTACCTTGGTGATCTCTTGCAGCGCAAATAGCACGCTCTCTTGATTATAGGCAACCGGAATGGCGACACTGCCCGGCGTGGTTAGTCCTGATCCACCCGTTGAATCAATCCCCGCGCCTTGTTGCCTTTGTTGAATTACGTTGCCTGTGGTGACCAGGGCATTGATCAATGCAACGATTGCAACTTCGCTCGGAAGCGCTTGTAGATTTTGTGCCGCGCGATCAATGCGTGCGACAACGGACTGAAACGCTGCTTGGGACTTATAAGCTGCTTTTGGATCGGACCTAAGGGCTGCGATAAAATCACTCGCAGCAATATCACGACTGAGATCGTAACGATTTAATGCTTCAAGACTTTGGTCGACGATGAAGTTAGGCACATTCGTGTTCATCGCCAGTCTAATAAACACCTTTGTCGCGGAAACACCAGGCATCTGAAGAAGCATTTGCATGTAGATCTCCCCTGTGCCTCCACCCTGTAATTCTTTCATGAGCTCCTCCTCGAGAAACTCAATGGCGAGCGGGTTCCTGACCCCTTGTAAAAATTCTGCAGCGGAAACGGAGTCTTTATCGCGTTTCTTGAGCTTGGCAAGCTCGGTGCGGATGTTCTTTGTGCGGATGTTCTTTGTCAGATCCGCCTTCTCCTTTTCAGCCTCCTCCTTTTTCGTCATGATCACTTTGGAGTGCAAAGTCATTACTTTGTTGTCGTAAACTCCTTTCTCTTCGCGAAATAGTTGTTCCGATTTTCGGATCCAACCACCGATTCGCTCGTCGGGAACGTGATTAATGGCCGACCAAGATGTTTTGTCCTCAGGATCTAATTCAACGACACGCTCGTAGTGTGCTTTTCCGAGTTCGCTCATTCCGCCCATACGACACTTCAAAGCAAGTTCTTTATTGCCTGCTGCTGTATCCGGCGTCTGTTTCAGCAACGCCCCGTAATCTATACTCACCACCGTTGATTTCGTTTCTTTGACGATATCATCCTTGGCTATTTGGATGGCGATCCCATCATCGGTGCGAATGACCAGCATCCCATCCTTATTGGCGGGAAACAATTTGCCGGTAAGCACGCCCCCGGTTTTGAGAAAGATCTGATCCGCAAAACAACACCCCGAAACAGCAAGCCAAAGCACGGAGACTGCTGACGTGTGCAAACCCAATTTAGAAGAGCGGATAATCATTTTCGACTCACTACTGATCGCCTGGAAACCATTGCCAACCCGTATTCTATCTTACACGTTATTGGACCAAAAATCCAAATCGGAGTCCGTAATCTAAGCTGCTGTCTTTGAGGATTGCAACAATTCTAAGGCCTTTTTTAACTGCGGATCGGCGGAAAGTGTCGGATCACGAACGTCCGGAGACGATTCTAAATTTTCAGGAACGACGTAGTTGGTTGGGTCGGACCTCTTTCTAAGTCGATCAATCAGAGCCTCCAGGCCACTCGCATCGATGTCGATTTCACATCCTGGATCTGGCATGACGCCCCAGCTGTCCTCATCCTTTGCGTCTTTCCTGCGGTGAATCATTTTTCCAGAGGGAGGAAAATAATAGGCGGTCGTGAGCCTTAACGCGGCTCGCCCTCCATCGAGCGGTATCACGTTCTGCACACTCCCTTTGCCAAACGTTCGCATGCCAACAACTTTGGCTCGGCAATTATCCTGCAAACAAGCTGCCATGATCTCGCTGGCACTCGCCGAATTCTGATTCACAAGAACAGCCACAGGAACATCCTTTGGCACGAGCACCCCAGGCTTGGCGAAAAAGGTCTCGCGATCCGCCTTCTGCCGCCCCTTGGTTTCAACCACAACTCCCTCATCCAAGAAGTAATCGCAAATGGTTATCGCTGATTCCAACAATCCTCCCGAGTTGTCTCTCAAGTCGATGATCAAGCCACTGATGTTGCCGAGCCCCTCGATGGCTTTCTTGAGCTCTTCGTGAGTCTTCTCGCCAAACAATTCGATCCGAAGATAAGCGATCGATGGATCTACCGCCAAACGATAGTCCCAACTGCCATCTTCTTTGCGTTGATCGCCAAGAACCGATTCTACTTCAATGATGTCTCTCGTGACGTCGACCGTAAACGGTTCTGAATCGTTAGCTCGCTGCAATAGCAGTTGTACCTTGGTTCCTTCCTTGCCTCTTAACTTCGATGTCAGCTGCTCAAACTGAAGACCGTTAACTTTCTGTCCGTCAACCTCTAGAATCACGTCCCCCGGCTTGATGCCTGCACGATAAGCGGGAGAATCAAAAAGCGCGCTGACTACGGTGAATCGATCTCGACGCGGCGGTCCATCTAGACTCACTCCCAAACCACCAAACTCTTGCTCCAAAACCGACCGAAAGGAGACGATAGAACTGGGGGGCACGAAGCCAGAGTACGGATCGAGAGAATCCACCATGCCCTTCATGGCTGCATTGTAGAGGTCCTCCGATTTGGATTCGTCGACGTATTGATGTTCGATCAAATCCATTACCAACGCGAGATCACCGACCTTCCGATAACGGGCCGCATTCCCATAACAAAATGCGCAGATCACGATGACGATCCCAAGAATTTTTAGATTGGCTGTTAGCATGGGTTAATCTGATTCGATCCATGGCGTAGCGAAAAGGTTTTATTGGTGCGGACCCACGCCGTCAATCGAGCGGCCCGCGTCCTAAAAATTGTAACCGATCGGCTTCCTAGTGAGTTGCACCTAGCCAAGATCAATCTAACGCTTATCTCGTCGTATTTTGCGGAATGGATTCGCGCCGCAACGAGAGATGCTTTTGCCACTCGGAGGACTGCGCGGGGAAGTCTGTTCGGAAATGTACTCCACGCGATTCGTTTCGCTTTAAAGCTGACGTGGCCATCTGCAAACTCACCGTCAACATGTTCTGCAATTCCCAGCCATCGACCGAATCCAATTGGAGCGACAACACATAGGTGCAATAGTGCTGAATTGTTTGAATCGTTTCATCCAATCGATCAGCTTGCCGTCGCACTCCGACGTTGCGCCACATGAGTGACCGAATGCTGTTGCGAATATCCGCAAAATCAATCGGTTCTTTCAACATGATTTGCGTCGCCGAGGATATCGGCAACACGCGCAACTCCTCGGAACGATTCTCCAAGGCCGATTGAGCTGCGTTTCTTCCCGCAATGGAGCCATAAACCAAGCCCTCTAAAAGACTGTTCGAGGCGAGTCGATTGGCGCCATGCAATCCAGTGCTCGTGACCTCCCCTGCCGCCCATAACCCTGGCAATGATGTCCGCGCTTCGGTGTCCACCGTGCACCCGCCAATCATGTAATGAGCCCCTGGTCTTACAGGGATTGCATCCACCGCGATATCCAGCCCAAAACCCGCACAAACCTTGGCAATCCCTGGAAATCGATTACGTATATGTGTTGGATTCAAATGCTTCATCGACAAATACACACACGGACTCTGCGTTTTCTCCATTTGACTGACAATCGATTGACTGACTACGTCGCGCGGCGCTAACTCCAATCTCGCATCGTAGTCTCCCATAAATCGATAACCGCGAGAATCTAACAGGTATGCTCCGTCCCCGCGCACTGCCTCGGTTATCAAGGTCCGTGAGCTGCCTGCGATGTACAAAACCGTCGGATGAAATTGCATGAACTCCATGTCTCGCATGATTGCTCCCGCGCGGAACGCGATGGCATGACCATCCCCCGTTGCCACTCTCGGATTCGTGGACTCTCGAAAAACCTGCCCACATCCTCCGGTGCAAAGGATTGTTTCTTTGGCCCAGATGAAATAGGGTTTGCCTCCGCGTGTTGAAGCGATTACGCCATGACAACGTCCCTCAAAAGTGATCAAATCGAGCGTGAACGTTTCTTCAACTATCTCTACATTGGGCCGAGACTTGACGTGCTCGATCATGGCTCGGATGATCTCTTTGCCTGTCGCGTCTCCCAACGCATGGAGAATGCGTTGATGGGAATGCCCCCCTTCACGGCCTAAAATGATCTGTCCGTCCTGCGTGTCGAATCGAGTCCCCCACGCAATGAGTTCATTGACCCGCTCTGGAGCTTCCTTGACGACTTGAGCCACCACGTCGGAATCGCAGAGCCCAGCCCCCGCCACCAACGTATCTTGTACGTGATTGTCGAATCGGTCCTCGGGATCCCAGACGCTCGCTATGCCCCCCTGAGCGTAACTGCTATTGGACTCCTCTAGCTTATCTTTGGTCAGAATCAGTGCACGCAACGAGGGATCTACCTCGTGGGCGGCTCGCAACCCAGAAAGCCCACCGCCAACGATCAAGACGTCGACAAAAAAATGCCCCATCTGCTTGGGAGACAGATTGGTCAAATATCTCGATGTCCACGTTGACCACGGGTAATCGAGCAGTTCGCTGGGAAAAGATGGCATATTTGGTTAGTTCGTTTTGCGTTTCCTTCGTTCCTCTATCATATCTTAGCTTACAAGCAATGGTTTGAGCCCGTGAGGACATACGCTAAGCCAATTAGGAGCCCGAACTACCCAGCACACATTTGTAGATTGCATGCTACGCGGCAACGGAGTGATGATCCCGCCCTAGACAGATTGGGCGAAAAAGAAGTCTTAATCGTCTCACGCGAGCGACGAATAAAGGCCAACCAGAGGACTACTTGGCGGTGCGAACAATCAAGATGACGTAGGAAACCGGATTCAAGTCCCGGCCGGGCTCTCGCCGTTTCTCTAGACGCCGCTGCTCCATCGGTACCTCAAAGAATTTTGACGAGCCGGTCGCGAACGATGAAACTAATCCACTCGGGCCAGACGAACCCAACCGCCCAACAGCACCCCTCTCGTCGGAGACTTGCATGGTGGTCATTTGCTTCTCAAGCATGCCGACCGAATCGTCCATGACCGCGTTCATTCTCAACGCCGGAAAGTCTTCGTAGCTACTGACCAAGTCGTCATAAAACTCGGACAGCATCCTGGCCGTGCCCTTCAATACCAGCACTTGCGACTCTCCTTGCGAGTCCGCAGGCCCAACAATCCCAGATTTCAAAACGCTGGAGAGTTTATCTTGATCGAGCACCAAATCTTCAACAGCCCCGAGACCATGCTTTTGCAAATACAATCCGAGAACGTCGTCATTAAGTGCAACCTGATCCACCGTCACCTCGTACACCGCCATCATTTTGCCAGTTGCTCTCAAGAGCGGATTCTGTGCCGTTACATCCTTTGCCGCTACATCCTTTGCATTGCTCGCAACGACCGAACTTTCTGCCGCCATGTCGGCGCCAGATGCCCCCCGATTTTCCGTTGGCTGGGCTAAATCTACGAGAGAATTAGTACCGCTGGTGACGTTCTCGGTAGGCGAGGCCGCCAGCGCATTTCCCGCCGACATCTCTCTCGCTGGCGATTCAGTACGAGTTTCCCCGAGCAATGAGCTAGCCTGAGCATCTGCAACCAGGCTTGGTTCGCTCGCATTCTCAGAAGAATCCGTTCGCTTCTTCGATTCCGCCAGCATCGTATCGACGATCGATGATGTAGGAGCTTCGCCCGGAGCCGCAACTGTTGGCTCTTTGTCAGTGGGCTTCTCAAACACCGAAAGCAAATCTTGCTCGATCTGCTTTTTCTGGAAGTCCGCAATCTGATTCTGCTGCTCGCGATCGAGCGACTGGTTGTACAGCAACGAGAGCTGCGTGAATAAAAACGCCAACACGCAAGTTGCCACGACGGACAATGCAGGAACCCACCACCTAGTCTTTAACTCCGATGGATCAAACGGCTTGGGAACAATCCGGGCATTCGAAGTTTCGATCCATTCCGGTGCATCTTCGCCAAGCAATGCGGCTCTCGTTCGAGCCGCCTCCATCACTCGCACTGCAAAATGGTCTCCCAACTTACCGGTCGGACGGCCTCGCAAGAGCGAGCTTCTCAAGCTGCCCAGCGTCTCGGTATCCCGCTCAATCTGAGGGTTTTTCGACGATTCCTCGGCGAGCTTTTTCGACTCTTCAATAGACAAATGACCATCCAGCAATCCGCTGATTAGCTCATTAATCTCTGGTTTTTGTGAGTCCATAGTTCCACCGAAGCAAGGTATTTAGCTGACCTTCGGAGTCGTTCCGCATCAGAAAAGTTCCCGACCGAGAGAATAGAATAGTGACTTTCGTAACAAAATGTTAATTTCCACCGAAACTACTACTTTTTACGGATACAAAATCAGCATTAGCTAAACAAATCCCATTCGACAGCGAGTAACATTTTTACTTTTGGCGATTGACCCCACCCGAGCCCTAGGCTAGACTCTCCATTCTTACGCTTAATGGAGGACCTGCAAAATTAATAAGAGCAATAAAAGAGCTGCCAGCACGCAGGGAGCGGTGCACATCCGTTCGCTCAAAGTGTTTTACGATGTCGTGCGAAAACGAAGCTTTTCGCAGGCAGCCGAGGAACACGGCATGACGCAAAGCGCAGCCAGCCAAAGTGTTCAGCATCTTGAAGAGTTTCTATCAGTCCGGCTAATCGACCGTTCTAAGCGTCCTTTTGTCTTAACCGCAGAAGGCCAAAAGTTCTACGATGGTCTGGGAGGGATTCTTCGTCAGTTTGATACGCTGGTGGATGATGTGCGGCTCGGCGGTCGCGATGGAACCGAAGTCACCGGTCATGTGGTTGTGGCGTCGATCTATTCGATGGGATTGAGCTACATCCCGGTCTTGGCTGAAAAATTCGAAAAGGCTTTTCCGGGCGCGACGTTCTCCTATCAACTGGCCCATCCCCACGAAGTTTACCGAATGGTGGAACAGGGTACGGTTGACTTTGGAATGGTGAGCTACCCTGACCCAACGCGAACGTCGCTACAAACAACGATGTGGCGGCACGAGCCTATGATCCTGGTTGCTTCGCCAAGACATCGCTTGGCATCCATGGGGCGAATTTCTCCCCAGGCCCTGTCTCAAGTTGGTTTGGTGGCTTTCGCATCCAATTTGCGGATTCGTCAAGAAATCGACAAAGAGCTAAAGGCACTGGATGTTACGATGCGAGTTGTGGTTGAACTGGACAATATTGATTCGGTTAAACATGCAGCGATCGTCAATAGCGGTGTTGCTTTCTTGCCAAAATTGACGGTTCAAAACGAGCTCGCGTCTGGATCGTTGACCGAGATTCAATGCGATGGGCTCGAATTGACTCGCCCCCTCGGAATCATTCAGCGACGGGACGTACCGCTCAGTCGCGCAGCCAGAAACTTTATGGATCTTGTTCTGAAAAACAGGGTCTGGAACGACGAGGCTGTCCAGCAGGAGTCTATGGGCCAAGAGGGCGATTCTTCGGCAGCTCCAGATTTCGCAAACGCCTAAATCCATTTGTTGCGTCCGAATCTTCTTCATTCCTCACACGATTATATAGGCGAATCCATGAACGCACCCATCGGCTTTCCCGAGAAGCATGGTCTCTACGATCCAGATCTAGAGAAGGACTCTTGCGGCGTTGGCTTTGTTGCCCACATCAAGGGTAAACCAAGTCACGCAATCGTCTCGGATGCCCTTACGATCCTCATCAATATGGATCACCGAGGAGCGTGCGGTTGCGAAGCGAACACGGGGGACGGAGCCGGGATTCTAGTTGGAATGCCGGATAAATTTGTCCGCAGGATCGCCTTGGCCGAGTTCGGATTGGATCTGCCCAAAATCGGTCATTACTCGATCGGTAATGTCTTTTTGCCGCGCGACCCAGCCGAACGAGAACATTGCAAAGCGTACCTCAATCGACTCATCGCCGCCGAAGGACAGAAGTTAGTTGGCTGGAGGGGAGTCCCGCAACTTGCCGATGCGGCTGATATCGGTCCTACTGCGCGCGATGGTGAGCCTCGAATCGAGCAAGTCTTCATTACTGCTGCTCCAGGTATAACGCCTGACGAGTTCGAACGTAAACTGTACCTGATCCGAAAACAAGCTAGCCACGCTCTGCGAGGTGATGAGAAACTCAAGCAGCGGAAACTGTTCTATATCTGCTCTTTGTCGACCAAGACGTTGATCTACAAGGGAATGTTGACTCCGGCGCAAGTAGGTGTTTATTACTCCGATCTTACCGATCCCGATTTCGAGACCCATTTGGCTATGGTTCACTCGAGATTCTCAACCAACACCTTCCCAAGCTGGGACCGCGCTCAACCTTTGCGATTCATGAGTCACAATGGTGAAATCAACACGCTCCGGGGTAACGTGAACTGGATGCGAGCCCGTCAAGGGAACGCAGCCAGCGCTCTTTACGGCGAAGAACTTAAGAAACTTTTCCCCGTCATCGAACCACATTGCAGCGACTCCGGAAACTTTGACAATGTTCTTGAGTTTCTGCTGCTTAACGGTCGCACTCTTCAAGAAGCTATCATGATGATGGTTCCTGAAGCGTGGCAAAAACATGAAACGATGTCGCAGGAGAAAAGGGCGTTCTATGAGTACTTTAGTTGCTTGATGGAACCGTGGGATGGTCCTGCTTCGATCGTGTTCACCGACGGGCATTATATCGGTGCAACACTTGATCGAAACGGCCTACGACCCAGCCGATACTATCTGACTACCGATGATCGAGTCATCATGGCATCCGAAGTAGGCGTGCTGCCCGTCGACCCTGCTATCGTCCGAGAGAAAGGTCGATTGCAACCCGGGCGAATGTTTCTTATCGATTTCGAAGAGGGACGACTCATCCCTGACGAAGAACTCAAGGAGAAATTCGCAAAGAGTAAACCTTACGGCGAATGGCTAAAGAACCAACGAATCACCTTGTCCGATCTTTCGGTGGACAAAGAACCTCACGGATTTTATCCGGAAACCCTTTTGTCCCGCATGCAAGCGTTCGGTTACACAATCGAGACATTGCACTTTATGTTGATTCCACTCATCCAGACCCAAGCGGATCCGCTCGGCTCCATGGGCAATGACTCCGCATTGGCATGTTTGAGCGATAAGCCACGCCTGGTCTACGATTACTTTAAACAGCTGTTCGCGCAAGTCACCAATCCCGCAATCGATTCGATTCGCGAGGAGGTGATTATGTCTTTGGAATGTTACATCGGTCCAGAACAAAACCTTTTGGACGCGACTCCTGCACACTGCCATCGGTTACTGATCCCCCATCCAATTCTTACTAACGAAGAACTGTCGGCGATCCGGCATATGGATAACAAGGGATGGAAGACGAAAACGATCGACATTACGTTTGATCGTAAGCGAGGAAAGCCCGGTCTCGTCGAAACACTGGATCGGATTTGCCAAGAAGCGGAACAAGCGATTGATAACAAATATACGATCGTCGTGCTCAGCGACCGAGCGGTTTGCCATGATCGCGTTGCGGTCAGTTCGCTTCTGGCTTGCGGTGCGGTTCACCATCATTTGGTCAAGGCCGCAAAGCGAACGCAAATCGGCATCGTCTTGGAAACCGGCGAAGCGAGAGAGGTGCACCATCATTGCCTACTGGTCGGTTACGGGGCTGACGCGATCAATCCGTACTTGGCGTTCGAAGCATTATGGCAAGCCAGCCGTGATCAATTGGCCGCGATGGATGACGAAAAGATTGTGGCTGCTTACCGCAAAGGTGTCGCCAAAGGCATGCTAAAGGTCATGGCTAAAATGGGCATCAGCACCCTAGCCAGCTACAAGGGGGCACAAATCTTTGAAGCTTTAGGTCTCAAAGATGAAGTCATCGAGCGCTGTTTTGTCGGCACCAATAGCCGCATTCAAGGCTGCTCGTTCGATATCCTTGCTGAAGAAACCTTTCGACGACATGCACTTGGTTATCCGCTGCAAGTCTCGGATGCCTCTCCCATGCTGCCCAATGTCGGTGAGTTCCACTGGCGTGCTGAAGGAGAACGTCACGGCTGGGACCCTGCTGCCATTGCTGATATTCAAGTTGCAGCTAGGGCTGGCGACAAAAACGCCTACAAACGATTTGCGGATCACATCAACAACGATGCCAAAGTTCGTTGTGCCTTGAGAGGCTTGCTGGAGTTTAACTTCGGTGCATCATCTGGTGCGATCCCTATTGAGGAAGTCGAACCGGCAAAGGATATTGTGAAACGATTCTGCACCGGTGCCATGAGTCTGGGCTCCATCAGTGCTGAGGCCCACGAAACTCTGGCCATTGCAATGAATCGACTCGGTGGCAAGAGCAACACTGGCGAAGGTGGCGAGGACCCGGCCCGCTTCACACCATTGCCAAGCGGCGACAGCAAACGATCGGCGATCAAACAAGTTGCATCGGGACGGTTTGGTGTCACGATTGACTATCTTACCAATGCCGATGAATTGCAGATCAAAATATCGCAAGGGGCAAAGCCTGGCGAGGGTGGCGAGTTACCTGGTAAAAAGGTGGACAACTACATCGCGAGAATACGTCACAGTACGCCCGGCGTGGGACTCATCAGCCCTCCACCTCACCATGACATTTATTCGATCGAAGATTTAGCTCAGTTGATTCACGATTTGAAGAACGCAAACCGAGCCGCTCGCGTGAGTGTTAAATTGGTCAGCGAAGTTGGGGTTGGCGTGGTCGCTTCTGGCGTTGCAAAAGCTCACGCAGATCACATTCTCATCTCCGGTGACACGGGGGGAACGGGTGCTTCACCTTTAACGAGTATCAAACATGCCGGGCTGCCATGGGAATTGGGGATTGCAGAAACACACCAAACATTGGTGCTTAACAACCTGCGTAGCCGAGTCCGATTGCAAACCGACGGTGGATTGAAAACGGGCAAAGATGTTGTCATCGCCGCGTTACTCGGTGCGGAAGAGTTTGGTTTTGCAACCGCTCCTCTGATCACGCTCGGGTGCATCATGATGCGAAAATGCCATTTGAATACCTGCCCAGTCGGCATCGCAACACAAGATCCCGAGCTGCGGGCGAAATTTGCAGGCAAGCCGGAACACGTCGTGAACTATCTGTTCATGGTGGCCGAAGACGCTCGCGAGATCATGGCAAAGCTTGGTTTTAGATCGATCGACGAAATGGTTGGACGAACCGATTGTCTCAAAGTGGATGCGGCGATCAAACACTGGAAAGCTGATGGACTGGACCTAACCCCCATTTTGGCACCAGCTAAAAAGCCAAATCCAGATGTTCAAGTTCGATGCGTTGATGTCCAAGACCACGGCTTGGATAAGTCGCTCGACATTACGGTGCTTTTGCCCAAGTGTATGGATTCGGTAGAAACCAAAAAGCCGATCAAGCTTGAGCTACCCATTATCAATATCAATCGGACCGTCGGCACGATTCTCAGCAATGAGATTTCGAAACGCCATGGACACGAGGGATTGCCCACCGACACGATCCATATCAAGTTTACAGGATCAGCCGGACAAAGTTTTGGTGCATTCCTCGCACATGGCGTGACGCTGGAACTCGAGGGTGATGCAAATGATTATGTCGGTAAAGGTTTGTCGGGTGGTCGGATCATCGTTTATCCATCCCCGAAAGCTACTTTCCCGGCAGAAGACAACATCATCGTCGGCAACGTGTGCTTGTACGGCGCGACGAGCGGAGAGATCTATCTTCGAGGCCGTGCTGCGGAGCGGTTCGCCGTTCGAAACTCCGGTTGCTCGGCTGTTATCGAAGGGGTTGGCGACCATGGCTGTGAATATATGACCGGCGGTCGCGTAGTGATTCTTGGTGAGACGGGACGTAATTTTGCTGCGGGCATGAGCGGTGGCGTTGCCTATGTGATGATGGACATGGAGAGCTTCCGAATTCAATGCAACCTTGGCACAGTCGAATTGGAACCCGTTGTGGACCAATCGGATATTGATGAGTTGCACTCGTTGATTTCGAACCACTCTGGGTTTACCGGTTCGACCGTTGCAAGCGAATTGCTAAGTGACTGGACGAAGAGCGTTACAAAGTTTGTTAAAGTTATGCCGACTGATTACAAACGGGTTCTTCTTGAAATGAAGAAAGCGAAGTCGGAAATGGCGAATGTTTAGAGCCTGTCTAACCATGAACTTTACAACGTACGAGAGAACGATTTGTGGCTCCTTTTGAGAGCCGATTTCTTGCCAAAGTCTCCGCCGGAGCTATGGCAAAACATTGCACCTAAGATCGCCATCGTTACCGAGCGGCGAGCAAACCTAAACCATAACTCAAATCCAACACTACAAGCATTATGGGAAAGCCAACCGGATTCAAAGAGTTTGAACGCAAGAAGGTAGAGTGGAGATTGCCAATTGTTCGGCTTGAGGACTTTGGCGAAATCTATACCGAACCGACAGAAGAACATCTTAGAACGCAAGGTGCACGCTGCATGGATTGCGGAGTCCCGTTCTGTCAGTCAACAACCGGCTGCCCGATCGACAATTTGATTCCGGAATGGAACGATTTGGTGTATCAAGGCCGGTGGCAAGATGCGTTGGATCGACTTCACAAAACAAACAACTTTCCAGAGTTCACGGGGAGAGTCTGCCCCGCTCCCTGCGAAGGTGCGTGTGTGCTGGGGATCACGAATCCGCCGGTCACGATCAAGAATATCGAAAACGCCATCATCGATAATGGGTTCAAAAAAGGATGGGTTAAAGCCAATCCGCCTAGCGTTCGAAGCGGCAAAACCGTGGCTATCATCGGCAGCGGTCCCGCAGGTTTGGCCGCCGCGGACCAATTAAACAAAGTGGGCCACCATGTTACGGTATACGAGCGATCGGATCGGATCGGCGGTCTGCTCATGTACGGTATTCCTAACATGAAACTGGAAAAAGATGTTGTAAAACGCCGCTTGGAACTCATGGAAGCCGAAGGGGTCAAGTTTGTTACCAACGCCGATGTCGGACGGACGGTGGATCCCAAGCAGCTCATGGCGGAAAATCATGCTGTGCTTCTTGCAACTGGCGCAACGAAACCGAGAGACTTGCCAATTCCCGGACGTCAGCTCAAGGGAGTTCATTTTGCGATGGAGTTCTTGTCGGCCAACACAAAGAGCTTGCTCGACACACAACATGGAGATGGCAACTATATTTCCGCAAAAGGAAAACGTGTTGTTGTGATTGGTGGTGGTGATACCGGTTGCGACTGCATAGGAACGAGCCTGAGACACGGATGCAGCGAGCTAGTCAATTTTGAATTGCTCGACAAGCCACCCGAATCGCGAGCCGCGGACAACCCATGGCCCCAATGGCCGCGTGTCTTCCGAAGTGACTATGGACACGAAGAAGCCATTTTCAAGTTTGGTAATGACCCTCGCGAGTATTGCATTCTCAGCAAAGAATTCGTCGACGATGGAAACGGGAACGTGACGGGAATCAAAACGGTTCGCGTCAAGTGGGTTAAACAAGACGGCAGGATGACCATGGAAGAGGTTGCCGGGAGCGAAGAAATCATCGGCGCAGACTTAGTTCTGCTGGCCATGGGATTCTTAGGCCCCGAGAACTACGTGTCGGAGATTCTGGGGCTGGAATATGATCCACGAAGCAACTACAAAGCTGAACATGGGAAATTCGCCACCAACTTGCCGGGAGTCTTTGCGGCAGGCGATTGTCGACGAGGCCAATCGCTAGTCGTTTGGGCTATCAACGAAGGTCGCGGAGCGGCCCGAGCGATCGATATCTACCTGCGAGGTTCAAGCACTCTACCGGCTCCAGGATTAACCATGGGCTCAGCTTTGATGACGGCAACCAATAGCTAGTCGCAATATGGTCACTAAATCAACCCAGTAAGATTCACGAGAATCTTACTGGCGTCACGGAGCGATATAGCTTTGATTCGAGGTGTTCGATCGCGGTTTTTGAACTACGTCTGGGAATTCAAACGAAGTCTACTTCCTCACCAGTTCCTTGAACGCCGCAATAAGCTTCTCGGTGATTGGTCCAACTTTCCCACCGCTAATTGTTCGGCCATCAATATCCACAACTGGTATCACTTCCGCTGCACTGCCTGTCAAAAAGCACTCGTCTGCAACGTAAAGATCATGGCGAGTCATCGTTTGCTCAAACGCTGTGATGCCATGACTCTTGGCGAGGTCCAAGATCGCGTTACGGGTTATCCCCTCCAGGATGCCCGCGTCCTTTGGTGGGGTCATTAACACCCCGTGCTTGACGATAAAGATGTTGTCGCCGGTGCACTCCGCGACCTCGCCTTTGTGATTGAGCATCACGGCTTCGATGCAGCCTGCACGAAGCCCTTCGATTTTTGCCATGATGTTGTTGAGATAGTTCAGCGACTTGACGCGAGGGCTAAACGCAGCCGGGTGATTACGAATCGTCGAGGCAGTCACGATCTTTAGCCCCTTGTCATAAAACTCGGCAGGGTACAACTTGATGGAATCCGCAATGATGATGATTTGCGGATCGCTCGTTTGATTGGGGTCCAGTCCCAAAGAACCTGCCCCACGGGTGACCACCAAACGAATGTAAGCATCGATTAAACCGTTCTTGGTCAACGTCTCGTATACAGCCGCCTCCATGTCCGCCTTGGACATCGGGATGCTCAAACAAATGGCATTAGCAGATTCATACAAGCGATCAATGTGCTCCTTCATGCGAAACACTTTGCCGGAGTAACTCCGCATGCCTTCGAACACGCCATCGCCATACAACAACCCGTGATCGTAGACACTGATCTTCGCGTTTTCTTTGTCGTAGAACTTTCCGGATATGTAAATCTGCAGTGCCATAATTCCCTGTATCTTCAACGTTTAAGGACCAAAACGAAACCAACCAGTGCCAACACCGAATGTATCACACTGCCCAGATTTTGCCAGGACTCTCACTTATCGAGCTTGTGTACGATGCGACCGGATAAGTAGACATGCTCCACTTCCAGTTGGTTCGATAAAGTTACGAAATCCGCTTTCTTGCCAACAGAAATACTACCTACTTGAGTGGCTATGCCTGTTCTTTCGGCCGGTGTCAATGACGCCATGCGAATGATTTCATGCAGTGGAATGTCAGTTGATGTCGCCACGTTTCTTACCATCGAATCGAGTGCCATGACCGAACTGGCGAGACCGCCCTCTTGGGTGCGCCCCACTGTTCCATCGCTATAGATCCAATTCTCGTCCTTTTGATCACCAAAAGCATATCGGCCCGAAGGCATATCCAACGCTCGATTGCAATCACTCACTAGGCAAAGCCGATGGCATCCCTTCATCTGCCAAGCGAATCGAATTAATTCGGGGCTAAGATGACAGCCATCAGCAATAACCTCAGTGCTCATCTCGGGATTGCTCAGCACGTACTCTGCCATGCTAGCCTGCATGGGGAATCCAAACCTTGGGCGTAACGATACGACCGAGCTCATCGCGCACCAAAAATGATCAACATGCCGCATCCCTAACTGAAACGCAGCATCCATCTCTCCCCAACTGGAATTGGAGTGCCCGCATGTAATCAGACATCCGTTACGTGATGCCATGCGATAGAAGTCAGCCGCTCCCTCCAATTCGGCAGCACAAGTGGCAATCTTTATAATGCCTGTTGCAAAATACTCGACCGCTTCTTCGACCGTTGGTATTCGACAGCCTGACTTGGTATGGCAGCCTACCTTATCTTCTGCAAAATAGGGACCGTAAAGATGGACTCCGTGAATTCTCGGCAAATCGGAATGCGATTTAGAATTCGAGTCCGGTGCATCGCGTTGTTCTATGACTCTCTTTGTCGCTCGGAGCATCTGCATAATCTGCAGATGAGTGGCGGTGGTGCAAGTTGGAAAGAGGGATGTAACGCCGTGTTGCAAATGCGCACGAGAAGCCTCTCGTATAGCCAGCTCAGTCCCATCCATAAAGTCGTGGCCTCGTCCGCCGTGGACGTGAATATCAACAAATCCAGGAGCGAGATAGCCGCCTTGAAGAGATATCAGCTCCGTTTGGGGCGGCAACTCCGATGGCATCGGCCCGATGTAGTCGATATGCCCTTCCCGGCAAATCACGCACACATTCGACGCAACGCCAGACTCTAGAATAATCTGTCCATTATGAAACAGGCTTATCATGTTGTGACCACCAATCGTACATGTCAAAGAGGGATTCTCTCAAGTTCTGCTTATGCTTCTCGCGCGACGCTCGCCAATGCTCCGAATCGATCGCGCGGTTTAACAAATCAGGAGACTGCTTTTCCAGTAGCTTAGATAAAATCCATCGCTCAGTCGTTTCATCGACTGACGTCTTCCACAAAACCGAGCAACCGAAGAATGGGCTGTGCGATGTTGCAATGACTGGCAACCGGCGCCGCCTGGCAGAAAAACAGACCTGCAGCCTTCGCAGGATCGACAATTGCTCAAATCCATCGAGCAAAACTAAGTCAAAGAATCGCCATCTTGAGAATGATTGAACGAAATGTTGCGCCGATCTATGGTCGCGATTCAAAAACAAAGACTCAATTCGAATCTCAGGCTCAAGCCGAATAAGCTCCTTGGCCAATGTTCTTAAGAGCGTTGACTTGCCCGTTCCGTGTGGCCCGACGATAAGCGAACAGCCTCTTTGATTGCGGCAATGCTTGGCGAACACCTCCCACTGTTGTCTGCCAAAAAACTCATAATCGATGGCTCCTGGCTGAAAACACTTGGTGGAGAAGGGATTGGAGGAGTCTCGCACCGAATGATACCTAGCATTTTTACGTTGTGATTGAGTCCTAGCTATTCAGGATCGATCGGAGGGATTGCAACGGGGGATGAAAACGAGCCTCGAATGAAACAATTCGCTGCACCTATTTGGACCGATTTGTGGAAGTCGGCGTAACGCTCCATACAACCAATGACAACAGCCATATCGGGACCAGAAGAAGCCAAATACCAAAGCCTAACGTATCGTACTTCGATATACCATTAATGCCAGCAGACTGCGTTGTGGTCGCATCGGGCCCCTGGGGCAATTCCACCCCGGCCAAGGTTGGGGAACTCGGAAAGCCGGGCACACCGGACGTTGAAATCGGGAGTCCAGGCATGGAAGCTCCTCCGAAGTTTTGAGTTCCGGTCATTTCCCCGGCGTTTGGCAAGGCGTTTACACCTGGCGTGTTAATCCCCGATAGCTGCTTGGGAAAAGGTACGACCCCTATCGCAGGCAATAGCAAAGCCAAACAGCTTGTCGCACACATAGCGATAAGGCTCATGAATTTGATTGAGTGCATTCCAGCTCCAAGAAAATCAACGTTATAGGTTCGAAATTTCGACGCCAGCCGCGTGGGGACCTTACCACATAAGGTCACATAAAATCGATCCGAAACAGCCGTTCCTTCCCAAAAACAGGTCAATTTTCTCAGAAACCGTGGCATTGGAAACTATAATCATGGTCCCTGTAACGAGATCCAATTCTGGTGGTCACAAAGGCTAGGTCAATGAGAAAGCTATCAAATCAATCCCTTTTATACGTTCTGCCTTGTTGCGTTCGGGTAACACCAATAGCCCTATCGTTGCTAGCGGCTTCGTATGCATGTGGGCAAACCGTTCAGAACCGATACACAGCCCCTAATCCGTACTCCGTTCCGAGCACGCCAGTTTACACTTATCAAGGCCAGGCACCTTCTGTTCAAAGTGCCCCCCCGGTCGTCCAATACCATCAATTGCAGCCGAGCTACCAATTGCAACCGAGCTACCATCAAGTGCAACCGAGCTATAACCAACCGCTGCCAGCCCCAGCTTTGCGTTATGCACCTCGGTCGGACGCCTCAGCAACAATCTACGAGACGATTCCACCTCGACGCCCAGCGACGGTCGAACAAGGGGCGAATATCGGACAAGGGGCCAGCAATCCATCAAATCCAGTTTTGCCAGATGCGAGGGCATCAGGTACAGCATCTGGTCAAGCTGCTGGTTGGAATCTGGTGAAACCGAATGATGCGCCCAAGCCAGTCGCGCCCTTGACTCCTAATTTTGCGGACGTTCAAGAGATCGGTAGAGGGTTGGGAACACCGGGCTTGATTACTCCGGGATCGGTACAGCGTATGGAGCAGTCGGGGCTGGTTATTGAGGATTTCCGTCCTCCGCAGCCACGACAAGAAGACATTTCACTAGAAGGTCTCCCTCCCGAGGCCAGGCGAGCCTTTTACGATCAATTGCAGCTTCCCGACGGTGGGCGAGTGATGTCAGCGCGGGTACTGTCCTCTGACTCTGCAGCTCCAGCGACGGAGGCGCAAACCGCTCCTAGTAAACAAGTTCCCGAGACAGAAGAATCTTCGAATCCGGTACAACCAACGGGAGAGCCAATCAGCAACGCGAGCGAGACAGAGCAAGAGACACAGCAAAACTTAAAGCCAGTACCATCAGAGCCAAGTCCATCGGTTGTATCCGAGAAGCGAGCGAACTCGAGCGAATTAGAAGATCGAAACGTGGAGCAGCGTGCGGAGTTGCAAGTCATGCTAGAGAAGCTCACGGAGCAAAACATTTCGATCTCGACACAATTGAGATTGCTCAATGAGCGAGTAGCAAAGCTTGAGCAAGCCAACCAAGAGTTAGAGAAAAAGTTGCGAGAGTCCACGCAAGCGGAAGAAAAAGTTCCTGGCGAAGAAAAATCGAAGGGTGATAAAGGTGACATAGAGGGGGCGTCGAGTAGCGACAGCGGCAAGGACAAAGAAAAGGCTCCTGAAAAGAAGAGCAAAAGAAAGCCCAAAGACCGCATCGAAGTTTAACCCCACCACCCACGCCCCCCAGCATATAGTGCCATCCACTGTTTGTTGACATTCCTTTTTTTGTTCGGTATCATGTTCCCAAATCCCTATTTCTAATGGAGAAAAATCATGGTGCGACCCAAACGCTCCGAACAGTTTAGGTACGACGAGATCGCTATAGTACACTGTGTGCAGCGATGCGTCCGGAGAGCGTTCCTTGCCGGAGACGACGATGTCTCGGGCATTGATTACTCCTATCGTCGTGAATGGATCCGGCGACGATTCGAAGCGCTCGCCTCTGTCTTCTCTATCGATGTTCTTAACTACGCGATTCTTTCCAATCACGTACACGTCATCCTTAGAAGTCGTCCCGAT